>NZ_CP125377.1:4452500-4752500 GCF_034008315.1 Pseudomonas sp. P8_241 | reverse complement strand
GGGTTTCTGGCGTGGCATGGATAACCGGCACACTCGGCAGGCGAGTCAGGCGCAGGGCGTTCAATACCACGGTCAACGAACTGATGGACATGCCGATCGCCGCCCACACTGGCGTGATCCAGCCGAGGGCCGCGAACGGCAACATGAGGCCATTGTACAACGCGGCCCAAAGAAGGTTCTCGATGATGACCCGACGGGTGCGACGCGCCAGGCTGAAGGCTTGTACCAATGCATCGAGGCGGTTGGACAGCAACACGGCGTCGGCACTGGTTTTTGCAAGGTCGGTCGCCGAACCCATGGCGACGCTGATGTCGGCGGCGGCCAACACCGGTACATCGTTGACCCCGTCGCCGAGCATCAGCACCTTGCGGCCTTCCTTGTGCAGCTGTTGCAGGACTTGCAGCTTGTCGTCCGGGCGCAGTCCGCCCCGGGCTTCGTCGATGCCGAGCTCTGCCGCGACACTGGCGACCATTGGCGAGCTGTCGCCAGACAGCAACAGTGTGCGCCAGCCTCGTGCTTTGCAGGCCGCCAGCAGGGCAGGGGCGTCGGCGCGCAAGCGGTCATCGAGTACGAACCAGGCCAGCGGTCCGTGGTTGTCGCCGAGCAGCAGCCATTGGCCGGCTTCGTCCGGCATCAAGGGTTGTTCAGCGCTGCTGAGTGCGCAGACGAAGCCCGGATGACCAATGCGCAGGCGTTGACCGCCAACCAGACCTTCGAGGCCGAGCCCCGGCGTGCTGTGGACTTCTTCGGCGGCCAGCGGTGCGCGACCAAACGCTCGGGCAATCGGGTGTTCAGAGCGGTTCTCCAGCGCGGCTGCGAGGCTCAGGCATTGATCGCTGTCGAGTGCGCCGAGCGGCCGGATGGCGCGCAATGCCAGGCGTCCTTCGGTGAGGGTGCCGGTCTTGTCGAATATTACCGTGTCGATCTGGTTCAAGCCTTCGAGCACATGGCCGCGAGTCAGCAACAAACCGAGTTTGTGCAGGGTTCCGGTCGCTGCGGTGAGGGCGGTCGGCGTGGCCAGCGACAGCGCACAGGGGCATGTCGCCACCAGCATGGCCAGCACGATCCAGAACGCCCGCGAAGCATCCAGCTCCCACCACAGCAGACCAATGGCCGCGGCGGCAATCAGCGATAACAACAGGAACCATTGCGCGGCGCGATCGGCGATTTCCGCCAGTCGCGGTTTTTCCGCCTGGGCGCGATCCAGCAAGCGGACGATAGCCGAGAGCCGAGTGTCCTGGCCGAGCGCCTGGACCTCGACCGTCAGTGCGCCTTCGACGTTCAGGGTGCCGGCGGTGACCGTATCGCCCAGGGTACGAGGTTGCGGGAGATACTCGCCGGTCAGCAGTGACTCGTCGACGCTGGATTGGCCGTCGATGATTTTGCCGTCGGCCGGGAGAATGGCGCCCGGATGCACCAGCACCTGATCACCCACGCGCAGTTCGCTGAGCAGAATGCGCTCGCTCTGGCCGTCGGTGCTTAACCTCAGGCACGAGGCGGGCAGCAAATTCACCAGCTGAGCCGTAGCAGCGGCAGTGCGTTCGCGGGCGCGTCGTTCCAGATAACGCCCGGCCAGCAGGAACAGCGCAAACATGCCCACGGCGTCGAAGTACAGTTCACCGACACCGGTGATCGAGGTCCAGATCCCGGCGATGTACGCGCTGCCGATGGCCAGCGACACCGAAACGTCCATGGTCAGGTGACGGGTGCGCAAGTCCCGCATGGCGCCCTTGAAGAACGGCGCGCAGCTGTAGAACACGATCGGCGTGGTGAGGAACAGCGCCACCCAGCGCAGGATCGTGTGCAGTTCGGGGCTGAGGTCGATGTTGAATTCCGGCCAGGTGGCCATGGTCGCCATCATCGCCTGGAACCACAACAGCCCGGCCACCCCGAGTTGGCGCAGGGCCAGGCGGTTTTCGCTGGCCAGTTGTTCACTGGCGCGGTCGGCTTGATAGGGGTGGGCGGCGTAACCGATGTGACGCAGCTCGCTGAGGATCTGGCTCAGGGGCAGTTGCGCGTCGGTCCAGCGTACATGCAGACGATGGTTGGACAGGTTCAAGCGTGCTTCGGCGACAGCCGGCAAGGTGCGCAAGTGCTTCTCGATCAGCCAGCCGCAGGCGGCGCAACTGATGCCTTCCATCAGCAATGTGGTTTCAGCCAGTTCGCCTTCATGGCGGACAAAGGGCTGTTGCACGTCGGCACGGTCGTACAGCGCCAGTTCGTCCACCAGTTGCACCGGCAAGGCCTCGGGGTTGGCCGAGGCTTCACTGCGGTGCTGGTAATAGCTTTCCAGGCCGCCGGCGACAATGGCTTCGGCCACGGCCTGGCATCCCGGGCAGCAGAATTCGCGGGCCTGCCCGAACACGACGGCGGTGAAGCGGCTGCCGGCCGGGACGGGCAGGGCGCAGTGGTAGCAGGGGAGTGGGGAGGTCATGAAGTGGAGTCTACATCGTTCAGGAGGGCCTCATCGCCGGCAAGCCGGCTCCTACAGAGTTCGCGTGATTCTGTAGGAGCCGGCTTGCCGGCGATGCGCGAAGCGCGGCTTTACTTCTTCAGGTCTTCGGCACCTTGCAGCGGCTCGTCACCGAGCAGCAAGTCCTTGTCATGGCTGACGAGTTCTTCTTCGAACATGCGCCAGATATGGTCGTCCTGAGTGCCGAGCAATTCGACAAAGCGACGGCCTTCGATCTTGTCGCTCAACTGACCGATGTAGCGACCCTGTTCGGTTTCGCTGCGGGTCAGGGTGATCTTGCGATCCTTTTCCGGTTGCGTCGGCGAGATCAGGTTGAGCTCCAGGGTCTTGGGCTGGCTGTTGCCGCTCAGGCGCAGGTCGACTTCGCCGGTCACGTCATCCAGGTGGACGCTGGCACGCATGAGCAGCGTCTGGGCCAGCAGTTCGCGGTCCAGGGAGCGGTTGATGCCTTTGCCGGCTTCGTAATAGTTGTCGTTGACCAGGTTGTCCGGGTTCTTCACTGCAATGGTCACCATGGACAAGGTCAGGGTCACCGAGCAGGCCAGGATCCCGATGATGATCCACGGCCAGAGGTGCTTGTACCAGGGACTTGCGGCGTTTGCTGCGGGCATGATCAGTTCTCTTAACGATTTTGTGGGCCGATGAATCGGCTCTTGGCTTCAATATGGACGCTGTCGTCATCGGCATCCTTGAGGATGAATTTCACCTCGTTGGTGCTCGACGGCAGTTTTTCCGGTGCGACGGACAGTTCGGCAGGCTGGCTGACGATATCGCCGGCCGCGACCTTGATCTCGCGTCGACCCTGCATCTTGAGATCCGGCAGGCCAGAGGCTTCGAGGATGTAGGTGTGGTCACGCTGGTCCTTGTTCATGATCTTCAGGCTGTAGACGTTTTCGATCCGGCCTTCGGCGTTCTCGCGGTACAGCACGCGGTCCTTGCTGACGTCGAAACCTACCAGCGAACGCATGAAGAAGGCGGTCACCAGCAAACTGATCATCGCCAGCAACACCACGGCGTAGCCGATCAGGCGTGGACGCAGCTTATGGGTTTTCTGCCCGGACAGGTTGTGTTCGGTGGTGTAGCTGATGAGGCCGCGCGGGTACTCCATCTTGTCCATGATCGCGTCGCAGGCATCGATGCAGGCGGCGCAACCGATGCACTCGATTTGCAGCCCGTCGCGGATATCGATACCGGTCGGGCAGACCTGTACGCACATGGTGCAGTCGATGCAATCACCCAGTCCCTGAGCCTTGTAGTCGATACCTTTCTTGCGCGGGCCACGGCTTTCGCCACGGCGCGGGTCGTAGGAAACGATCAGGGTGTCCTTGTCGAACATCACGCTCTGGAAGCGTGCGTACGGACACATGTAAATGCACACCTGCTCGCGCAGCCAGCCGGCGTTGCCGTAGGTGGCGAGGGTGAAAAAACCGACCCAGAAATAGGACCAGCCATCGGCCTGGCCGGTGAAGAAATCGATGACCAGTTCGCGTATCGGCGAGAAATAGCCGACGAAGGTCATGCCGGTCACGAAGCCAATCAACAGCCACATCGTGTGTTTGCTGAACTTGCGCAGCAACTTGTTGGCGCTCATGGGCGCCTTGTCGAGCTTGATGCGCTGGTTGCGGTCGCCTTCGGTGACTTTTTCGCACCACATGAAAATCCAGGTCCACACGCTTTGCGGGCAGGTATAGCCGCACCAGACGCGCCCGGCGTATACGGTGATGAAGAACAGGCCGAAGGCGGCGATGATCAGCATCCCGGACAGCAGGATGAAGTCCTGGGGCCAGAAGGTCGCTCCGAAGATGAAGAACTTGCGCTCCGGCAGGTTCCACCAGACGGCTTGATGACCACCCCAGTTCAACCAGACGGTACCGAAATACAGCAGGAACAGCACGGCACCGCCGGTCATCCGCAGGTTGCGGAACAGGCCGGTGAAGGCGCGGGTGTAGATTTTTTCCCGTGAGGCGTAGAGGTCGACGCTGTTGTTCGCGTTCTTGGCGGGTGGAGTGACGTCGTGTACCGGAATCTGGTTGCTCATCAGTTGCATCCCACGGCAGTGGAAAAATTGCCCCGGCCAGTACGTGCCAACCGCGGTCAAAAAGGGGTGTCGCAATGGCGCAATGATACGCCTGTCGCTCTAGCTCGCGGGTGCGACCTTTGGTCACGTTTGGCAAAATCAACTGATGGTGTAATGACTTGAATCAATTGACTTGGGAATTATGGACGAGTTTTCGATGTGTCAGGTTCAATCCTGTTTCATTGCGTAACTCTGGTTTCCCTGTAGGAGCTGCCGAAGGCTGCGATCTTTCGTTCTTGTTAGCTGAAAATCTCGCGGCAATTCTTGTTTAAAAAATCAAAAGATCGCAGCCTTCGGCAGCTCCTACAGGGGGCGACTCGTGTGAAACAAAAACGGCCCCGCCAATTCACATTGGCAGGGCCGTCTTGTGTTGCCTCAAGCGTTTGCCTTACTGGGCATCTTCCGCCGGAGCCTTCTCGCCGTGAGACAGGCTGTAGACGTAAGCGGCCAACAGGTGAACCTTGTCGTTACCCTGCATGGCTTCTTGCGCAGGCATCTGGCCCTGACGGCCGTAACGGATGGTCTGCTGCAGTTGAGCGAAGCTCGAACCGTAGATGAACGCGCCCGGGTGAGTCAGGTCAGGTGCGCCCATGGCCGGAGTGCCTTTGCCTTGCGGGCCGTGACATGCCACGCAGTTGGCGGCGAACAGCTTCTGGCCGGCAACCGGATCGGCCTTGGCGCCTTCCGGCAGCTTGCGGCCGTCGAGGTTGGTCAGGACAAACGCGGCCACGTCGGCAACGCCTTGCTCGCCGATCACTTCAGCCCATGCCGGCATGACCGCGTGACGGCCACCCATGATGGTGGTCTTGATGGTTTCCGGCTCGCCGCCCCAACGCCAGTCGGCGTCGGTCAGGTTAGGGAAGCCATAGGCGCCCTTGGCGTCGGAACCGTGGCAGACCGAGCAGTTGGAGGCGAACAGACGGCCACCCATCTTCAAGGCTTGCGGATCCTTGGCCACTTCTTCGATTGGCATGGCAGCGAATTTGGCGAAGATCGGACCGAACTTGGCGTCCGATTTGGCCATTTCCTTTTCCCACTCATGAACGCCAGTCCAGCCGGTCTGGCCGTTGGCGAACGCAGTCTGCTTTTCGTTATCCAGGTAGTTGTAACCCGGAAGCAGGCCCTTCCAGTTGCCCAAGCCCGGATACAGCGCCAGGTAGCCCAAAGCGAAGATGATGGTGCCCACGAACAGCATGAACCACCATTTCGGCAGCGGGTTGTCGTACTCCTCGATCCCGTCGAAGGAGTGCCCAACCGTCTGATCCGTCTGCTCGGTGCGCTGGCCCTTGCGGGTCGACAGCAGCAGCCAGGTCAGGGAAAAGATCGTACCGAGACTGAGGACTGTGACGTACAGACTCCAGAATTTAGTCATTCTTTGTTACTCCTAGAAGCTTGCTCGACGTGCTTGATGGCTTCGGGATCATCCGCGAAAGGCAGCAAGGTCGCGTCTTCGAACTCCGACTTGCGCTTGGGGCTGAATACCCACAACGCCAGACCGATGAAGGCGACCATCACAACGACGGTGCCCAGGCCACGAATCATCCCGATATCCATTTAGATCACCGTTTGCTTTTGATGATGGTGCCCAGGCCTTGCAGATAGGCCACCAGCGCGTCCATTTCGGTTTTGCCCTTCACAGCATCCTTGGCACCGGCGATGTCTTCGTCGGTGTAAGGAACGCCGAGCGTGCGCAAGACTTCCATTTTCTTGGCGGTGTCTTTGCCGTCGAGCTTGTTTTCCACGAGGAACGGGTAGGCCGGCATTTTCGACTCAGGCACTACGTTGCGCGGGTTGTACAAGTGCGCACGCTGCCAGTCATCGGAGTAACGACCGCCGACACGGGCCAGGTCCGGACCGGTACGCTTGGAACCCCACAGGAACGGGTGGTCCCAGACGCTTTCACCGGCGACCGAGTAGTGACCGTAGCGTTCGGTTTCAGCACGGAACGGACGGATCATCTGCGAGTGGCAGCCGACACAACCGTTGGCGATGTAAACGTCCCGGCCTTCCAGTTCAAGGGCGGTGCGAGGCTTCATGCCTTCGACCGGCTTGTTGGTGACATCCTGGAAAAACAGCGGAACGATCTGGGTCAGGCCGCCGATGCTGACGGCGATGACCATGAAGAAGGCCAGCAGGCCAATATTCTTCTCGACTGCTTCATGCTTCATCAGTGAGCTCCAACTACGGCAATCTGTTCGGCGGCTTTGGCTTCAGCCGGGTTCGAGGCGCGTACGGTACGGAATACGTTGTAGGCCATGAACAGCATGCCGGTGGCGAAGAATGCACCGCCCAAGGCGCGGACGATGAAGCCCGGGTGGCTGGCTTGCAGCGCTTCTACGAACGAGTAGGTGAGGGTGCCGTCATCGTTGATTGCACGCCACATCAGGCCCTGGGTAATGCCGTTGACCCACATCGAAGCGATGTAGAGCACGGTACCGATGGTCGCGAGCCAGAAGTGAGTGTTGATCAGGCCGGTGCTGTGCATTTGCGCGCGACCGAACAGTTTCGGGATCATGTGGTAGACCGCACCGATGGAAATCATCGCCACCCAGCCCAAGGCGCCGGCGTGTACGTGGCCGATGGTCCAGTCGGTGTAGTGCGACAGGGAGTTCACGGTCTTGATCGCCATCATCGGACCTTCGAAGGTCGACATGCCGTAGAACGCCAGGGAAACCACCAGGAAGCGCAGGATCGGGTCGGTGCGCAGCTTATGCCAGGCGCCCGACAGGGTCATCATGCCGTTGATCATGCCGCCCCAGCTCGGAGCCAGCAGGATGATCGACATCGCCATGCCCAGCGATTGTGCCCAGTCCGGCAAGGCGGTGTAGTGCAGGTGGTGCGGACCGGCCCAGATGTACAGGGTGATCAGCGCCCAGAAGTGCACGATCGACAGGCGATAGGAATAGATTGGACGCTCGGCCTGTTTCGGCACGAAGTAGTACATCATCCCCAGGAAGCCCGTGGTCAGGAAGAAACCTACGGCGTTGTGGCCGTACCACCACTGGATCATCGCGTCAGTCGCACCGGCGTAGGCCGAGTAGGACTTGAACAGGCTGACCGGCAGCGACATGTGGTTGACGATGTGCAGCATCGCAGTCACGAGGATGAAGGCACCGTAGAACCAGTTACCGACATAGATGTGCTTGGTCTTGCGCTTGACGATGGTGCCGAAGAACACCAAAGCGTAGGTAACCCAGACAATGGCCAGCAGGATAGCCAGGGGCCATTCCAGTTCGGCGTATTCCTTGCTGGTGGTGTAACCCAGCGGCAAGGAGATACCAGCACCGACGATCACCGCTTGCCATCCCCAGAAGGTGAAGGCCGCGAGGCTGTCGGAAATCAGTCGCGTTTGGCAGGTTCGCTGCACGACGTAATAAGAAGTGGCAAACAGTGCACATCCACCGAAGGCGAAAATCACCAGGTTGGTGTGCAACGGGCGCAGGCGTCCAAAGCTCGTCCACGGCAGACCGAAATTCAACTCCGGCCAGACCAGTTGCGAGGCGATGAAGACACCGAGCCCCATGCCAAGGATCCCCCAGACCACCGTCATGATGGCGAACTGGCGGACTACCTTATAGTTATAAGCAGTCGGACTGATTGCTGTGCTCATTCTAAGGTTCCACGGTTTGGGTGTTTTATTAGGATTAAAAATCGGCCGCAAGTATGGAGAAAGCAGGGGGTCATTGCAACGCGCCATGACGTGGGTCAATGCTTTCAAATGCTGATTCTGCGGCCTTTCCATGCACCGCGTAAGGACAAAATTGCCCACGGGCAAAATGTCTTCGCGGAGGAAAAAGGCGAGGGGTTCAGGTCACATGTAACGGGGTGTGTTCAAACGCAACGACCGGGTGACCGAAGGCAATTGGCGCGACAGCCGGTATTCCCGGCCTTTGCAGCCTGTCATCGGGCAGAAACGGCGAACACATCGGTTAAGGTCGACCTGGAACCGGTGCTTGCCGGTCCGCATCGGAGCAAGCTTAGACCCGAATCCGGTGAACCGAAAGGAAGAAGCAATGAGGGTGCGACAATGCGTCGCAAAGGGAGGGGAGGCTGCCGCATCCGGATGAATGCGGCAGTAGAGCGGTCCGGATTTACTCGCCTGTGTCCTCGGCCAGCAAATGCTCGGAACGCGGAGCGTGAGACAAGCTGTACACATACGCAGCCAGCAACTGCACTTTGTCGTTGCCGAGCATTTCATTCTGCGCCGGCATATGGCCTTGGCGGCCATGGCGAATCGTTTGCTCAAGCTGCGTCAGGCTGGTGCCGTAGATGAAACCGGCCGGGTGCGTCAGGTTCGGCGCGCCCATCGCTTCCGTACCCTGGCCCTTGGCTCCATGACACGCCACGCACGTAGTGTTGAACGCTTGCTGGCCTGCTTGCAGGTCGGCCGTACTGCCGGCGGGCAGCGGCAGGCCGGCCAGGTCATGGCGAACGTAGGCTGCAACGTTCTTCACGCCACCTTCACCGAGGATCTCACCCCAGGCCGGCATGGCGGCCATCCGCCCGCCCAGAATGGTGGCCTTGATGGTTTCCGGATGACCGCCCCAGCGCCAGTCGTTGTCAGTCAGGTTGGGGAAGCCGAACGCACCTTTGGCATCCGAGCCGTGGCACACCGAACAGTTGGAGGCGAACAGGCGTCCACCCATTTTCAACGCTTGCGGGTCTTTCGCGACTTCTTCCAGGGGCATCGCAGAAAATTTGGCGAAGATCGGCCCGAACTTGGCGTCAGCCTTGTCCATTTCCTTTTCCCACTCGTGCACGCCGGTCCAGCCATTTTCATAGCCGGGCAGGATGCCTTTCCAGTTGCCCAGGCCCGGATAAAGGATCAGATAACCGACGGCAAACACCAGCGTGCCCACGAACAACATGAACCACCATTGCGGCAACGGGTTGTCGTACTCCTCGATGCCGTCGAAGCTATGGCCCATGGTCTGGTCGACACTGCCCTTGGTTTCGCCCTTGCGGGTGCTGAGCAGCAGCCAGGTCAGGCCGATCAGGCTGCCGATGGTCAGTACGCAGATCCACGTACTCCAGAAGGTGGTCATGACCGAGTACTCCTTGTTGCAGATTCTTCATTGATGTCGGCTTGCGGCTCATCGGCGAAGGGCAGCAGGCGCGCTTCGGCGAAATCCGGGGCGCGCTTGCCGTTGAACACCCACAGGGTCAGGCCGATGAAGGCCACGAACACCACGACAGTGCCGAGGCCGCGAATCATTCCAGTGCTCAATTCAACGACCATGGCTCACCTCTTGCTCTTGATGGCAGTGCCGAGCACTTGCAGATAGGCGACCAGTGCGTCCATTTCGCTCTTGCCCTTGAGCGACGCGGTGGCGCCGGCGATGTCTTCGTCGGTGTACGGCACGCCCAAAGTACGCATGGCCTTGATCTTGGTTTCGGTGTGACTGCTGTCGACCGGGTTTGACACCAGCCACGGGTAGGCTGGCATCTTCGACTCGGGCACGACGTTGCGCGGGTTGTACAAGTGGGCGCGGTGCCAGTCGTCGGAGTAACGCGCGCCAACGCGGGCCAGGTCCGGGCCGGTACGTTTCGAGCCCCACAGGAACGGGTGATCCCAGACGCTTTCGCCGGCTACCGAGTAGTGGCCGTAGCGCTCGGTCTCGGCGCGAAACGGCCGGATCATCTGCGAGTGACAACCAACGCAGCCTTCGCGGATATAGATGTCGCGGCCTTCCAGTTGCAATGCGGTGTAGGGCTTCATGCCTTCCACCGGCTTATTGGTGACGTCCTGAAAGAACAGCGGGACGATCTGTGTCAGGCCGCCAATGCTCACGGCCAGGATCATCAGCAGCAGTAACAGGCCGACGTTTTTTTCGATAGTTTCGTGTTTCATGGCGGACTCCTCAGGCCATCTGCGCGGCAGCGGCGACGTCGGCAGGCTGCGAGGCCCGCACGGTGCGCCAGGTGTTGTAGGCCATCAGGAACATGCCGCTGAGGAAGATCGCGCCGCCCACCAACCGCACGACGAAGCCAGGGTGGCTGGCCACCAATGTCTCGACGAAGGAGTAGGTCAGCGTGCCGTCCTCGTTCACTGCACGCCACATCAGGCCCTGGGCGATGCCGTTGACCCACATCGAGGCGATGTACAGAACGGTGCCGATGGTGGCGAGCCAGAAGTGCGCGTTGATCAGGCCGATGCTGTGCATCTGCTCGCGGCCGAAGACTTTCGGGATCATGTGGTACAGCGCGCCGATGGAAATCATCGCCACCCAGCCGAGCGCGCCGGCGTGTACGTGGCCGATGGTCCAGTCGGTGTAGTGGGAGAGGGCGTTGACCGTCTTGATCGCCATCATCGGCCCTTCGAAGGTCGACATGCCGTAGAACGCCAGCGACACCACGAGGAAACGCAGGATCGGGTCGCTGCGCAACTTATGCCACGCGCCCGACAGGGTCATCATGCCGTTGATCATGCCGCCCCAGCTCGGTGCCAGCAGAACCAGCGACATCACCATGCCCAGCGACTGTGCCCAGTCCGGCAGTGCGGTGTAGTGCAAGTGATGGGGGCCTGCCCAGATGTACAGGGTGATCAAGGCCCAGAAGTGCACAATCGACAGGCGATAGGAATACACCGGACGCTCGGCCTGTTTCGGCACGAAGTAGTACATCATCCCGAGGAAACCGGCGGTGAGGAAAAAGCCCACGGCGTTGTGCCCGTACCACCACTGCACCATCGCGTCGGTGGCGCCGGAGTAGAGCGAGTAGGACTTGGTGAAGCTGACGGGCAGTTCCATGTTGTTGACGATGTGCAGGATCGCCACGGTGACGATGAACGCGCCGAAGAACCAGTTACCCACATAAATGTGCTTGGTCTTGCGCTGCATGATCGTGCCGAAGAACACGATGGCGTAGGCGACCCAGACGATGGTGATCAGGATGTCGATCGGCCATTCCAGTTCGGCGTATTCCTTGGAGCTGGTGTAACCCAGCGGCAGGCTGATGGCCGCCAGCAGAATCACCAGTTGCCAGCCCCAGAAGCAGAACGCGGCGATTTTCGGCGCGAACAATTGTGTCTGGCAGGTGCGTTGTACCGAATAGAACGAGCTGGCGAACAACGCGCAGCCGCCAAAGGCGAAGATCACCGCGTTGGTGTGCAGCGGGCGCAAGCGGCCAAAGCTGGTCCATGGCAAATTGAAGTTGAGTTCGGGCCAGACCAACTGGGCCGCGAGAAAAACCCCGAGCCCCATGCCGACGATGCCCCACACCACCGTCATAATGGCGAATTGGCGGACCACCTTGTAGTTGTAGGCGGTACTGATAGAAGTGTTCATGGTTCCCCATCCACGGTTCAGCCGAAGTGAGCGCAAGCGGCGCGTCCTTCGCCTGGAGTTATAGGCAGACTAAAAGCGAGGCAAGCATGGACAAAGAGCACAAGGCCAGTATTGACGGGGATCAATGGGCGCAGTGCGTGCGGGATCATGGATGGCTGTGGAATGCCGCTGCCGGCAAGGCTTCGGCAACGCTGGTTCTTGCCCATGGCGCCGGCGCACCGATGGACAGCGACTGGATGACCGACATGGCTGCACGCCTCGCCGCGCAAGGCGTGAACGTATTGCGCTTCGAGTTTCCCTACATGGTGCAGCGACGTATCGACGGCAGTAAACGCCCGCCGAACCCGGCTCCGAAACTGCTGGAGTGCTGGCGTGAGGTGTATGCCGTGGTGCGACGCCATGTCACTGGGCCGCTGGCCATTGGTGGCAAGTCCATGGGCGGGCGGATGGCCAGTTTGCTGGCGGATGAATTGGGGGCGGATGCGCTGGTGTGCCTGGGTTATCCGTTTTATGCCGTGGGCAAGCCGGAGAAGCCGCGGGTGGAGCATTTGGCTTCTTTGAAAACCCGCACGTTGATCGTGCAGGGTGAAAGGGATGCACTGGGTAATCGCGAGGCGGTCGAGGGTTATGCGTTATCGCCGAGTATTGAGGTGTTCTGGCTGGTGGCGGGGGATCATGATTTGAAACCGTTGAAGGTTTCCGGGTTTAGTCATGTGCAGCATTTGGCGGCTGCGGCGCAGAAGGTTGCAGCGTTTCTGTAGGAGCTGGCTTGCCAGTGAAGGCGGCCTTCCAGGCAGTATCGTGTTTTGGTCAGTGGCGGGGGAAGTCGCGGTGTTTATTCAGTAAAGTTTTCGCCAGCAGTGAGGGCCTCATCGCTGGCAAGCCAGCTCCTACAAGGGATTGCGGTCTCTGTAGGAGCTGGCTTGCCAGCGATGGCGGTATCAAGGCCTAGCGGTTAAACCGCTCCACCAGCGAATATTGGGTATTGGCCGTCTTCGTCAGTTCCTCGCTCAACAGCGCCGAATTCTGCGCCTGTTCCGAGGTCTGGTCCGCCAGTTCCGAAATATTGCTGATGTTGCGGCTGATCTCCTCTGCCACGGCGCTCTGCTCTTCGGTCGCAGCCGCGATCTGGGTGGTCATGTCGGTGATGTTGGCCACCGCTTCGCTGATCCCCACCAGCGCCTGATCCGCTTCCAGCACCCGTGCCACACCTTCTTCGGCCTGACGATGCCCGGCTTCCATGGTTTGCACGGCGGTGCCGGCGGTTTGTTGCAGCTTGGCGATCAGCGCATGAATCTGCCCGGTGGATTCGCTGGTGCGTTGCGCCAGTTGGCGGACTTCGTCGGCCACTACCGCAAAACCGCGCCCCATCTCGCCGGCACGGGCCGCTTCGATGGCCGCGTTCAGTGCCAGCAGGTTGGTCTGGTCGGCGATGCCTTTGATCACATCGACCACGCCACCGATTTCGTTGCTGTCCTTGGCCAGTTGAGTCACGGTCTGACCGGTTTCACCCACCACCACCGACAGGCGCTGGATGGCTTCGCGGGTTTCACCGGCGATGTCACGACCACGACTGGTCAGGCGATTGGCTTCCTGAGTGGCATCGGCGGTGCGCTGCACATGGCTGGCGACTTCCTGGGTGGTGGCGGCCATCTGGTTGACGGCGGTCGCCACCTGCTCGGTTTCGACGCGTTGGCGTTCCAGGCCGCTGGAGCTCTTGTGGGCCAGGGCGTCGGATTGTTTGGCCTGATCGTTCAGGTGCTCAGCGGTGTCCTGCAGGCGGGTCAGGCAGGTTTTCAGGCGTGCTTCCTGGCTGAGGATCGACATCTCCAGGCGCGCCTGGGCGCCGCGACTGTCGGTATACATCTGCGCGATCAGCGGGTCGGAGGTGGTCTGCTCGGCCAGGCGCAACAAACGCTTGAGGCCGCGCTGTTGCCAGCTCAGCCCCATCAGGCCCAGCGGCACCGAGAGGCCGGCAGCCAGAGCGAAGCCCCATTGGGAGTTCAGTGTCGCGCCGATCATGAAGCTCAGTTGGCTGACCAGAATGAACGGCAGCCAGTCCTGGAGAACCGGCAGCCATTTATCCGAGGAGGGAATGGCCGACTTGCCCTGGTTGATGCGTTGGTATAGCGCCTCGGCACGGCGGATCTGTTCGGCGGTGGGCTTGACCCGCACCGACTCGTAACCGATCACCTGATTGCCATCGAAGACCGGCGTGACATAGGCATTGACCCAATAGTGGTCACCGGTCTTGCAGCGGTTCTTGACAATGCCCATCCATGGCAAGCCTTGCTTCAGTGTCGCCCACATATGCGCGAAGACCGCAGCCGGAACGTCGGGGTGACGCACCAGGTTATGCGGCGCACGGATGAGTTCTTCCCGGGAAAACCCGCTGATTTCGACGAAATCGTCGTTGCAGTAAGTAATCACGCCCTTGGCATCGGTGGTGGAAATCAACCGTTGCTGAGCCGGGAAGGTCCGTTCACGTTGTGTAATGGGCTGGTTGTTACGCATGACTTGTTCAATCCGCAAGGCTTTGACGGGTTGTCGGCCGCGGTGCCCGTTTGTTGAATTTATTTTTTTTCGTCGGACGGCCGTCGGGAAACAATGTTCAACATTACGACGACGGGTCGCAATGTAACGCTTTGTAAGGGTTTCCCTAACGGGGCGCTCAGCGTATGATTTTGCGCCCCGCGCCGGGCCTGAAACGATTAGGCCGATGCCGGGTAAAAAGTGCTCCTAACAATAAATACAGAGTTACTACCCAACAGAATTCAGCAAGCCTCTCAACGTTTTGTTGAGCGCACGAAAGCGCTCGACGCAGCTATCGCACGAGGTGATGGCGGTTGCGCTGAGAATATAAAAAGGTGGAGATGTCATGCGTAAGAAAGTTGCAATTATTGGGGCTTCGTTCCGTTTTCCTGGCTCCACTTCCGCAACTTTCTGGCAGAACCTGCTGGAAGGGCATGATTTCATCACCCAGGTCGACCCGTCCCGCTGGTCCCATGAAGCGTTTTTTCATCCCGACAAGGCCAACCCCGGTACGACCTACACGCTGGCGGCTGGCACGTTGGGTGATATTTCCACCTTCGATGCAGGCTTCTTCAGTATTTCCCCCCGTGAAGCGGCGATCATGGACCCCCAACAGCGTCTGTTACTGGAGCTGGGCTGGGAAGTGTTCGAGAACGCCGGGGTCAAGCCATCGAGTGTGCGCGGCAGCAATTGCGGCGTGTACCTGGGCATTGCCAGCACCGACTATGCCTATCGCCTGGCCCATGACCTGTCACTGGTCGATGCCTCGACAGCCACGGGTAACACGTTCAGCATCGCGGCCAATCGTCTGTCGTACTTTTATGACCTGCACGGTCCGAGCATGGCGGTCGATACCGCCTGTTCATCGTCATTGGTCGCGTTCCACCAGGCTTGCCAGGCCATACAAAGCGGAGATATCGACCAGGCACTGGCCGGCGGTATCAGCCTGCACCTGCACCCGTTCGGCTTTCTGATCTTCTCGAAGGCATCGATGCTGTCGCGCAAAGGGCGCTGTAACGTCTTCGACGAAGCCGGTGACGGTTATGTGCGATCCGAAGGCGCCGGGCTGTTCTATCTCAAGGATTACGACAAGGCGGTAGCGGACGGCAACCAGATCCTGGCGGTCGTGGCGGGCAGCGCGGTCAATACCGATGGACGCAAGTCCGGGCTTACCGTGCCAAGTGCCGATGCCCAGGCTGCGTTGATGACTCAGGCCTACGCCAGTGCTGGCATTTCGCCGGCCGACATCGATTACCTGGAAGCCCACGGCACAGGCACGCCGGTGGGCGATCCCATTGAAAGCCGGGCCATCGGCCTGGCGTTGGGCCAGGTTCGCGGGGCTGACAAGCCGTTGCTGATCGGCTCGGTCAAAAGCAACATCGGTCACCTGGAGGCTGCCTCCGGGGTGGCCGGCTTGATGAAAGCGCTGTACTGCGTTACCGAACGCCAGGTGCCGGCCACTATCGGTATCAAGAACCTCAATCCGCGCATTCCTTTCGCCGACCTGAACCTCAATGTGGCCACCCGCAACCATGCGCTCAAGCCCAATGGCACGCTGGTGGTCGGGGTCAATTCGTTCGGGTTTGGCGGCGCCAACGCCCACGTCATCCTGCAAAGCCACACACCGGACGCTGCGCCGTGCGCGGTCGTGACCACGCATGCGGCGGTGCCATTGATGGTCACGGCCAAAGACGGCGGTGGGCTGGCGGCGATGGCGCAAAGCATCGCGCATCACCTCAACGACAACCCGGCTTCCAGCCTGTATGACGTTGCGTATCAGGTGATGATGCGTCGTGACCTGCATCCGCAACGTGTGGTGGTGGTCGACAGCGACCTCCAGCACAGCGCCCAGGCGCTGCTGGATTTCGCCCTGGACCCGGCCGTCTCGGCCCTGAGCTCCGTGGTGGAAAGCGGTCGGGCGCTGGATCAGGCCAAGGGGCCGGTGTTTGTTTTCTCCGGCAATGGGTCGCAATGGCAAGGGATGGGCAAAGGGTTGCTCGCGGACCCGGTGTTCCATGCCGCCGTCGCTGAAATCGATGCGGTGTTCCAGCCATTGTCCGGCTACTCGCTGATTGCCGAACTGGCGGGTGAAAACGGGCAGGACCGGTATCATTTGACCGAAATAGCCCAGCCGGCCCTGTTCGCGCTGCAAGTCGGTGTCACCCGCATGCTGGCCAGCCAGGGAGTGGTGCCGCAGGTCGTGATGGGCCATAGCGTTGGCGAAGTCGCCGCCGCCTGGGCGTGCGGTGCCTTGACCCTGGTTGACGCGACCCGGGTGATCTACCACCGCAGTCGCTTGCAGGGGCTCACGGCCGGTTATGGACAAATGTCCGCCGTTGGCTTGTCGGGCAGCGACACCGCGAATCTGCTCCAGGAGTTGGGCCTTGACGATGTGGTCCTGGCTGGCGAAAACAGCTTCAAGGGCGCGACCGTGGCCGGTTCTGTCAGTGGCCTGGAGCGTCTTGAGCAGGTGCTGAGCGAACGTCAGGTATTTGTTCGTCGCCTTGCCCTGGACTACGCCTTCCACTCGCCGGCGATGAACATGATCGGCGAACAGGTGGTCGAGGCGTTGCGCGACATCGCTCCACGCAGCGGCCAGATCCCTTTGTATTCCACAGTCACCGGTGGCTTGCTGGATGGAAAACGTCTGGACGCCGAATACTGGTGGCAGAACATCCGTTTCCCGGTGTTGTTCCAGTCCGCCAGCGAAACCCTGTGCGAACAGGGCTACAACGTCTTTGTCGAGGTCGGTCCGCATCCGGTCCTGCGCAGCTATGTCAGCGATGCCTTGGCCGCACAGGGTCAAGAGGGCGTGGCGATTACCACACTGATGCGCAATGACGACGCCCCACAGCGGGTCACCCGTGCGGTGGCCAAGGTGCTGATCAGTGGCGTCGAGACTGATCTGTCGTGCCTGTTCCCGAGCACCGGGCAGTTCGTGCGCTTGCCCAACTACGCATGGCAGCGCGAGCGGCACTGGCATGGCGACACGCCGGAGTCGAGCCGGGCGCTTTACCTTGAGCGGCAGCATCCGCTGCTCGGTCATGCCGTTCCGGGGCATGAGCTGACCTGGGAAAACCGTCTCGATACACAACTGTTTGCGTCGCTGGATGACCACAAGGTCGGCGATGCGGTGCTGTTCCCGGGGGCCGGTTTCACTGAACTGGTCCTGGCGGCGGCGCAGTGCTACCAGCCGGGTCAGTACGTCGACATCGAAGAACTGGAAATCCACAATCCGTTGGTGCTGCATGCCGAGTCGAGCAAGCGCGTGCGTGTGCAGATCGACAGCAGCGATGGCACCGTCTCCATTGTGTCGCGCAGCACGGCCCAGGAAGAACCGTGGGCGCGACACGTGGTTGCCCGTTTGCCGGGCGAGGCGCGTGGTGTCCTGCTGAACGAACAGGCACCGGCACTGCCCACTCGCGCCCCGGATTTCAATCGAGCGCAACATTTGCAACTGACCTGTGCGGTTGGCCTTAACTACGGCCCGGCCTATCAGGCCATCGAAGCCGGCTGGATCGACGGTGACCAGGTGCTGGCGCAGCTCAGCGCTCCCCAGGTAATTGCGTCCGAACTGGCAACCTTGCACCTGCATCCGGCGTTGCTGGACAGTGCGTTCCAGCTGATCACGCAGTTGCTGAGCGCAGACCCCAAGGCGCGTAATGGCCTGGCGTTTATCCCGGTAAAACTGGGTCGGATCAATTTTGCCGCCGCAAGCCTGCCACCCTGCCTGGCGAAAGTGCGCCTGGTGCGCCGGTCGGAACATTCCCTGTTGGCCGACTTCACCCTGTACGACGCCCAAGGGCGCGCCGTGGTGTGCATCAAGGACGCGCGTTTCCGTGCGGTCAAATTGCACAAGGATCGCAGTGGCGACCTGAAGCTGGCGGATTTCGCCGGCATCGCCAAACCTTATCCCAATGCCGCCCGTGGGTTGCCGTTCAAACCCCCGGCCTTGCATCACACCTTGGTTCAGAGCCTGGCATCGGTGGCTGATGAGCCGACACAGCAGCGCTACAGCCAGGAAGTCGAACCGCTGCTGGACAGCCTGTGTGGCAGCTTTGTGCTGGAAGCCATCGAGTCCCTGGGTGGTCAGCTGAGCCTTGCCCAGCGGGCGACATGGCAAACCCAGGCGCAGGGGTACTCGGGGTATCTGGATCACCTGCTGGAACAGGCAGTGGACGACGGTAGCCTGATGGCCAGCGGTGGCACCTGGCAGGTGGCCGATCAGGGTGAGCGTCCGAGCGCCCAGGACATCTGGCAGGAACTGTTCCGCAGCTATCCCGAGCATTTCCAGATTATTCACTCGGTGGGGCGAATCGGTATCCACCTGTTGGACCTGCTCAGCGGTGCCCAGCAGATTGAAACGTTGCTGCCGCGCGAAACCTCGCCAGCCCAATTGTCCCGTCAGGTCCTGGGTGCCAGCGGTTATCACGCCTTGCTGGACGGCATCAGACAGCACATCGAGCAACGTCTGGCCGTGCTGCCGGCGGGGCAACGCTTGCGAATTCTCGAGCTCGGTTTCGGTGGTGCACCCTTCGCTGCGCAACTGTGCGCACAGCTGGACTTCGACCGTGTCGATTACCAATACAGCGCTGACGACCTGGACCCGGCAAGCCTGCTGCAAGGCGAGTTCCCGGACCTGCAATTGCTCAGCCTGGCGGATGCCGAACAGCTGCCGACCGTGCCTGCCAGCGGCTTTGACCTGGTCTTGGTCGCCGCGGACCTGGCGCCGCTGGAATCGATCAGCAAGAGCCTGGGCCACGCGGCTGTGCGCATGTCGGCCGGTGGGCAGTTGATGCTGCTGGCACAGCACCCGGCGCGCTGGGCGGACTTCGTGTTCGGCGCGCAACCTTCATGGTGGCTGACCGGCGAAGGGCAACGGAGCCTGTCGGTGCAACAGCGTCCGGGATTCTGGCAGCAGGAACTGCGTCGTCACGGCTTGAGCGTCGACGATGTACTGGAGTTTATGCCAGCCATGTCCAGCGGCAGTTATGTGCTGATGGGCACGACCGAAGGCGTGGTGGCATTCGATCCGCAACCATTGCCCGTTCAACACTGGTTGCTGGTGGCTGATCAGCAAGGCGCGGAAAACGCTTTCGCACAACAACTGACCCTGGCCCTGCGCGATCAGGGGCAAAGCGTTGACTGGCTGGCGCCGGCTTCGGCACAGGACATGGCCCTGCAATTGAGCGCCGGGCCAGCACCGCGGCACCTGTTACTGCTCAGTGGTTTATTCGGCACCCAAGGGCTGGATGGCCAGGCTGAGCGTTGCATGCTCGCCGCAGGATTGACCCAGGCTTGCGAACAGGCGGGCGTGAGCCCTGACTGCTGGTTGTTGACGCGCGGGGCGGCGGTGCACCTGCTGCCTGTGTCGTCGCAAGTGCCCGGTAATGTGTCGACCCTGGCCGATGCGGCGTTGTGGGGGTTTGGCCGCACGCTGGCCAACGAGGCCGTGGGCTGCCGCGTTCGTCTGTTGGACCTGGCTGAAGGGGCGGGTGTCGAAGCGTTGCTGCCGGCGCTGCTCAATGCCGATGAAGAAACCGAACTGGCGATCAGCGCGGAGGGTGATCGATACGTTGCCCGTTTGCGGGTGCGCCCGGATCAACTGGACCGCACAGCCGGTCAACAGGCCCCGACCCAGGTCAGCCTTGGCTTCGAACTGCCGGGCCAGTTGCGCAACCTGCGTTGGGAAGCCCACGACGCGTTGGTGCCGGCGGGCGATGAGCTGGACATCGAAGTCCAGGCCACCGGCCTCAACTTCCGCGACGTCATGTATGCGTTGGGTTTGCTGTCGGATGAAGCCATCGAAAACGGTTTTTCCGGCCCGACCCTGGGCTTCGAGTTTGCCGGTGTCGTGCGTGGCAAGGGCCTGCAGGTAGAAGGTGACTTCCAGCCGGGTGACCGGGTGGTAGGCTTCGGCCCGTCGAGCTTCGCCAACCGCCTGGTGACCAATGCCAACGCGGTGGCGCGGATCCCTGAGGGCATGTCCTTCGAAGCGGCCGCGACCATCCCTAGCACCTTCTTCACCGTGTACTACGCGCTGCATTACCTGGCGCGCCTGGAACCGGGCGAGAAAATCCTGATTCACGGCGCTGCCGGTGGCGTCGGGATCGCCGCGATCCAGATCGCCAAATGGTGCGGGGCCGAGATCTACGCCACCGCCGGCAGCGACGAAAAACGCGATTTCCTGCGCTTGCTCGGCGTCGAGCATGTGTTCGATTCGCGATCACTGGCGTTTGCCGACGAGATCCTCGCCATTACCGCTGGCCGTGGCGTCGACGTGGTGCTCAATTCGTTGGCAGGCGAGGCGATCAACCGCAACCTGCAAGTGCTCAAGCCGTTCGGGCGATTCCTTGAACTGGGCAAGCGCGATTTCTACCAGAACACCAAAATCGGTCTGCGGCCGTTCCGCAACAACATCAGCTACTTCGGCATCGATGCCGACCAGTTGATGAGCGAGCGCCCGGCACTGACCCGTCGCCTGTTTGGCGACATGATGCAGTTGTTCCGCGATGGCATCCTCAGCCCGCTGCCGTATCGTGAGTTCGACGCCAACGATGTCGTCGAGTCGTTCCGCTACATGCAGCAGGCGCGACAGATCGGCAAGATCGTCGTGACCTACCGCACGCCAATCCAGCAGGTGTTCAGCGCTCCGGTGGCGCAGGCGCAAACCTTGCAACTGTCGGCCGACGGCACCTATCTGGTCACCGGCGGGCTCAGTGGCTTTGGCCTGCGTACCGCGCAATGGCTGGTGGACAAGGGGGCTCGTCACCTGGCGTTGCTGGGTCGTCGGGGCGCGGCGACCGAGGAGGCGCAACCGGCGTTGGCGGCCTGGCGTGAGCAGGGCATCGCGGTTCAGGCGCTGGCTTGCGACATTACCGATATCGCGCAATTGCGCAGCGTGCTGTCGAGCCTTGAAGCTTCAACGGCACCGCTGCGGGGCGTTGTGCATGCGGCCACGGTGTTCGATGACGGTTTGATTCGCAACCTTACGCAAGCCCAGTTGCAACGGGTGCTCGAACCCAAAGCCAAGGGCGCGCAATTGCTGCATGAACTGACCGCGCATCTGCCGCTGGACTTGTTCGTGCTGTTTTCTTCGGCGACCACTCTGTTCGGCAACCCGGGGCAGGCCAACTATGTAGCGGCCAACCACTGGCTCGAAGCGCTGGCCCGTCACCGCCTGTTGCAAGGCTTGCCGGCCACTGCGGTGCTGTGGGGCGCCATTGACGATGCCGGTTTCCTCGCTCGAAACCAGGACATCAAGGATGCCCTGCAAAGTCGCATGGGCGGTGCGGCCCTGCAGTCGCAAGCGGCCCTCGACACCCTGGAAAACCTGCTGCTGCAAAAACGCTCCGGGCTCGGTGTGCTGGAGCTCGACTGGAAAGCGCTGTCGCGATTCCTGCCGGCAGCCGGATCGCCGAAGTTCATTGAGCTGGCGCGCCTGCACAGTGGTGAGCAGGAGGAGGAGAGCAATGTCGATGATATCCAGCGCCTGCTTCTGGAAATGAACGACGAGGAGCTCACCGAGCTGTTTGCTGAAATGCTCAAGCAGGAAATCAGCGAGATCCTGCGCATCCCTGCCAGCAAGCTCGACAGCAGTCGCCCGCTTCAGGAGCTGGGGCTCGATTCGCTGATGAGCGTGGAGCTGGTGGTCGCGGTCGAGGAACGTTTCGGTATTCGCCTGCCGGTCATGGAGCTGAGCGAAACCTCGAGCATTGCCAAGCTGACCATACGTATTCTTGAGTTGCTGCGTGGCAGCCAGGATGCCGAGGACAGTTTGCAGGCGCGGACCGCTGACTCTCTGGCGCGCCATGGCGTCGAGCTGTCCGAAGTAGAATTGACGCAAGTCGGTTCTGGCGCGAGCAGTCCCGATACCCAACTTTCCCGTTTGATCAATTGACCACTGACTATGACCTCTAATCGTTCACCAGGGCTTGGCGCTTCAATGAAAGACAAGCTGATCCAGCAAGCCCTGGAGCGACGCCAGCGGCAGACCGGCGATGACACGCCGCCGGTCTCGCTGGCGGACGTGAACCGCAGCGCCCGCACAGTGCCGGAGCAGTTTTACCGCTTCGATCTGCATCCTGGTTACCAGCAACTGCGAATCATGCACGACGGCGCGGCGCGCTTTGGCCTGGCCAATCCATTTTTCAAGCTGCACGAAAGTCTGGCTGGCGCCGAAACGACGATCCAGGGCCAGCGCTTCGTCAACTTCGCCAGCTACAACTATCTGGGCTACTCCGGCCATCCGGTAGTCGCCGAGGCGGCCAAGGCAGCCATCGATCACTACGGCACCTCGGTGTCGGCCAGTCGCCTGGTGTCCGGCGATCGACCGATCCATCGTGAGCTGGAGGCTGAGCTGGCCAGGCTGTACGAGGTGGATGACGCGGTTACTTTTGTCAGCGGTCATGCCACTAACGTCACTACCATTGGCTACCTGTTCGGCCCGCGGGATCTGGTGATCCACGACGAATTGATCCACAACAGCGTGCTGCAAGGCATCCAGTTATCGGGTGCGCGCCGCCTCAGTTTTGCCCACAACGACTGGGAAGCGCTCGACCGCTTGCTCGGCGATCAGCGTCAGCATTTCGAGCGGGTTCTGGTGGTGCTCGAAGGCATCTACAGCATGGACGGCGATTACCCGGACCTGCCGCGTTTCGTCGAATTAAAGAACAAGCACCGTGTGTTCCTGATGGTCGACGAAGCCCATTCGCTGGGCGTCATGGGGGCCAACGGCAAAGGCATTCGCGAACATTTCGGTCTGAAAGGCTCCGACGTGGACATCTGGATGGGTACCCTGAGCAAGACCCTGGCCAGCTGCGGAGGGTACATTGCCGGCGAGTCGGCACTGGTCGAACACCTGAAGTTCATGGCGCCGGGGTTTCTCTACAGCGTAGGCATGCCGGCTTCGGTGGCGGCGGCGGCGCTGGCCGCCGTGCGTTGCATGGCCCATGACGCCGAACGTGTGGCGACCTTGCAGGCGCGGGGCAAACAGTTTCTCGCCCTGGCCCGCGAGGCCGGGCTGGATACCGGTACCAGCACGGGGCTTGCGGTGATTCCGGTGATCACCGGCAGCTCGCTCAAGGCCACGCGATTATCCGGTGCCCTGGCGAAGCGGGGGATCAACGCCCAGCCGATCCTGCATCCGGCAGTACCGGAAAAGGCCGCCCGTGTGCGCTTTTTTGTGTCGTGCCTGCACACCTCGGAACAAATCGACGACACCGTCGCCATCGTCGCGCAAGAGCTCGAGCGGTTGTAAGCGCGGCGAGCGCAGTGAGCCTGGAGGCTGTGCAGTATTCAAGACCGCCTTCGCCGGCAAGCCGGCTCCTACAGAGAAGGCGGTCCAAAGATCGACCTCTAGATCATCCCTTTGATGTAGCGGCCTACCTGTCGAACACGTGTGTATCGGTCGAGCAGGGCGGTGGTCGGGCGGGCGATGTGTTGTCGTGCCTGTTCCGGGCTGCAGGGCATGCCGCGTATCTGGGACAGGGTCCGTTCTTCGCCGTCGGCGGTTTGCAGTACGCCCGGACGAATACGCCATAGCGGTATACCAAGGGCTTCGGCACGGCGTTGCAGGTCGTGGATTTCGCTGGTGTGCCAAACCACTAGCCTGTCCGTTTCACGGGTCGCGGCCTGGATCAAGTCGGTGCTGTCGCCAGCGAACGTCAATCGCCCCCAGCGACTGTTGAGCAAAGCGCGGATCGTCGCCCGTTGACGTCGAGGCACTCCGACGACGGTCACGTTACCGGCGAACAGACTGTCCTGGTGCTTTTGCCGCGCCAGTTGGCGGGCCACGGTCATGACGTCGCAGCGCTGGTCCGTCAGCGGGTCGACGTAACGGCAATAACGGATGTAAGCGGCCGCCACGAGTTGTTCCAGGGTGGGGCGCGCCTGGCGGCGGGGGATGGGCAGACGGTCATCGGTCAAACCCCAGCCGGCATAGAACGGCAAGCCGAAGCAGGTCACCGGGATACCTTGAATCAGTGCCTCAAGCCCGGCCTGACTGGTGCCGACATAGACACGCTGCGCCCGGCGAGCGAGGGACGCCCACGAAACATGGCGGCTTTCCAGCGGGATACCGCGCTGAACGGCGGCATCGAACAGGCAGCTTTTTTTATGGCCGTTGACGCAGTCCGGGTGAATCCGCACCCGCACATCCGCCTCGGGATTTTCCGCCAGCGCAGCATCGAGCATGCGGATGAAATCGGCTTCGCACAGTCCGCCACCGGGAATCGAAAAATCGCCATAGGTCTGGTCCACCACCAGGACCAATGGCTTTTCGCGGCCCAGCGCGTCGTCATCGCTCAAGTCCGGCGCGTTGTTGTATTTGCCGATGCCGCTGCTGCGCATCAGGGCAATCAACGCTGCTGCGGTGGCCAGTTCTGCACCGGTCAGGTCATGCGGCGTCTGCAGCATGTTTTCCAGCAGCGACGGCCGATCGGCGAGGTAATGAATACCGATGGGGTCGACCACCATCGACATCGGTGTATCACCCTCAACTCCCAGCGACGAAGAGCGCAAAAACCCGTCCTCCAGTGCTACATAGGGAATCCCCCAGCGCTTGCACAGCACTCGCGCATGGTCGGAGGAGCGCTTGTAGCCGATCCCGGAGATGGCCTTCAATCCCGCGGGCTTCTGTCGGCCGCGCCGCCACAACCAGTGCGGCGGTCCTTCGGGATCGAGGAACTCACTCAGGTGGAAGACCTTCCACATCACCCACTGCGACATGATGCCTACCCAGCCGGGACCTTCCACCAGGGACTCCAAGGCAACGGATCGATTCATTTCGGGGCTACTCATGACTTGGCGATACCGTACGACGCAGATTGATGATGGCGGGGATCGGCATCAGATGTTTGAGCCAGCGCAGGGCGAAGGTGCGTCTTGGCGAAAAGCCGTGGTGGGCGTAAAACGCTCGGGCCGGCAGATTGTTCGCCTGCACTTCCAGCTCTATTTTTTCATGATCAGTGTCACGCGCCTGAATAAGCACGGCGTGCAACAAGGCACTGGCAACACCCTGGCGGCGGGCGATTTTGCGAACGCGCAAGCCATACAGATAAAATCCGAAGTGCCACTCGCGCCATTCGCTGACAGCAAACATGCCATAGCGCAGTGCGCCACCGAGCCGGCCGAACTCACGCACGAATGGCTGCATGCCAGGGGAAAACGGTCCGCGCCGAAGGTGCTTGAAGGCGGCATAGCCAATAGCGGCATCCCCTCGATAGGCAACCAGCACCCGGTCCCAATTGATCCCGTCCGCCAACAGGCGATGGCGACAATCCTCGTCTCCGAGCATGAATGCCAGTGAACCGCGGCCTGAGGTGATCCATTTTGCAATCGCCGGGTCGCGCACCGAGTTGCTGGAGGCGAGGGCGATCTGCAAAGGTTCACTACGGGTCTGAGTCATTACGCGGGTGCCAACTGATCGACAAACGCCTTGGCCAGTTGCTCGACCCCCAGGTCTGCGGGCGGACTGCCGGTCGGCGCGGTGTTGGACCAGATGAAGTACTCGGTGTCGCCATCCGGCGCGCCGAGGACGCCATAAACGTCGGGCAGGATGGGCACATGGTCGCCAAAAAAACACAGCCCGGTGGGCGTACCGCGCGCCAGAAAGTGCCCGCGCAATTGGCCAAGCATGCGATCGGCGTTGCTCAAGTGGCGCACGTAAGGGGCGAGGTCGCGCAGGCCGTCCGGCAGGGGACGGTCGAACCATTGCGTGAGGTCGGCCGCTTCGACCGTCTCAAGGTGCAATGGGCCGTGGTTTTCCATGGTGATGGCATGGATGAACAGCGGCTGCGTACGGCCAGGGGCATCGAGCAGCTCGGTGATCTTGTCGGCCACGGCGCAGTCGCCGATAAACGGGCCGGCCTTCTGTTGTTCAGTGAAGCTGCGCACATCGATGAACTCATCGAAACCCAACGCCGGCAACACCTTGTCGCGCCCATAAAAACTGCCTGCATAGGGATGCACGCACACCGTGCGATAACCCTGGCGTTTCAGTGCCAGGGCGATGCTGGCGACGCCTTTACGCGCCAGATGGCGATAGGGGTTGAAGCGGTGGACGCCGAGCTGGTCCACCTTGATGCCGGTGAGAAAGGCGAACTCAGTGCGCACAGTGTTTGCACCCCAGGCCGCGACCTGCAATCGGCCTTGTGCCCGCGCTTCACTGCGCAAGGTGTCGAAGTGGCCCAGGACCTGCGGCCGAATGCCGGGCCACAAACGGCGGGCATCGAAAAACGACTCGCTCTGGACCGACACCAGATCCGCGAGGGTGACATCGATCATGGGTCGTGCCTGATCCTCTGCGAATGGCGAGTTCAATTGCGCCAGCGACACAGGGCGCCGGGCGGCGAAAAAATAGGTCCACAAACTCGCGGCCAGACCCCAGCGAACCAGGTCAAGGCTGGCGTCAAAGGTCGCTTGCAAAGGCTTTCGGCTGCCGAGCCACAGCAAGGCCAATCCACACAACAAGGCGCTCGACGCAACGACGCGGGCATCGGCGCCGACAGGTTCGAAATACAAACCGCAGGCCAGATAAACGACAAACAGCAGCGCCAGGCCTATGGCCTTGCCGATGCCGAAGAAGGGTAAATACAGGCGCGGAAAGCGCACGGCATCGCTGAAATACTCGAAGTCGGCGCACACGAAAGGCTCGCGCAGCGAATGGTATTTGGCATTGCTGACCAGCACGATCAATAGCCACAGGGCCAGTACGTTCACCGCACTGAACCAGGCGCGCCCGGTGATCAGGTACAGCAAGCCCACCGCGAAAACCCAGGCGCCTGCATGAAGCAGCCAGCTGCCTAATGGGCGACGCCATCCGGGACGAGGTATCAGCAACAGTTCGAAAGCGCAGGAAAGGCAAAAACCAAGCACAACCACCAGAACAAAAGCACTACTCAACAAATCAGGCACCGTAATCCAGCCACCGCAAAATGATCGAAGACAGCCGTGGCGGAATGACCCCCAGAGCCCAGCATCCAAGGTTCAGCGGGAAGGGAAAACTGATGCGCGCCTGGTTCGCCGCCAGGCCGCGCCGGATTCGTCGGGCAGCCTTGTCCGGCGTCCAGAGCAAAGGCTTCGGACCGGGCATTTCAAAGCACATTTTCGATTCGACATAGCCGGGCATGATCACGTTGATCTTTACCCCATCCACCGCCACCAGGTCGCGCATGGCCTCACCATAAGCCTTGATCGCCGCCTTGCTGGCGCTGTAGCTCGGGGTGGCCGGCAAGCCGCGCCACCCGGCCAGCGAACTGAACAGGGCGATCTGCCCCGACTTGCGTGCGCGCATGGCCGGCAGGGCAGCCTGCACCGTGGCGAGCGCTGCCAGTACGTTGATTTCGATCAGCGCCCGGGACAGCTCCCAGACTTCGCCTTCGCCATTTTCACCGGTCGAAGTATTGACCCCGGCACCTACGATGATCAGGTCCGGTTGCTCGCTGACGCTGATCTCACTGATCCAGCTGCGCAGGGCATCCAGGTCCTGGACATCCAGCGCTTTCAGCAACACCCGGGCGCCGGCGGCGCGGCATTGCGCGGCCATTTCTTCCAGGCGGTCCAGACGTCGGCCCTGCAGGATCAGAGTCACCCCCGGTGCCGCGTAGGCGGGCGCCAGGGCGCCACCAATTCCACCCGTGGCGCCGGTGATGAGAATGCAGCGTGGAGACTTTTGCAGCGTCATAGGTATTGTTCAATCTTCGAGGTCTTGGCCATCAACACTTCCAGGGAGTTGTTCACCGCCATGTCGATGCCACAGCGGGTATAGAAGCCGCCGTTGACTTGCGTGGTGTGAATGACTGTGCTGCGAAAGCGTTGGAACAGCGTGGAGTCGGGTGGCTCCGGGGAGTTCCAGAACTCGTCGAGGCCACTCTGGTGCGTCAGCCCCTTGAGGTTGTAGATCGGATCGCTCAGAGCAATGGTCGGTACGCTGTGCATCAGCGACGAACCGCCCACGGTGCTGTTGACCGTGACCACGCCGGCCACATGGGACAACAGCGTCGGCATGTGCCCGCTTTCCAGGAAGTCCACACGGTCGGCGATGCCGAGCTTGTGGGCAATGCGTCGCGTGATGCGGTGGTAATTGATGATCCCCGGCGTCAACGGATGGTTCTTGACCACCAGTCGCGCGTCGCTGCCGGCATGCCGGGCGAACGAGCCCATCACATGCTTGAGCACATCCTTCATGTGTTTGAACGGTGAGTGATCGCGGATCTGCGCATCGCTGTCCAGCTGCAGGGGCAACAGGAAGGTGCGGTGGCGATTGCGCGCCACCTCACTGATCACCTCGGAATCGCGGCCCTTGGCACTGACCAGGCGAAGCCCCTGGCGAATGTAACCCGCATATTCCACGGCCGCGTTGAACGGGGCGTGAGTCTTGTAATGGGGAAACACGGCTTTGTTCAACGCGCCACCGACGTGGTACATCACGTCATGAAAGGCCCGTGAAGCGAAGGACAGGCGGAACGAGTTGCCGTTGTGGTAACGCGGAATGTACTTGCCGACCTCCCGATACCACTCCGGATCCCGGGGCAGCAGCGAGTGATTGTTCACCCCGTTGCGCTCAAGGGTGATCCAGTACGGGCGGAAGTAGCCTTCCTCGAACACGTGCACGCGAATACCCAGGGACTTGGCCAGCTCCACCGCCGGTTGATGCACCGGACGGCAATCGCCGAACAGCACCACGTCGGTGATGTGGTCAGACTTGAAGCAATCGCTGTAGAAGTTCATCAACTGCTCGGGCCGCGCCGAATAAAACACGCGCGCGCCGCTGCCGTACAGGAGGTCGCCCATATTGAAATTGACGGATTTGACCAATTGCCCCTCGGTCCGCAGTGCTTGCACCAGACGCGAGAAAAACGGCGAACTGACGCCCTGCAGGAACAGGAACGAGTTGCGTGGTTTCACCGACACCACACGCCTGGAACGCTCTACCGGCACTACGACTTCCCTGGCAGTGTTCTCAAAGCGGTAGGGAGCAAACGCTGAATCATCTCTCGCCATGTTGGCGTTCTTCCTTGCGTAGGTACTTCATCCCAGTTCTGAATCTCGATTAGCGTGCGTTCGGGGGTGGTGAATTTTCGTGTGATTCGGCTTACGTAGGTCGGGTAGCGAATCAGGGTCCCGGCCACCAGTTCATCCAGGCTCAGGCGCCGACTGCGGCGCGCCTGGACATCGGCACTCAAGTCGCAATCCCGGGTCAGCCCCCAGCCGGCATAGAACGGCTGGCCGTAGGTGGTCACCGGAACCCCGCGCAACAAAGCCTCGAAGCCCGATTGCGAGGTCAGTACATGCACCTCGTCGACCTCGGACAGCAATTCGTGGAAAGGCACATCGCCCACCACCTGGTTGCACCAATCGCTGGTGCGTTCTTCGTGTTCACCGGCCTCGCGGGTGCCGGCCAGTACTTCAGGGTGCGGCTTGTACAACAGCCACGCCATCGGATGGCGCTCGCGCACCGCCTTGAGCAAATCAAGGTTGCGGCGGATCCGGTGCGCCCCATAACGGATCGAAGCGTCCGATTCCACCTGGCCCGGCACCAGAATCACCCGCTCGACACCGGCCGGACGTTTCCACGTCGAGCCCGGCAGGTTGTACTTGGTCACGCCGGCCGTGCAGATTGCCTCACGCAACGCCGCTGCCCGCTGCAACAGACCGGGCGGGCACGGTTCATTCTGCAAAAGGTGTTCCAGACGCGAAGGCCGGGTCGCGTCGTAATAGATGCCCAGGTCATCGAAGACCCAGGACAACGGCCGGGTTTTCTTCGCGCCCAGGCCGACGGAACGCAGAAAACCGTCTTCGACGCGGCCGAGGTGGTTGTCGATTTTCCTGGTCAATGGCACGTCGTGCTGGCAACCCCAAGTGATGATCGGGTCGATACGGCGACGGGAAAAACGACCGAGGAAACGAATCGTTGAACCATTGAAAAAATCCAGCACCAACGGTTGCTTCCACTTGCTGAAGCCAACCATTTGCAGGTCCTGAGGCAGCCGGCTGCGCATCCGTCGTTGCAGGCCCAGCCACTTCAGAACGGTTTCGGGCTCACAGGGCGCCCCTGTCTCCGGGTCGACATAGCGCGGGTATTCCACCAGCGCCGCGTGCAGCAATTGTTCAAGGCTTACGCGCTGGCGCCGTTCGGGGGCGGGCAGGGCATCGACAGTCAAGCCCCAGCCGGCATAGAACGGCATGCCGAAGGTGTAGACCGTCACGCCCCACAACAACGCATCGAAACCCAGTTGCGAGGTCATCACGTACACGGCCTGCACGCCGGACAACAACTCCGCCGGATGCACATCCTCGGCAATCACCCTCACACGAGGGTGTTTGCGCAGCGCCACCAGGTCGAAGTGGCCTTGCTTGCGCCCTGCCACCACATCGGGATGAACCTTCACAACCACGGTGCTTTGCGGGTGGCGGGCGAGCGCCGCGTCGAGCATGCGCTCAAAGTCGGCAGCGCTGGCACCCTGCAGCGATGCATCACCGCGTGTCTGATCCGCCACCAGCACGCAGGGCTGCGGCAAGTCGAAAGCCTTGATGCGGGCGCCGTTGTATTTGGACACCCGCTCCTCGCACCAACTGGCTTGCAGGGCACGGGCACGCAGGTTCTGAGCCTCGGTGAGCGGAACCGGGATCAACTGTTCGAGGCGAGAAGGACTGCTGGCATCGTAATAAATGCCAAGGGGGTCAACGACCAGCGACAACGGCGGCTCATCGGCTCCCAGGCCCACTGAGCGCAAAAAACCGTCTTCCACCGTGAGCAACGGCAACCCGGCCTCAACGCCGGCAGCCTCCGCACGCAAGGCGCTAGGCTTGCGACCCCAGGCAAGAACTTCATCGGCCTGGCCAATATCGCGCACCGATCCACACAGCAGCCGATACTCAGGCAGCAACGCGGGAAGGGTGGAGATCTGTTGCGCACCTTTGGACAGAATCAACAAAGAGCGACGCGATGGAGCGACATTGTCCATAAAAAACAGCGGTTATCCATAAACAGGCGCACGTATCCAGCCAGGCGCGATCAATGCGAACCTGACGGAAATGCTCGGTAGAATTTGGCGCAGATGATAATACAAATGGCAGGTAGCCACTGATAAAAATAGGAGTTTTCCTACAGTTTTTTCACTTCCTTTGTGAATGCATAGTCCCAGCGCGCTTGCCGGCGTAAACACTCCGATGAGCGGTGCGCTCTGCGGCTAACAGCCAGATTGACAACCTCTCGCTTTTCGTAGGTGCTGGCTTGCCAGCGAAGACACCCTCATGTCATGTCGCACCTAATAGAGCACCCTGGGCCAACAAGTACTCGTATTTCTGATGCAACAGATCCAGTTTGCCGCGCTGCTGATAGTCGGCAATGGTTTTGGGACGAAGGAAATGCCAGAGGGAGTTTTGCAGGAAAAAGTAATCCATGTTGTGCAATGCACTCTGCTCATCGAAGCGCTCGTCCAGCGCTGCAAGATAGGACCGTAAAAAGTACATGCGGATTCTTGTGAAGCGTGCCATGTCTTCCTGGCGGAAAATCGCACTCAGGTACGCGCCCCCATCAAACCCGATTCGGCCTACTTTCACCTCACTCCAATCGATCATCTGAAAGCCTTCAGGCGAAGAAAAGAAATTCTTGGCCAAATAATCCATATGGCAAAAACAGCGCTGGCTATTATTGGCACGGTTTTTTGCGAGTTTTAACGCGGGCTCCAACCGTGATAGCCGCTCATGAAGCCCCTGAAAGCGTGCATCTTCGCTAGGTAGCTCATTAAGAGAGGGCAGGTAGCGCACAAAATTGAAACGCCAACGCAGCAAGTACCACGGACGGAAAAAATCCATTTCCCAAAAACGGTAGCGTTGTAACCAGCTGCCGGTTTGCAGGTGCAAGTTGGTCAGATCTTCTATTTCTGCGATGCCCAGGCCAAGCTGCGTCGCGATCTTGCCCATGCGAGGCGCTTTTCCCCGAATAAAACGCGTGAAGACCAGGCTTTCCCAAGGGGTTTCGATAACGCCCAGGCATTGAGGGTGTCGGAAGTGGATACTGTTGGCCAGCACATTGCCTTCGCGATGGAAGCGCGATTCAAGACTGGAAATGCCAAACAATTTGCGAATCGATTTTTCTACGACATCCAGCGAGGCGCCCGTTTGTCGATGGGTCAGGCGATGGTGGTGTACATGGTTGACGAACGAGGCATTGGAGGCCAGGTCCGAGGTGGAGATGCTGTAGTCATCCAGCGCGAAACCGAGCACATGGCTCAAGCGTTTTTCCAAGGTGGCCTGACGCCACCAGAAGACATTGTTGCGAGCCAATATCCCTTGTTTCTCTGATTCGGTATCCATGGGCTCCAACTGTGAACAACGCTCGAATTCTGATCGGAAAAAGTCAGTCGTATCCGGAGCAAGCTGTGCCCGAAAAGTGTACCGGCCGATCAAACGAGGCGCGATATTACGGACTCTGTGTACTGATTGCCATTGTCATGGCGGTGAAGGTACAGAAGTCAGAATCAGTGCCATGCGTTGATCGGAAGCTCACACATCAAAGTTCCATGCTGGCGACTCAACCGTTAACATACGCGCCACTCGAATCAAGGAGCGATCGCTACCTTTATGAATCGGCCCGCTGGCAGGTCAACTGCCTGTCGATCATGTGAAGGAGTCAAGGAAGGTCAATGTTGAGTATCAAGCACATCGTTTTCGGCCTCCTGAGCATGCATGCGTCGAGCGTTTTGGCTTGGGGGAACGAAGGGCACAAGACAGTTGCCTTGATCGCCGAATCCAGGCTGGACCCGGTGGCAAAAGCCGAGGTTCGACAGCTGTTGGCGTTGGAAGGCGCAACCAGCCTGGCGGACATCGCCTCTTGGGCCGATCAGATAAAGGGCACAGAGCCCGGGCTGATCAGCCACGCTGTTCGTATTCCTTTTGATGCCGCCTCGTATGAGCCAAATCGTGATTGCGCTCGCAAAGGCAAGTGCGTGGTTTATGGGATAGAGCGATTTGAAGCCACCCTTGGTCAAAAGGACGCGCCAGCCGTTGATCGATTGCGGGCTCTGAAGTTCGTTGTGCACTACGTCGGCGACATCCACCAGCCGCTGCATGCCATCAAGCAAACCGGCGGTGTGAAGGTCCAGTTCGGAAAACGCGAGTACACGCTGCACAAGGTCTGGGACACCATTTCCGTCCGTTCGTTGAAGATGCCTCCTGCCGAACTGGCAGCCGCTCTACTGGCCGCAAGCCCGAACGTTTCTCAGGGCACGCCCGAACAATGGGCAATGGAAAGTCATGAAATTGCCAGACGCTATATCTACAGCGACAACCTGCAACTTGCTGACTCAAAGTCGATGATGAGGTTGCCGAAAACCTATTTGAAAGACATATCCCCGGTGGTCAAGACAAGACTGACCGATGCCGGACTTCGGCTGGGCACTTTACTGAATCAGGTGTTGGACGCTTCGCCTACCTCCCTGTAAGCGCGCCACTTAACCAAGGACCCATGTTTTTCCCATGAACCACCTCCCAATTGCTAAAGATGCACTCAGCGCTCAGGCGCAAGCTATCAGCCAACTCGCAGAGCGTCTTGACGGTGAATTCCAGCGTGCTGTGGAGCTCATTCTGGGTTGCAAGGGGCGTGCGGCCGTCTGCGGCATGGGCAAGTCCGGACTGATCGGTCAGAAGATGGTCGCTACATTTGCTTCAACCGGTACGCCGAGCCTCTTCCTGCATCCGGCAGAAGCCTTCCATGGCGATCTCGGCATGCTCAAGCCAAGTGATGTGCTAATCCTGATCTCCTACAGCGGGGAAACCGAAGAAGTCGTCAAGTTGATCCCGAGCCTTAAGTCCTTTGGCAACAAAATCATCGCCATGACCGGTAACGGCCAATCGACCCTGGCCAGGCACGCCGACATCTGGCTCGATATTTCCGTGGATCGTGAAGTGTGCCCCAACAACCTCGCACCGACGACTTCAACGTTGGCGACCATGGCCATGGGAGACGCGCTTGCTGTAGCGCTGATTGCAGCGCTCGACTTCAAACCGATGGACTTCGCGCGCTACCACCCCGGTGGCAGCCTCGGTCGCAAACTGCTGACCCGTGTCAGTGACGTGATGCACACCAACATCCCGAAAGTGACCCGTGATACCTCATTCCATGATTGCCTGTTAGTCATGACGTCTAGCCGCCTCGGGCTTGCCCTGGTCATGGAAAGCGACAGACTCGTCGGTATCGTCACGGACGGCGACCTTCGCCGCGCATTGTTAGGCAATCCAGGTGTCGTCAACGAAAACGTCGACGCGTTCCTGACATCAAGCCCGCACACCGTAAAAGCCTCTGCGCAACTGTCCCAGGCAGAGGCGTACATGCTGGAGCACAAAATCCGCGCATTACCGGTGACGGACGATACAAGCGGTGAAGTGGTTGGGGTTGTCGAGATATTTGACTGATCCGAAAAATATTTGACTCCGCAAACTCAATGATGAGGGCGCGGGGGGTGGGATTTTAGTCGGTCAAGCAAGACCATCGAGTGCTGAACATTGTCAGACGCAACCAAACACAACATCACGGCCATCGTGCCGCTGGATCTGATGCACCGCCCCTTGGACATCATTTCCAAGGCGCGACAGATGGCCATGGCTGCAAATCGCTCAAACGTAAAAGTCATCTTTGCTCACAATGATCGCGGCCTGTGGGTGGATAAGCTGTTCAGGCTCGTCATTGGCAGGTGCGAAGGTGCGTTTGCTGTTTCGAAACCCTTCTACATCGGCAACGTAAACGCGGCATTACTGCGTAACGAGGCGTTCAAGCATGTCGAGGATGACTTTCTGACGTTGCTGGACGTTGATATCTGGCCCGACTTTGCATTGATCGAAAAGTACCGAGCCAAAGTCGACGCACAAGAGCGTCCTTTTTACATGTTGCCGTGCTTGTACCTGACGAAGAAGGGCTCCAACGACCTGACTCGCGCCAAGGTTGATGTGCAAAAACTGACACAGCGTTTTTTTGGTTTCTCGAGGAAAGAGTTTTTACACCTCGCCAGCCCCTCATCCGTAATCGTTATGCGCAGCAAGGATTACTCGTTGCTGGGCGGCTTCAATGAAGCTTTCTCCGGACATGGTTATGAAGATTTTGACTTCATGATGCGTCTGGCAGAGCTACATGGCGACCTGGAAAAAGCTCCTGACATGTTAATCGACAAAACCGCCAGGTCTCCTCTCTTTGCCCGTGGATTTAGACGCTATCTCGGAAAAAGCTGCTTTGAGCCGCTGCTGGAAAAAGACCTGGCGTTTCACATTTTTCATGAGCGACCTGACGTTGAGGGATATCAGGAAGCTCGCAAGAAAAATTACCAACTGTTTGCCTCGCTGCATAAGGATAAGGTTCTCGGTACGGCTGCAGGTGATCCGACATTGATCTCGGGTTTTACCACGCTGTGTTCAGAAAGAAATATCGATGTAAGCGACTACGGAATTCTTTTTGATAACAAGCCAGGTCATATCGATAGATTTGACACTTTTCGGCGGCGTCTAAGGTTTTTGTTCAATGAGTAAAGTTCGTCGGTTCAAGAAACTCCGAAAATTCATCAAGGACCCTGATCTGTTCTTTTATGACATGTTCAAGAAACGTGTATTCAAAGCGGCAGAAAAAACCGTTCGAGAAAAAAAGGAGATTTCACTACCGTCTACTGCTGTCGATCTGGACAGGGTCAGAAAGATCGGGGTGCAGGAGTATTTGCGCGAAACAATGGGCGCAGGGTATGGGGTGGAAGATGGCAGTGACAAAAACAGCTTGCTGATCTGGTCGGGCAATCTGTATGGGTTACTTGATGTTGTGAGTCTTCTGAAAGAGTCACTGTCAATGAGCGTCACCCTCTATACCTTGGGGGGGCACTACAACTCTGTGTTCGGTGTCGACGACAGGCTCGATGTCAGGGTTGTCGGGGGAGAGTTGGGGACTCGACCAGACTTCGTATTAGAGATGGGCAATGAGGCTGGGGTTTTACATGTACTGCGCATCTATCAATACGATATCGCCGATGATGGATTGGCCAATGTCCGCTCTTCCTCTGCATTGATTAGGAAATTCCAAGTACGAGAGCTTGGCGCTATCTACAATGGCACACCTGCCGGGTGCGGGTACTCAACCCCTATAGATGCCGTCTATACATGGGTCAATCATGCCGATTCAGACTGGCAAGCGTTGTGGACGACAACATACCCATCCGACGAGTTCGACCCGGACAGATACACCTCAAACGATGAATTGCGCTATTCATTACGTTCACTGAACAAATATGCGCCTTGGCTAAATCGAATTTATGTTGTTTCAAACTGCAGCCAGCCTGGCTGGATGAAAGAACATCCAAAAATTGTTTGGGTAAAGCACGAAGAAATTTTTCCTGCAGAATCGATGCTGCCAACGTTTAACTCCCATGCCATCGAGGCGTGTCTACACCGTATACCTGGGCTTTCGGAAAACTTCCTTTATCTCAATGATGACTTTGTGCTGAATCAGCCTTGTTTGCCAAAGGATTTCTTTGATGAAATCGGACGTTCCGTAGCGTATTTCGAGCCTTATGGAATGGTTGACTCAAAAGCGGGCAGAGATACGTCACTGGATTATCTGGCAGCCGCCAACAACTCCAAAGTGTTGTTGAAGACCCTGTTCTCCGACTATGAGGCCCGATGCTTGCATCGCCATGTGCCCTACGCTCTGAAAAAGACCGTCCTGAAAGAGATCGAGGAGGCGTTTGCGAAAACTATTGAGTCAACGCGAAACGCTAAACGTCGATCGTTAAGTGATGTGAACGTCACTTCGTTTTTATATCACCATTTTGCATTTGTCAGCGGTCGGGCAGTTAAAGGTGAGGCGACGAGTTTGATTGTCCGGCCTGGCAACGTAGAGAAGATTCTTGGAAAGGATACCTACAAGTACAAGATGCTCTGCTTTAACGATGGCGATGGCAGCGCGACGAATGGGCGATACAAAGAACATACCTCCAGATTTTTTACTCGGCGATTGAGTGAGTCAGCTGCCTGGGAACAATGATTTTGTCGAATTCCAGAAAGGTTGATCGGTTCACGTTGCTCTAATTATTTTTAGATCCGGAAGTTTGGAAAGTGCTTTTGGAGTTCCGTCGAAAAGGTACATATTTTGAAAATTGCGGTGTGTGCGATTTGCAGAAATGAAGTTGACTACGTTGAAGAGTGGGTTGCTTATTACAAAGTTTCCGGATTCGATTCGGTTTTCATCTACGATAATGTTAGTGATGATGGCACCTCAGAGCTTCTCACGGCGCTGGATAATATCGGCGAGATAACAAGAGTGCATTGGCCTCGCCGAGAAGGAATTCCGCCGCAGCGCGACGCCTATGGTCATTTTATCGAGAGTTATTCAGCAGATTTTGATTATGTGTTGATTTGTGATCTGGATGAGTTTTTGGTTGTTAAAAATGCAACGGTAAAGGATCTGTTATTGGACGCTGAGCGCCTGCATGGGAATGTTGGCGCTATTGCGTTTCCCTGGCTCGTTTTTGGCTCCAGCGGAAATGAAACACCATCAGCCGATTTGGTTATCGAGCGTTTTAAAAAATGTGAGAGAAAGCCCTCTCCCGTAGTGAAGACAATGTTTTCGCCTAAAAACACTTATAACATGCGAACGCATATTTGCGATTTGTTGTCCGGTGTGTATCTCGATAATACCTTGGCAGTCGCTGCGTGGAATCAGTCGATGCCGATCAAACTGACGTCGTGTTCTTTTGGTCGGGCGGTCATGCATCACTATTACACCAAATCCAGAGAGGAGTGGGTTCGTAGGCGCGCCTTACCAAAAGCGGATCGTGCAAAGCAGGAACTTAAAAATACAGCAGAGTTTGACAAGTTTCACAGTCAAGTGCATGAACATTCTGGTGTGAACATGCAGGTTTCTGCTGTGCAGCGTTGTTTGAGTGAGCTTAAAGAGAAGCTGTCCGTTTCTCAAGCAAAGTTTGGTAGTGCGAAAATTGAGTTGGTTGCGGTAAGTAAAGACTGGATTTTTGGGGTTGTTCACGGTCTCTGTTCGGATTCGCGAGAGAAAATCCGAGTAACTAATAGTTTGCAGAAAGAAACCGTTGTTTATACTAAGCCCATGAATCATGCTGCCCATGTATTTATAGTCAAGACAAAGTGGAGGGACTCTTTTTCAGAGGATTTCGCATTGTCACTGGTTGGTGGGGGAACCTCTCAAGCGTTCGTCAAGGCCGACTGGCCAAGTGCCAAAAAATCCATTGAGTTATTAGTTGAGCACTGTCCGGAAGCCGAGGAGCATATATTTACATTGTTTATCGATACTCTGGAGAAGGCGCCGTCTTCAGATATCCTTCAAATGATCGGCACTTTGAAATTTACAAAATATAAGATCTATAAAGATTTTTTCGATGCGCTGAGTGCACATTTGAACTCGCCGAAAGGTGGTCACCTCAAGGCTTTTTCAGAGTCTTGCGATCTGGATTTTTTGAAGAAGGTCGCAGACCCAGGAAACAGAAGAAGAAAATTTATCTCAGATGCTCTTCATGCCTGATGGTTTGGCGATAGCTTCTGTGTTGTATATAGCCCATGGCAGTAGTTGTTTTTTTGTATTGTAAGATATTGATTTGTTGATTAAAATACAATTTCGGTTATATGGATTTTTCGTTCAAGGAATATTATGATTAAGAAGTGTTTGTTTCCAGCCGCCGGTTACGGTACTCGCTTCCTGCCAGCGACTAAAGCCATGCCCAAAGAAATGCTGCCGGTGGTGAACAAGCCACTGATCCAGTACGGCGTCGAAGAGGCCCTGGAAGCCGGCTTGACCGAAATCTCCATCGTCACCGGTCGCGGCAAGCGTGCTCTGGAAGACCATTTCGACATCAGCTATGAACTGGAAAACCAGATCAAGGGCACCGACAAGGAAAAATACCTGGTCGGCATTCGCAAGCTGCTCGATGAGTGCTCTTTCTCCTACACCCGCCAGACCGAAATGAAGGGCCTGGGCCATGCGATTCTGACCGGCCGTCCGCTGATTGGCGACGAACCGTTCGCCGTGGTGCTCGCGGACGACCTGTGCGTCAACCTCGACGGTGACGGCGTGCTGACCCAGATGGTCAAGCTGTACAAGCAGTTCCGCTGCTCGATCGTGGCCATCCAGGAAGTCGACCCGCAAGAGACCAACAAGTACGGCGTGATCGCCGGCGAGATGATCCGCGACGACATCTACCGTGTCCACAGCATGGTTGAAAAGCCAAAGCCTGAAGACGCACCGTCGAACCTGGCCATCATCGGCCGCTACATCCTGACCCCGGACATCTTCGACCTGATCGAACAGACCGAGCCAGGCAAGGGCGGCGAAATCCAGATCACCGACGCCCTGATGAAACAGGCTCAGAACGGCTGCGTGATGGCCTACAAGTTCAAGGGCAAGCGTTTTGACTGCGGTGGTGCTGAAGGTTACATCGACGCGACCAACTTTTGCTTCGAGAACTTCTACAAGACGGGTAAAGCATATTAATAGTAATTCAGATTTTACAAGAAGAAATTTTGTTTGCTTGACGAGTAAGACTAAGTAAAGCTATCAGCCAACGCCATCTTTTTTAAATGTGCGTTGGCTTTTTATTGCTGGTCTTGTACTGCTTACAGGTGTGTTGGAATATGGCTTGTTTTAGGGGAGGGGACATGCCTAATGGTCAGAGATTTATTTTTGTTGTCATGATATTTAGTTTTTATAACCATCTGGATTTTTCCTAATCCAACGCCACGTATCAATCATCATATCTTCAACTGTTCGTAGTGCCGTCCAGCCTAACTCCACTTGTGCCTTATACGTATCAGCCCAGCATTCAGCGATGTCACCTGAGCGGCGAGCCACAACTCGATAAGGGATTTTGCATCCAGTTGCATTTTCAAAGGCTGATATCATTTGCAGTACCGTATAACCTTCGCCTCTACCTAAATTCCATACTGAAACACCGGGGCTTTTTACTATTCGGTTTAGTGCCTTCAAGTGACCGTCGGCTAAGTCAACCACATGTATGTAATCGCGCATGCCTGTACCATCTACAGTTGGATAGTCATCTCCGAATACGCAAAGCTCTTTAAGCTTGCCTGCTGCGACTTTGCTAATGAAAGGCAAAAGGTTGTTTGGGAGCCCGCTCGGGTTCTCGCCTATCATTCCGCTACTATGTGCACCCACTGGGTTAAAGTAACGTAGCAATGCAATACACCAGCGCGAATCTGATGCTGCTATATCTTTTAAGCATTCTTCGACCATCAGTTTTGAGCGGCCATAAGGGTTTGTGGGTGCGCCCGTTTCAAAATCCTCGCTGATAGGCATGGACGTTGGTTCGCCGTATACCGTAGCAGAGGAGCTAAACACCAAATTAAAAACATTAGCCTTCTTCATCGCGTTACATAAAGTTAAGCTGCCAGTTACATTGTTTATAAAGTAGGTTAAGGGTTCTGCGGCACTTTCCCCTACAGCTTTTAAACCTGCAAAATGCAAGACGGCGTCAATTGATTGGGACGAAAAAATGGTATCTAGCAGTGTACTGTCTAAAATATCTCCGTTTACAAAGTTAACTGGTCTGCCACTGAGCGCTTCAACGCGTTGTAAAGCAACGGTGGAGCTATTTGTTAAATTGTCTAAAACAGTAACGGAATGGCCGGCTTCAAGAAGCGCTAATGCGGTGTGGGAGCCAATATAGCCCGCGCCGCCAGTTACTAAAACATTCATTATTTAATTGTACCTATCCGATGGTAAGGTTCAGATATAGCAGTTGGGCTCTGTCAGCCTTTGCTCGAGGGAGAGGGCGTACGTAGATTAGTACGTACGCCTGAATGCGATCTAACTCGGAGCGTTGATATTTAGCGATTTTTCAATCGCATCTCTAAGTTGAGAGCTTTTTTTAGTTTTCTCACATAAAGATTCAAACTTCTCCAGCTCTTTCTTCGCCTGAATTACATCACCGGACTGGAATCGAACGTTGGCCAAATGTAACCATGCATCTCTATTTGGATTAAGCTCCTTTCTAGAAATGAAGTTAACCCAAGCCTCAATTGCTTCCGAATGATTGCCTGACTCACTAAGAAGCAAAGCTTTTTCTTGTAAGAACGTCCTTTCATCTTTCGCGCCATTCGCTTCGGAGAAAGCTTTTATTGCGCCCGAAAGATTTCCAGTTTTTCGTCTTGTTCTAGCCAGTTTTAACGAGCTATCCGGAGAGAGTTTGCTATGAGTTGATATGTGGTTCCAGGCTTCTTCCGCTTTTTTCCATTGAGAATTAGAGAACGCAGTTTCAGCAACCTCAGAAAAGAAGTCAGGTAAATTTGAGCCGTTTTTCATTTTCGCAATATATTTTGCCGCTTCCGAAAAGAGCTTATTTTCTCGGCATGCAGTGGCCAAAAGCAACAATGAGTGATCATCGTGAAAATTGTTAATGTTTACTGTTGTTTTCCATAGCTCATATGCTTCTGGCCAAAGTTCAAGATACGAAGCTATCTCTGCTCGTTCTTTGAGAATGTCAGGCTGATTAATATCTTTCGCTCGATCTAATAAAAAAGTTGCTTTCTCAAAATCTTTTTGCAGGCGGTTTGCTTTTATAAGTAATGCTAGTGTGCTGTCTTCAAAATGAATGTTGTTTTTATCAACTTCAAGTGTATTGTACATGTGATTTATATTTGCGAAATCATTTGTTTCTATAGCGATGAGAAATTGTTTTTCTTGTATTTTTGACTTCGTATAACCGGCCGCATCCGCGATCTTCAGCCAATTACCAGCTTCTTCAAAGCGTTCTAATCTGCGGCAAGCGATCGCGCTTTCAAAGGCCGCTTCCGCTGTCAACTCAGTTTCTTCCGACTGTATCTGACTCCAAGCTATAAGAGCCTGTGTCCAATCAGATTGCTTCATTGCTCTGCGAGCGTATTCTACGGCTGCAGGCCTACTAGACTCTATACTAATAAAACTTTGTTCGAGTCTGTCAATGGCTTCGAAAGTTCTCTGGCAGTTATTGATATCTTTAAATGCAAACGTTTCTTGCATTCGTTTCAAGTGAAGTTGACTAGGCATGCCATCATTTTTCAATATTTCTTCTATTGCATATACTGTGTCTTGCAAGGTATCACAGATTGGCCCAAATCCATCGCGATGATAGTCATAGTATCCTTGGCGATAGGTGTGTCCCCCGCTAAATACCTCGTGAGCATCGAATTGATAGTAAACTACCGCACGATCGATTGTGGCTACTTCAAATGCAACAGATGAATAGTCGGTTAATAATATTTTAGCTTTTGAAAAAAGCAATTGCATGGATTCTTCGTCAGTTTGTTCTTGAATGGATATATGGTCAGGAACGTCAAACGTTGAAATGTATGGGAAAATATTAGTATGCGGAAAAAATATTAATTTATATCCGTAATTTTCTGCAAGATGCTTGAGAGACGTAGACTGCAAAACATCACGCCAGGACTGAGCGTAGTTAGTCTCTGAAAAATTTGGGTTTAGTTCTCGTTCATTTCCAACGCCAGACGGTGCTCCGATCAAACTATTCCGCCATGTAGGCATTATAAGAATAGTCTTGTCCCCGCAACCATTCAATGATCTTAAATTGTCGTGTCGAGCAAACCCCGTTAATGCGACTTCTTTTCGAGTGAATTTGTATGGGCCATTATCCGCAATTGAAATGAATTCCGGATGAGTGGCAGTTACAAGGCAGTCGATTGTTTTTGTGTTCAGCCAACTGGATAAGTCGTCTTTCGTAATTCCATGCTGCAAAAATGTATAGCGATACGTCAACAGGTCGCCGAACCACTTTTTGTCTAATCCGCCAAATATGTAATGGTCGGCATGTGAGGATATCAGGTGGCTCGCATTCAGTAGAGCAAGCTTATGTTCTTCTGAGTTAAACGCCAATAGATTAAAGTCTTCATTTTTCAATCTCTGCCAATCAAAAGAAGCTTCATTAATTACGAAAAAAATTCGAGTGTCTGGCTGGTTCTTCTGCAGGTAACGATATAGGTGTTCCGCGTTGTCGTCCGCTTGAGTGTCCCGATCCATTAATAGCCAGCAGTTTGCATATTTTGTGACGGTTTCTTCAGTTTTACTGGCTTTACGCAAATCCAATACATCTTGAGGAAAGGAATTACTCTCAATGGAAGTGGTTCTAAATGCAGAGTATATCTCGGATGCTAGAATCCCTTTGTGATGCTGCTTTCCGCGCAGCGAGATTCTAGTACTAATATTTGATACTGTAACTTCAAGTTTTTGTACGTCGCCAATGCGCAACCAAACGATACGCTCATAAATAAACGTATCATCAAGAAAATTGTGATGAATTACTTTCGAGTAGAGAGGGATTGTCGGTTTGCTATCCCAAGAGAACCGTTCGCTGCATTGCGGATCATCGGTGAAATATCTTAATTTTACCAAATCTTTTATACTGTCAAAGCCGTCTATGTAAACGATATTGAAGCTTGGCTGAGTGGATTTAAAAAGCGACAGGAAACCTAGTTTATGATAAAACCATGCCCCAGCCAACTCAAAAGAAATAATGGTTTCGGTGGATATGTGGCTCATTATTTCTTTGATTAAATCTTTGTATGCCTTTCTTTCTTCATTGGTAAGAAAAAATAGCTTGTTTTCGTTATTTAGTAATCTTTTGAAGTGCCAAGTCAAATCATACAAGGCTGTTCGTTGTATGAAATTTTTAACATGCCCATGCTTCTTGATACTTTCTTGAATTATCCCGAGAACGCCAAGTCGTAGTTGATGGTCATACCTGCCCGGATGTTCCCAGGCCGTATCCAATGTAGATGTTCCATCGTCCCGTTTTCTATAAAAATAATGAGGCGATTTGAGAAAGGCAACAAAGCCGTCATCAAGCCCTAGAAGGTACCTGTTAACAAATTGAGCATCTTCAAACCCAGGTTTGATCTTCGGGCTAAACTCGAAGTTGTGTTCAATCAAACGGTTTCGTTTAAATAGTACGCAATTCACGTTGAGTATGATGTGTTTGCCCATGTCATCGGCGGGCAAAATGCAGTCACCTTTTGCAAATCGATAGCGTAATGGATGTGTGTCAGAAACTTTATCCGTGTCGTCAAAGTAAAATATATAGTTTGCAGACACCATTTTCAATGGTTGCGTAGGTGCTGCTTCTAGTATGCTTTTATCAATTTTCTCGAAGTAATCCAGTGCAACAAAATCATCTGCATCTATGAAGGTGACCCACTCATGCTTCGCATACTTCAAACCTAAGTTTCTTGCTGCACCCTGGCCGGCATTCTTTTGATAAAGATAGCGGATATTCAGTGGGTAAAGTGAAGCCCATTTTTTAATGAGCTCTGCTGAGCCATCCACTGAACCATCATCGACTAAAATGATTTCGATTGACTCTTTGAAGTCTATGGTTTGGTTAATGATTGAGCTGAAGTAGGTGTCTAGATAACGAGCGATGTTGTAAACAGCTGAAACAATGGAGTATTTAAATTTGGCGTGTGCTTTTGGTAGGGTGGTGTTTGTTGATTCGGGTGTTAATACAGATGGCAGCACAGGCGTTTTGGTGATTGCAGGTGTGTCATCTAAAGTTGGGTTCGCCAGAATTGCTAGTTTACTGATTTCACTCTGGGCGAAGATTTTTTGCATTTGTCTTTTTTTCAATAATCTTTTTTTCATGACGGTCCCTGATCCTGAGCTATGACTCTAACAACTAAATAATAGAGTTCGTGTACTTTGTTTGTGGTGTCTTAAAACTTAGCGCTATTAGTGGGATTTTTCTATGCGCCATATTGATTGTGCTGTTGAAATTGAGTCTTTAATTGGCGTGGCTTACTCAAACATTGTGATTAATTAACTAAGCGACCTAATGAAGAAAAAAATGGCTATTTTCTTCATTAGGATATGAATCTGAGGTTACTGAGTAATTCCAGTCGCTCGTCCCAACACCATCGTCTGCACAATAGGTCCGATAACTTTCTGCCACTCATATACAGCGGCATTGGTCACATAAATAGTGTCATCCGGCTTAACCATGACCTGACGGGCGTAGAAAATAGCGGCCGGGTCGCGCATATCGAGGCGCATCACAGTCGGCTTGTTACTGTTCTCACCCATGCGGAACACGAATACGCCTTGAGGGTTTGCGTTCGCTTCTCTAAGGCCGCCAACCGAACCCAAGGCATCCAGCAAGCTGGCGTTTTGAGCCGGCAGGTCGTGAAGGCCCGGCTCGCCCACAGCTCCCATCGCAACGAATCGCTGACGTGCACGATCCAGTACCACTTCCGAGTTAGGACGCAGCATCATGTTGTTGCCTGCCAACACGTCTTCATAGTTGAACTGCTGAACCTGGCTACCAGTACGCACGGTAACGTTGACCAAGTGTGGTTCCAGTACCGGCCCACCCGCCTGGTTAACGGCATCAAGCAACGTCAGCGGTCCTTGCAAAGTGCTGAAGCGACCCGGTGATTTCACCGCGCCTGCAACCAGTACCGAACCCGAGAGGTCGCCAACCAGTTCTACGTGGGTTTGCACATCGGTGGTTACGCCTTTCAGTTGCTTGCGGATCATGTCCTCAACCTGGTTGAGTGTCATGCCGGCGACGAACTGACGACCGACGTAAGGCAGGGAGATCATCCCCTGGTCGTCGATGCGGGTTTTCAGCTGGGTGCCGCCGGTGGACAGTGGGGCGAACACTGCCGAGCCTTCCGGTGCGTTGTCGGTGATCAGCACGTTGAGGGTGTCACCTGCCATCAACCGGACCGATGTGGGCACTGGCTTGGCAACGCTTGCCTGCACAGGGCGCACTTCGCCACGCATGTACGGGGCGATGGTGTTGGCGTTGATCTCGACCAGGTTGTAAGCGCTGTTTTGCTCTTTGCTTTCGATGTCGCCCTTGTAAGGGCCGGCACCGGACAGGGTGCCGCCGCACCCTGCCAACGTCAGGGTCATCAGCATCAAGCCCGTAACAGCGCTGTTTCGCATGCTCAAGTTCAGGGGGCGAAGGGGCAGGCCAGGAATGGATTTAATCACGATGATCCTCGATCGATGCAATTAGGAAGCGGGTGATGCCGTAGAGCAGCAGCAGGGCCAGGAAGATGGTCGCCAGGTTGTAGAGGCGTTCTGGGTAGATAGCCATCTGCGGGGTGTTCGGGCTGACGACGGTGACCAGGGTGCGGATTTTCTTGCTGGCTTCGATACGGGCGTTGTCGAGTGCGGCAACGGCTGTCTTGTAGGTTTCTTCGGCGATGCCCGCATCCAGCGTCAGTTGCTGGAAGCGCGAGGCGACGACGTTGAGCTGGTCGCCATCGGGTGCAGACACCAGCAGGCGTTTTTCGGCATTCAGCTGTTCGCGAATGGCGTTCACACGCTGTTGTTGTTGCTTGACCTGAGGTGAATCCGGGCGAAGTTTGTAGAGCATCTGGGTGAGCACGGCGCGTTCTTTGGAGTGCTCGCCTTCGAGGGTGTCGATGATGCTGGCGCGGCCCTGGGCCGAGCTTTTACCGTCCAGGACCTTGTTGCGGTTCTGGAAGCTCAGCAGCTCTTCCTTGCGTTGGGTGTAGTTCTTTTTTGCGCCTTCCAGTTCGCCTTGGGCGAAGCGCATCTGCTCGCGGGCGATGCTGTGGGAAACTTCGTTCACGAAGTGTTCACTGGCTTCCAGAATGGTCTTGACCATTTGTTCGGCCAGTTCCGGGCTGAATGCCTGTACTTCGACTTTCAGCAGGCCGGTGGTTTCATCGTAATGAGCAGAGACCATGCGCTGGTAGTACTCGAGCAGTTCCTCGCGTTCGGTGTTGGCGTCCAGCCAGAAGAACGGGTCGTTGCGTTGCTTGCTGTATTGCTCGACCCAGTGCAGGCGGTCTTCCAGCAGCTGCATCATGTCCATCGAGACGATGTATTCACGCAGGTACAGGGTTTCTTCCCGGGACGCCGGATTGGTGCCGCTGAGCAGCATGCCCAGGCCGGGCATCTGGGCAGCTGGGTTGTTGCCATCCTGGCGAACGACCACCTGCGCGGAGCTGACATAGCGATCCACAGCGAAAAAGCTGTAGTAGACGACGGCCAGGACCATCGGTAGCACGATCAGCCCCAGTGTCAGGCGCCAGCCTTTGAATTTACCCGTACTGCTCATATGCACTCGTATCCTTGAAATGAAACTGTCACGCCACGGTCAGGCGATCAGGAGTTGTAGGCCTTGATGCCTTCATCGACATCGTCATAGATCTGCACCCCGCCATCGCGCACCAGCAGCACGACGTCACAGAGCTTCTTGATTTCGGGCATGTTGTGGGAGACCAGCACCACTTTGGATTTCTGCAGGCGGGCTTCGAAGACGTCGGCGCACTTGCGCTTGAATTGCGCATCCCCCACCGACATCACTTCGTCGATCAGGTAGTAGTCGAAATCGAAGGCCATGCTCAGGCCGAAAGCCAGGCGCGAGCGCATGCCGGAGGAATAGGTCTTGACCGGCTCATCGATCCAGTCACCGATCTCGGCGAAGTCTTGAACGTAAGCAACTTTCTGGCGCATGGCGTCGCCTTCGGCGCCATAGACCCGGCTGACGAACTTGATGTTTTCACGGCCGCTCATGCTGCCCTGGAAACCACCGGACAGGCCCACGGGCCAGGAAACGCTCTTGTCCGTGACGATGGTGCCGGAGTCCGGCACGTCGGCACCGCCCAGCAGGCGCATCAAGGTCGACTTGCCGGCGCCATTGCGGCCGATCAGGCCGATGTTCTTGCCCGCGGGGATCTTCAGCGACAGGTCGCGAAACACGTGGCGACGCCCCTTGGGGGTCAGGTACGACTTGGTGATATTTCTGAGCTCGAACACTGGAAGCCTGCGGTTAGCCGTTCTTGGTGGAGATCAAATGCAGTCGACGAACCCGATAAGTACCCAGGGACACGAAGAGCAAGACCAGGGTGAACGCGATCACGTAGTGCAGCGACACGCCGTCGACGGGCACGTAGTGCGGGAATATTTCGGCGCGAATCAGTTCCAGCAGGTGCAGGAAAGGATTGAGCAGCAGCAGCGGCAACATGGCGTGCGGCAGGTAGGCGGCGGGGATGAGCACGCCCGAGATGAAATACAGCGGGAAAAACATCATCCGCAGAAATAGCGTACTGCTGGGCATGGCATGGGCGATCAGTGCCAGCAGCATGCCCAGGCCAAAGGAAAACAGCACACCCAGCAGGATGGTCAGCATCCACTCGATGGGCGAATTGATCGACATGTCGAAGCCGTACCAGGCGAAGCCGAATACCAGAATGGCGTAGACGGTTGCGGAAATACTGAATTCCACCAGTACACGAGCGATAAAGGTGTCGAGGGGCTTGATCTGTTTATAGGCAAACAGCGAGCGGTTTTCCTTGGGACTGTTCATCAGGCGTAACGCGGTGTTGCGAAACAGCAGGAAGGGGGCGAGACCGACCAGTACGAAAACCGGGAAGTCGACACCAGCCACGGTGCGACCACGAATCAGGGCAAATAGCACGCTTAGAATCAGCAGGTGGCAAATGGGCTCGATCAGCGTCCAGATAGCCCCCATCCGTCTCTGGCCAAAACGCGAGCGTGCTTCACGCAGGACCAAGGCAAAAATGACAGATTTTTTGATTTGCAGGGGAGAGCGGGGCTTAAGCATGATTTACCGCACAGCACAACGGCGCGATAAACGCGTTGCTTGAATTCATTTTCAGAGGACTTTCTGTCGATGTGTGACAGAGTGCTTCCATTCGTGGGGCGGGAGGTTAAACGCTGGGCCAGACAAGAGTCAAGCCGCATGGTTCCCTGCCGATAATCGGTGGGTTCTGCCAAAACTCAGGGCATTTTGTAGGTGTCTGATCCCTTGGAGAATTTTCGGTTTGTTCGAGCGCGCAACGATTTAACTGGCGAGCATTGGATAGGTGAACAATCCGAAATGCAGCAGGTTCAAGCCGAAGTGGGTGGCAATGGCCGCCGCCAGGCCACCGAACCGATAAGCCATTCCATAACCGACGCCTGCCAGGGTAGCCAGCAATACCCACTCCCAGCCAGCTCCCCAATGAACCAGGCCGAACAGCAGTGAGGCAATCAGCAAGGCCAGATTCTCACCGTGTTGCAGGTGTTTGAAGCGCCGACTCAGGCCACCCTGCAGATAGCCACGAAACAGCGCTTCTTCTACTAATGTCACCAGCAGCAGGTTGTTGTTCATCCACAGCCAGGCCTGATCGGGCCATTTCGGCGAAAACTCGACGATCCCCAGCAGGCAGGCGCCCCCCAGGGTGACGATTGCCGTCAGGCTCAAGGCGCCGGTGCTTGCCTTGACGGTTTGCAGCAATGAATGACGGCCGATGATCCAGGGACACACGAGCAACAACCAGAAGCCGATCAGCGGTTTGTCGAGGTTGAGGTTCATCGTGAAGGGGGCTGCGTTGTCGGTGAAGCGTTCGTGGTCGATCATTCTGGCATTGTAGAAACCTGGCCATATATGGAAGGCCAGGGTGAGTGCCAGGAGGATAAACAGGGCGTGGCCGAAATAGCGGACGTAGCGGATGTTTTGTTGGCGGACGGAAAAACCGGCGAGCAGCAGGAGAATGATTGCAATGCTGGCCTGGGCCGTGAGTTCTCCGTAGGTGAGCGCAAGCACATAGCCGGCCGAGAGTAAGGTGAGGTATGGCCAGGGCATTACGAGCATGGGTCATCCGAATTGACTGGTGGGGCACCTTTAGTGGGGCATTTAGGCAGATATACCCGTGAGTCAGCAACAAGGTCGCTGACTTTTTTCCTTAACATGAAATGTGTAGAACCAAACCTGTGACTACGTTTATAGGTGCCTGACGTTCATTCGAAAGGCGCGCTGCCGGATCATCCTGAATCAGGGAACGCACATGACTACTTGGCCCGTAATTGCCGTGACATTGTTGATGCTGCTGCCGTTGATGGTTCTTGTTACTTCGATACAGGGTTGGGCTCACCATTTCAAAATTGAAGGCGATACCGAGTACTAGCCGCCGTCGTGCAAAGTCCTGTTGCTTCCTGTCGTGAGTTTCAAACACACGGATGTGTTACTCCAACTAACGTACGGCCTCTGTCGGCGCGAGCCTGCACATCATCGTCGTGAACGTTTACGCGTGCGGCCTGACTGAACGCGGCGCTTTTGAGTGCATCGCGAGCAAGCTTGCTCCTACAGTCAGTGGGCAGCATCAGTTAGGTGAGGCACCGATGTATCCCCCTGTAGGAGCGAGCCTGTTCGCGATGGTCGTGAACGATTACGCGTGCTGCCTGACTGTAGGCGGCGTTCTTGAAGGCATCGCGAGCAAGCTTGCTCCTACAGGGGGCAGTGGGGCGCTTCCCGGTCAGGATGCAATCAGCTGTCGCAACACGTAATGCAATATTCCTCCCGACTTGAAGTACTCCACTTCATTGAGCGTATCAATCCGGCACAGCACCTCGATTTTCTCCTGGCTGCCGTTCTCGCGTGTGATCACCAGTGTCAGGTTCATCCGCGGTGTCAGTTCGACGCCGGTCAAGCCGAGGATGTCCAGGGTTTCCCGGCCAGTCAGGTTGAGGCTCTTGCGGTTCTGGTCGAGCTTGAACTGCAACGGCAGCACGCCCATGCCCACCAGGTTGGAGCGGTGGATCCGCTCGAAGCTTTCGGCGATGACGGCTTTGACTCCCAGCAGATTGGTGCCCTTGGCGGCCCAGTCGCGGCTTGAACCGGTGCCATATTCCTGGCCGGCGATCACCACCAGGGGTGTGCCCGCGGCCTGATAACGCATGGCGGCGTCGTAGATCGGCATCTTTTCCATGGTCGGGATGTAGAAGGTATTACCGCCTTCCTCACCGCCGAGCATTTCGTTGCGAATGCGGATGTTGGCAAAGGTGCCGCGCATCATGACTTCATGGTTGCCACGCCGCGAGCCATAGGAGTTGAAGTCCCGAGGCTCAACACCCTTGTCGCGCAGGTATTGCCCTGCCGGGCTGTCGGCCTTGATGTTGCCGGCCGGGGAGATGTGGTCGGTGGTTACCGAGTCGCCAAGCAATGCGAGAATCCGCGCCCCGGAGACGTCCCTGACCACGGGCGGTGGGCCACCGATGTCGTCGAAGAACGGCGGATGCTGGATATAGGTCGAATCGTCCTGCCAGACATAGGTCGCCGCCTGTGGGACTTTGATCGCTTGCCATTGTTCGTCACCGGCAAACACTTCGGCGTATTCCTTGTGGAACATGGCGGTGTTGACCTGGTTCACCGCGTCGGCGATTTCCTGGCTGCTCGGCCAGATGTCCTTCAGGTAAACCGGGTTGCCCTCATTGTCTTCGCCCAGGGGTTCGCGGCTGATGTCGATCCGCACCGTCCCTGCCAGCGCATAGGCCACCACCAACGGCGGGGAGGCCAGCCAGTTGGTTTTGACCAATGGATGCACGCGGCCTTCGAAGTTTCGGTTGCCCGACAGCACCGATGCCACGGTGAGGTCGGCTTGCTGGATGGCTTTTTCGATCGGCTCAGGCAATGGTCCCGAGTTGCCGATACACGTGGTGCAGCCGTAACCGACCAGGGCAAAACCCAGTTCATCGAGGTAGTGCGTGAGGCCGGCGGCCTTGTAGTAGTCGGTGACGACTTTCGAGCCGGGCGCCAGTGAGCTTTTCACCCATGGCTTGCGCTTGAGGCCCTTTTCCACGGCTTTCTTCGCCACCAGGCCGGCGGCCATCATCACGCTCGGGTTCGAGGTATTGGTGCAGGAGGTGATCGCGGCGATGACCACGGCACCGTTTTTCAGGCGATAGGTCTGGCCGTCGTAGTTGTAATCCGCTTCGCCGGCGAGATCCGCGTTGCCTACGGCGACACCGCCGCCGCCCTCGCTTTCGAGTCGACCTTCTTCCTTGCTGGTGGGCTTGAATTGCAGGTCGATGAAGTCGCTGAAGGCTTGGGCGACGTTGGGTAGCGACACGCGGTCCTGTGGACGTTTCGGCCCGGCCAGGCTCGCTTCGACGCTGGCCATGTCCAGCGCGAGGCTGTCGGTGAACACCGGTTCCTGCCCCGCGATACGCCACAGGCCTTGGGCCTTGCTGTAGGCCTCGACCAGTTTCACCGTGGCGTCGGGGCGGCCGGACAGGCGCAGGTAGCCCAGGGTCACCTCGTCCACCGGGAAGAAGCCGCAGGTGGCGCCATATTCCGGAGCCATGTTGGCGATGGTTGCACGGTCGGCCAGCGGCAGGTCGGCGAGGCCATCACCGAAGAACTCGACGAACTTCCCCACCACGCCTTTTTTGCGCAGCATCTGCGTCACCGTCAGTACAAGGTCGGTGGCGGTGATGCCTTCCTTCAGTTTACCGGTGAGCTTGAAACCGATCACTTCCGGAATCAGCATCGACACCGGTTGCCCGAGCATCGCCGCCTCCGCTTCGATACCGCCGACGCCCCAGCCGAGTACGCCGAGGCCGTTGATCATGGTGGTGTGGGAGTCGGTGCCGACCAGCGTGTCGGGAAACGCATAGGTACGGCCATCCTCGTCCTTGGTCCACACCGTGCGCCCCAGGTATTCCAGGTTGACCTGATGGCAGATGCCGGTGCCCGGTGGCACCACGCTGAAATTATCGAAAGCACTTTGGCCCCAGCGCAGAAAGGCATAACGTTCGCCGTTGCGCTGCATTTCAATGTCGACGTTCTGCTCAAAGGCGCTGCTGGTGGCAAACTTGTCGACCATCACCGAGTGGTCGATCACCAGGTCGACGGGGGAGAGCGGGTTGATCCGCTGGGGATCGCCGCCAGCCTTGGCCATCGCCGCACGCATGGCGGCCAGGTCGACCACGGCGGGCACGCCGGTGAAGTCTTGCATCAGGACTCGCGCCGGGCGGTACTGGATTTCTCGGTCGGAGCGACGCTCCTTGAGCCAGGCGGCAATCGCCTTGAGGTCGGCACCGGTGACGGTTTTTTCGTCTTCCCAACGCAGCAGATTTTCCAGCAGCACTTTCAGTGACATCGGTAACCTGTCCAGATCGCCCAGGCTTTTGGCAGCTTCGGGCAGACTGAAATAGTGGTAGGTCTTGTCGTCGACTTGCAGGGTCTTGAGCGTTTTCAAACTATTAACGGACGGCATTACGATCACTCCTGTGAGTCCGCACGGCTACGGACTGAGGGGACGGGCAGAGCATTAAACCTAGCCCTGTTTTCGGTAGCTGGCTAATAACTGGACTCTATGGGCAAGTTCAAGGTTCCGAACTCGGCTATCATGCGCGGGTTTTCATGACAGGCTTTGCTTCAACGCAAGTCTGGGCATCGCGCAGTGGCTGAAATTCGTCGCCATTGCCCAGGAGTAAGAATGAACACCCTTTTTATGCATTGCCGGCCGGGCTTCGAAGGTGAAGTCTGTTCCGAGATTTCCGACCTCGCCGCGCGCTTGAACGTGGCCGGTTATGCCAAGGCGAAAACCGCCAGTGCCTGCGCCGAATTTGTCTGCACCGAAGAAGACGGCGCCGAGCGCCTGATGCGCGGCCAGCGTTTCGCCGATCTCATCTTCCCGCGCCAGTGGGCCCGGGGGATCTTCATCGATCTGCCGGAAACCGACCGTATCAGCGTGATCCTCGCCCATATGGCGGACTTTCCGTTGTGCGGCAGCCTGTGGCTGGAGATGGTCGATACCAACGATGGCAAAGAGCTGTCGAACTTCTGCAAGAAATTCGAAGTGCACCTGCGTAAAGCGCTGATGGCCGCCGGCAAACTGGTGGAAGACGCGCACAAGCCACGCCTGTTGCTGACTTTCAAAAGTGGCCGTGAAGTGTTCATGGGGCTGGCGGAGTCGAACAACTCGGCGATGTGGCCGATGGGTATCCCGCGTTTGAAGTTCCCGCGTGAGGCGCCGAGCCGTTCGACGCTCAAGCTGGAGGAGGCGTGGCACCATTTCATTCCGCGTGATCAGTGGGATGAACGTCTGCATAGCGACATGACCGGTGTCGACCTCGGTGCCGCGCCGGGTGGCTGGACCTGGCAACTGGTCAACCGCGGCATGCTGGTCACTGCCATCGATAACGGACCGATGGCCGAAAGCCTTATGGACACGGGACTGGTACAGCACTTGATGGCCGACGGTTTCACCTTCAAGCCCAAGCAACCGGTGGACTGGATGGTCTGCGACATCGTCGAGAAACCGGCGCGCAATGCCGCGATGCTCGAAGAGTGGATCGGCGACGGGCATTGCCGCGAAGCGGTGGTTAACCTCAAGCTGCCGATGAAGCAGCGTTATGCCGAGGTGAAGCGCTTGCTGGAACGGATTGCCGACGGTTTCAAGGCACGGGGCATTCGGGTCGAGATCGGTTGCAAGCAGCTGTACCATGACCGCGAAGAAGTCACCTGTCACCTGCGCCGGCTTGACGTGAAGAAGCCAAAATCCCGCTGAACGATAAAATGCATAACCCGTAGGAGCCGGCTTGATGGCGATGACGGTGGCACATTTGGCAGGGTGGTGTCTGCCAGTACGCCTTCGCTGGCAAGCCGGCTCCTACAAAAGCCGACCTTATGCCAGAGATGACCGAGTACCCGCCAATGCGCGACAATGCTGGACAGTTTCAGGAGTGAATCATGAGTGAAATGCTTGATACGCCGGTAGACGGCACCTTGGACGCCACCGGCCTCAACTGCCCGGAACCGGTGATGATGCTGCACCAGCACATCCGCGATCTGGTGCCTGGCGGTCTGCTCAAGGTGATCGCCACTGACCCGTCGACCCGTCGCGACATCCCCAAGTTCTGTGTGTTTCTCGACCATGAGCTGGTGGCGCAGCACGAAGAGGCGGGCACCTTCCTCTACTGGATTCGCAAGAAGTCTGTTTAGTGGAAACAAAAAAGACCTGCGAAAGCAGGTCTTTTTTTTGCGATCACGCCGAGTGTTGGCTGAGGCGGATCCGCTTGCGCGCACTGCGCGTCAGGCGAATCGACAGCATCAACGCCGCGCAACTCAGGCCGGCGATCAACCCTTCCCACAGCCCGTTCGGGCCGCTCGCCGGACCGAACCAATCGGTCAGACCCAGTACGTAACCGACCGGCAGGCCGATGCCCCAATAGGCGAACAAGGTCAGGATCATGGTCACTCGCGTGTCCTGGTAGCCACGCAGCGCGCCCGCGCAAATCACCTGAATGGCATCGGAAAACTGATATAGCGCGGCGTACACAATCAACATCGACGCTATCTGGATCACGTTCTTGTCGGGCGTGTAGATCGAGGCGATGGGTTCACGCAGGCACAGGATCAGCGTCGCTGAAAACGCTGCAAACACTAGCGCTGCGCCGAGTCCGACCTTCGCCGCGAAGCGTGCCTGATACGGGTTTCCAGCTCCCAATGCCTGGCCGACCCGCACCGTCACCGCCATACCCAGCGAGTAAGGAATCATGAACAGCAGCGAGCTGATATTCAGGGCGATCTGGTGCCCGGCCACTACGGTCGAGCCGAGGCTGCCGATCAGCAGGGCGATGACCGCAAAAATGCTGGACTCGGCGAAGACGGCGATACCGATCGGCAGGCCAATGCTGACCAAGCGCTTGATCACCGACCACTTCGGGCGGTCGAAACGCACCAGCACACGGGTGCGGGCATAGAAGGGCGCCCAGAACGTCCAGGCTGCCATGCTCAACGCCATGAACCACATCACGATGCCACTGGCCCAGCCGCAACCGACGCCGCCGAGCGCTGGTGCGCCGAAATGGCCATAGATCAACGTGTAGTTCAGCGGGATGTTCAGCAGCAGCCCGCACAAACCGATGACCATGCTGGGGCGGGTACGACCCATGCCGTCGCTGTAGCAGCGCAGTACGTAATAGAAGGCCATGCCCGGCAGGCCGAAGGCGATACCGTCCAGGTAACCCATGCTTGGCTCGATCAATTGTGGATCGACTTTCATCCAGTGCAGGATCGGTTCGGCGGCCAGCAGCAGGCCACTGCCGATCAACCCGACATACAGCGCGAGCCACATCGCCTGGCGAACCAGTGGGCCGATTTCGTCAAACTGCCCGGCGCCAAAGCGTTGTGCGACCTTGGGGGTGGTGGCCAACAAAACACCGGACATCAGCAGATAAACCGGTATCCAGATCGAGTTGCCCAGCGCCACAGAGGCCAGGTCCCGTGGGCTCACGCGTCCGGCCATGACCGCATCGACGAAGCCCATGGCCGTGGTGGCCAGTTGCGCGATCATGATGGGCAGAGCCAGGCTCAGCAGGCCTTTGAGTTCCTGGCGAACGGGCGTCGTACGCGGGGTGTCGATGGCGACGGTATTTTGAGTTGCAGGGTTCAATAGCAAGACGTCCAGAAGGTTTTGATGCACAGGCGCGCATTCTACGCGTTGACGCGCCGGTCAGGAAAAGACCCGTGTTGCGGATTTGTAATTGAAATTGGAAGCCGATCGTTGTGGTGAGGGGGCTTGCCCCGGTTCGACTGCGAAGCAGTCGCTTTCAGGATGCAGGGTGTGCCTGCAGGAATGCAGTGGGCGATCCGGGGCCGCTTCGTCGCCCAGAGGGAGGCGCAAAGCCTACTGGCTCAGGATGGCCATCTGCGCCTACACTGCCGGTCCCCCAAAGGAGCCTGCCATGCTGATTGTTGCCGACGAAAATATTCCCCTGCTCGATGCCTTTTTCGAAGGTTTCGGTGAAATCCGCCGGGTGCCGGGGCGCTCCATCGACCGTGCCACCGTCGAACAGGCCGACGTGTTGCTGGTGCGCTCGGTGACCAACGTCAACCGCGCGTTACTGGAAGGCAGCAAGGTGCGTTTTGTCGGCACCTGTACTATCGGCACCGATCATCTGGATCTGAAGTACTTTGAGCAGGCCGGCATAACCTGGTCCAGCGCTCCGGGTTGCAATGCCCGGGGCGTGGTCGACTACGTGCTCGGCAGCCTGCTGACCCTGGCCGAAATCGAAGGTGCCGACCTGACCCGTCGCACATACGGCGTGGTTGGCGCCGGTGAGGTGGGTGGGCGATTGGTCAAGGTCCTGCAAGGACTGGGCTGGAAAGTGCTGGTCTGCGACCCGCCTCGGCAGGTCGCCGAGGGTGCGGATTACGTCAGCCTTGAACAGATCGTCGCTGAATGCGATGTGATCAGCCTGCACACGCCGTTGACCAAGCAGGGCGCGCACTCGACCTGGCATCTGTTTGATGAAAAGCGCCTGAACCAGCTGCGTTCCGGCACCTGGCTGATCAACGCCAGTCGCGGTCCGGTGGTGAATAACGCGGTACTGCGTGAAGTGTTGCTGGAGCGTGAAGACCTGCAAGCGGTGCTGGACGTCTGGGAGGGCGAGCCCGAGGTCGACGTGGCGCTGGCCGAACTGTGCGTACTGGCAACGCCGCACATTGCCGGTTACAGCCTCGATGGCAAACAACGCGGCACAGCGCAGATCTACCAGGCGTTTTGCGACTTCCTCGGGCAGTCGGCCAAGGTCCGCCTGAGCGATTTGTTGCCAGCACCGTGGTTGTCGCACGTTACCTTGAATGCGCAAAGCGATCCGGCTTGGGCATTGGCGATGTTGTGCCGGGGCGTGTACGACCCACGCCGCGACGATGCTGATTTCCGCCGTAGCCTTGTAGGCAGTGTCGGCGAACAGCGTGCGGCGTTTGACGTGCTGCGCAAGCATTATCCGTCGCGGCGTGAAATCGATGGATTGCAGGTGCGGATCGACGGTGAGTCGCCTGAATTGCAGAAGATCGTGGCGGCGTTGGGGGCGGTGGCAATCTGATCGAGCCTGCTAGCGAAGGGCGCGCCACAGACCTGGATAAACAGGCATAAAAAACCCGGCCAACCAGGGCCGGGTCAAGAAGACGGTGGCTATATCACTCTTGTTCGGCAGGCTTGACCAATCGCTTTTGCAGTTCGTTGCACGCTTGCTGGACCATGTTTTCAGTGATCGGTACTTCGCGGCCATCCTCATCAATAATCGAGCAACCCAGAGACTGGTCTGGCTGTGTGCGGATCACTTGAATCTTGTCATCGCTGCTGTTTTGCAAGGACATGGCCTGTCTCCTCATCAGGTTGTGTGCCTACTTTAGAACCACCAGGTGACCGGGCTGTGACAACTCCCTGCGATCTTCGAGGTGGCAATAACAGTCCACCAGAATTGCTTTCATCTGGCTAGCCGAACTTTAGACCAATAGCGTCTAGCAGGTAGTCTTGCCGGACATAATTAACCTGACTCATTGTGATTTACACCGGGCCGATCATTGGGCGGTGTAGGCTGGGCCTATTGATTACTTCTGGATGATTGCGATGCTCTCTACCCGTCACCGCCGCGCAATTCGCCTGGCCAGTCGTTTCATCGCCCCGTATCGCTGGCACGCGCTCGGCGCATTGCTCGCACTGATCGTGACCGCTGGCATCACTCTGTCCATGGGGCAGGGCATTCGCCTGTTGGTGGATCAAGGGTTCATGACGCAGTCGCCGCACCAGCTAAACCAGTCCATCGGTTTGTTCATGCTCTTGGTGATAGGGTTGGCGATTGGCACGTTTGCGCGTTTTTACCTGGTGTCGTGGATTGGCGAACGCTGTGTCGCCGACATCCGCAGCAAGGTGTTCAATCATCTGATTTACCTGCACCCGGGTTTCTACGAAGACAATCGCAGCTCTGAAATCCAGTCGCGGCTGACCGCTGACACCACGTTGTTGCAATCGGTCATCGGCTCTTCACTGTCGCTGTTTTTACGCAATTTGTTGATGGTCATCGGCGGGATCATTCTGCTGTTTGTCACCAATCCCAAGCTCACCAGTATCGTGGTAGTTGCCTTGCCGCTGGTGATCGCGCCGATCCTGATTTTCGGTCGTCGCGTACGCAACCTGTCGCGACTGAGCCAGGACCGGATTGCCGATATCGGCAGCTATGTGTCCGAAACCCTCGGACAGATCAAGACCGTGCAGGCCTATAACCATCAGTCCCAGGACGAACGTCGTTTTGCCGTGACGGTGGAAGAGGCATTCGACACCGCGCGAAAACGCATTTTTCAGCGGGCCTGGCTGATCACCCTGGTGATTGTGTTGGTGTTGGGCGCGGTCGGGGTGATGCTTTGGGTCGGTGGCATGGATGTTATTGCCGGGCGAATTTCGGCGGGGGAGCTGGCGGCGTTTGTCTTTTACAGCCTGATCGTCGGCAGTGCATTCGGTACCTTGAGTGAAGTGATCGGCGAGTTGCAGCGCGCAGCCGGGGCGGCAGAGCGGATCGCCGAGTTGCTGCGCGCGGAAAACATCATCCAGCCGCCAGCGACCGATCGGGTGACCTTGCCCGAACGGGTGAGGGGTGACCTGATGCTGCAGGATGTGCGCTTTTCCTACCCGTCGCGCCCCGAAAGCTATGCCGTCGATGGCTTGAACCTGGCGATCAGCGCCGGTGAGACCCTTGCGCTGGTCGGGCCGTCGGGTGCCGGCAAGTCGACGGTGTATGACCTGTTGCTACGTTTTTACGACCCCGTTGAGGGACGCATCCTGCTCGATGGCACGCCGCTGACCCGGCTCGATCCGCTGGACCTGCGTCGCTGCTTTGCACTGGTATCGCAAACCCCGGCACTGTTTTTCGGCAGCATCGAAGAGAACATCCGCTACGGCAACCCGGCGGCGACTTTGGCCGAGGTTCAGGAAGCGGCAAAAATTGCCTACGCCCACGATTTCATCGAGGCCATGCCCAACGGTTATCAGACCCATCTGGGTGATGGCGGGCTCGGTTTGTCCGGCGGCCAGCGCCAGCGCCTGGCCATTGCGCGGGCGCTACTGGTGGATGCGCCGATCCTGTTGCTCGATGAAGCCACCAGTGCGCTCGATGCCCAGAGCGAACACCTGATTCAGCAAGCCCTGCCAAGCCTGATGAAAAACCGCACCACCCTGGTCATCGCCCATCGCCTGGCCACGGTAAAGAACGCCGACCGCATCGCAGTGATGGATCAAGGGAAGCTGGTGGCGGTGGGCACTCATCAGGAACTTCTTGAAAGTAATGCGCTGTATGCGCGGTTGGCGGCGTTGCAGTTTTCCGATGGCAAAGCCCAATTGCACATCCACCCGTAGGAGCTGCCGCAGGCTGCGATCTTTTGATCTGCACTCGCAACAAAAATGCCCGCATCAAACGATGCGGGCATTTTTGTTGAAATGTTGAAAGCGCGAGGATCAAAAGATCGCAGCCTGCTGCAGCTCCTGCATCAACCGGTCATTGATCATCAAAATACCGCTCATGCCAATCCACGATCGGCTGCGGTGAGTTGAGCTTCTCGCCATAGATTACCGAGTACGACAATACGTTTTGCACGTACTGGCGGGTTTCGTCGAACGGAATGCTTTCCACCCACACGTCGAAACTCAAATGATCGGCACCGCGCAGCCATTGGCGCACGCGGCCGGGGCCGGCGTTGTAGGCGGCGGAGGCGAGGACACGGTTGCCGTTGAACTGGCTGTGCACCTGGCTCAGGTACGCAGCGCCGAGCTGGATATTCTTGTCCGGGTCGAACAGTTGCTGTGGCGAGCTGTACGGAATGCTGAACTTGCGCGCGGTTTCCTTGGCGGTGGCGGGCATCAGTTGCATCAGACCCGAAGCGCCGACACCGGAGCGGGCGTCTTCCATAAACGCGCTTTCCTGACGGGTGATGGCGAACGCCCAGCTCGGGTGCAGGCCGCGATTCTTCGCTTCACGCACCAGGGTGTTGCGGTGGGCCATGGGAAAACGTATGTCCAGATCGTCCCAATACTGCGCCTGACTGATGGTGCGAATGGCCGGGAAATACCATTTCAGGTCGTAAGCCAGTTTCGCCTGGGCAACCATTTCGTCACGGTTGAAGTGGCGGCTGACGTGATACCACTCGCGGCGACCGTCGACGATCTGCCCGCGAGCGTGGAACTCCAGGGCGCGACGTATGCCGGGGGTGTTGCGCACCTTGTTGATCAGCGCCTGGCTCATCACCAGCGGCTTATTGTTCAGCGAGTACGGAGACTGCGAACGATCAGCGGCGAGGAAGCCATAAAAGTCGCGCTCACGTGCCACGCTTCGATAAAGGGTCTGGGGTTCCGGGTTCTGCGGTTGCGCCAGTTCCAGGCTCCGGGCCTGCCAGTAGCGCCAGCGATTGGTCGTCGCCAACTCCTGCGGAACACGGCGGGTCAATTGATAGGCATCGTCCCAGTGCGCCAGACGCAGGAGCAGGCGCAGGCGCCATTCGGAAACTGTATTGTCGCGCAGTTCCGGATCGTACTGGGTCATCAGGTTCAGGGCGCGACTGTCGAAACGTTTGGCGAGGGTCAGTCCGATTTCCCTGGCGATCGCGACTTTTTCATCCCGGGAGAAATGCATGCTGCTCGCGTAGCCGTCGAGCAGGTTCATGGCCCTGTCCGGGTCCTGGCGGGCGAGGCGGCGCAGGCCGAGGCTGACGACATCGGACATTGCTTCATCGGCCGGTGTGAAGCGCGACGGCTGGTTGAGCAGTTCCGGTTTCTGCGCCACATCGATCAGCAAGCGACCACGAGATTCGAGGGTGCTGCTCAGGCCGTTGACCAGGCTGTTGGCCAGCGGATAATTGCGCGCCTGGGCCGCGAGCTTTACGCGCTCCCAGCGTTTTTGCTCGGTCAACTGACCGTCGGCGGCCCACATGCCAAACAGCGTATCGCAAGCTTCGGGTTGTGATTTACCGGTCAGCCAGAGCTTGTTGGCGTTGGCGTAACCTTCGGACTTGAGGTTGTGGCTGATCTGGTACTGCGCGTTCAGGCAGTCCAGTTCAGTGAAATTCATTTTCGGATCGTAGTACTTGACGAAGGTCGCCCAGTCACCTCGATCGGCCAGCCAGCGCAACCAGCGCAGTTTCATCCAGTTGGCTTGCGGCAGGTCGCCGTGCTCGGCAAGAAATTTCTCGATTTCGGCGTTGCTCGCGGTTTTCAGGCGCGCTGTCAGTTCGTCGTAGGCCAGGTACGGTTCCAGCGGATAGTCGGCCAAGGCCTGGTTGTAGCGGAAATACGGCCCGGTATCGCCTTTGGCCAGGGCGCGCTTGGCTTCATCGTAATACCTGCGTTGGGTGGACAGGTCCACCGCCTGGGCGGATTGAATCGCAGTGGCTGACAGTAAAAGGCAGGACAGGATTTTGAAAAGGCGACTGCGCATGAGACGTCCAGGCAGAGAAAACATGACAAGTGCGGGGCAGGCCCGCACTGAATTATCTGTAGCTTAGCCTTTTGCCAGCAGCCGGCGAAAGGTTTGCTGGCTTGTCTGCCCAAGTTCGCAACATTTGTCATTCAGAGTGCTACGAGAGTGAAATAGCCGGCCTTATGAAGCCTCAATTCAGGTAGAATGCGCGCCCGGTTTTTGGAGAAGCTCATGACCCTGCTCAAATTCAGCGATGTGTCCCTTGCTTTCGGCGCTATGCCGTTGTTGGACAAGGTGTCCTGGCAGATCGCCCGTGGAGAGCGGGTGTGCATCATCGGCCGCAACGGCACTGGCAAGTCCAGCATGATGAAGCTCGTCAAGGGCGACCAGAAGCCGGATGACGGCTCCGTTTGGCGCGCACCTGGTCTCAAGATTGGCGAATTGCCGCAAGAATTGCCGGTGGCCGACGAGCGGACGGTGTTCGACGTGGTTGCCGAAGGCCTGGACGGGGTCGGCGCCTTGCTCGCCGAATATCATCACCTGAGCCAGAACTGCGTCACCGACGCCGACCTGGACAAGCTGATGCACGTCCAGCACGACCTCGAAGCCCGTGACGGCTGGCGCCTGCAGACGCTGGTCGACAGCACTTTGAGCCGCCTGCAATTGCCGGCGGACAAGACCCTCGCCGAGTTGTCCGGTGGTTGGCGTCGCCGCGTCCTGCTGGCACAGGCCCTGGTTTCCGAGCCGGACCTGTTGCTGCTCGACGAACCGACCAACCACCTGGACATCGGTGCCATCGCCTGGCTCGAAGAAGCGCTGAAGGATTTCCAGGGCGCCGTGCTGTTCATCACGCACGACCGTTCGTTCCTGCAAAACCTCGCGACCCGCATCCTCGAACTGGACCGCGGCGGCCTGATCGACTGGAACGGCGACTACGCCAGTTTCCTTGTGCACAAAGAGGCCGAACTCGCCGCTGAAGCCACGGCCAACGCGCTGTTCGACAAGCGCCTGGCCCAGGAAGAGGTGTGGATTCGCCAGGGCATCAAGGCCCGTCGGACCCGTAACGAAGGTCGCGTCCGTGCACTCAAGGCCCTGCGCGTTGAGCGCAGCGAGCGTCGTGAGCGTACCGGCAAGGCCAACATTCAGCTGGATACCGCCGACAAATCCGGCAAGCAGGTGATGGTGCTCGAGAACGTGAGCTTTGCTCACCCGGGCGGCCCGTTCCTGATCAAGGATTTCTCGATGGTCTTGCAGCGCGGCGACCGCATCGGTCTGCTCGGCGCCAACGGCACCGGCAAGACCACATTGTTGAAGCTGATGCTCAGCGGCCTGCAGCCTACAAGCGGCAAGGTGGAAGAGGGCACGAAGATCGACGTGGCCTACTTCGACCAGTTGCGCCATCAGCTGGATCTGGAAAAGACCGTCATCGACAACGTCGCCGAAGGTCGCGACTTCATCGATATCGACGGCCAGAGCCGCCACGTGCTCAGCTACCTCGGTGACTTCCTGTTCAGCCCGCAGCGTGCCCGCACGCCGGTCAAGGCGCTGTCCGGTGGCGAGCGCGCCCGTCTGTTGCTGGCCAAGCTGTTCAGCAAGCCGGCGAACCTGCTGGTGCTCGACGAACCGACCAACGACCTCGACGTGGAAACCCTCGAACTGCTCGAGGAGGTCTTGCTGACCTTCAACGGCACCGTACTGATGGTCAGCCACGACCGGGCATTCCTCGACAACGTGGTCACCAGCACCCTGGTCTTTGAAGGCGAAGGCAAGGTTCGCGAATACGTCGGTGGTTATCAGGACTGGCTGCGTCAGGGCGGCTCGCCGCGTCTGCTGGGCGTGACCGAGAGCAAGTCCGGCAAGGCCGACTTGAACTCTGCGGTGGTAAAGGCCGAGCCTGCGCCAGTCGCGGCAGTGGTTGAAGTACCTGCAAAGAAAAAGCTCAGCTACAAGTTGCAGCGTGAGCTGGAAGCCTTGCCGGTTCAGATCGAAGCCATGGAGCAGCAGATTGCTGCGGTCGAAGCGCAAATGGCGGATGCTGGTTTCTATCTGCGCCCTGCGACCGAAACCGCAGCCGTGATTGCTCAGCTGGCGCAATTGCAGGCTGAACTCGACGTGATGGTCGAGCGTTGGGCAGAGCTGGATGCCTGAATGATCCGGTAACAAGAAAAGCCCGGCGTTCAGTGATGAGCGCCGGGCTTTTCGTAGGAGCTGCCGCAGGTTTGTGTGTGATCAGCTTTTGTTTTGCAGGCGCACCGCCAACACATCGCAAGGCGCGCCGTGCAGCACGTCATTGGCGGTGGAGCCCAGTAGCAGCGCCAGGCCGTGACGGCCATGGCTGCCCACCACGATCAGGTCGCAGGTCTGTTCCTTGGCCAGATGGTGAATCTCCTGGCGTGGCTGACCGTAAGTCAGGTGGCTGTATTCCCTGGAAAGCTCCGGATACTTCACGATCAGTCGGTCAAGGCGCTCCTTGGCCTGGTCGAACTGCTGTTGTTGCAGTTGTGACAGGTCCATTGGTACATCGCCACCAAAGGCCATGGCCATGGGCTCGACGATGTGCACCAGCGACAATTTTGCACCGCTGCTCACCGATAGCTCGCGAGCACGGTGGATTACAGGGTCGCACTCTTCGGTTAGATCTACAGCGACCAGAATATGGTTGTAGGGCATGAGGTGCTCCTCCTGAGGATTGCAATATTGGTAAGTATGGCTGGTTTCAAGCGCATTGGTTTCAAAGTGACCCAATGTGCTCATCAAGAATCGGGAGTACAGATATGACGGTCTGGATAGTGGTGTCAATCCTGTTGGTGGTGCTCAGCCCGCTGGCATGGTTGCGACCGTCGCGTGTACAGAGCGGGCGCATCGCCCTGCGGATGGAGGCGCGACGCATTGGTCTGGCCATGCAACTGGCGCCTCAGGAATGGCCGCACTGGCTCAGTCAGGAGCCGCCAAGCCCCTGTGCCCAGTACCATCGGCCGCGTCGTGGCAGTCAGCCGGCGTGCTGGACATACTGGCAAAAATCACCGGGTGTGTGGGTCAATCAGTGGCAGGAAATCTGCGAAGACCAGGCGTTGCTCAATCATTTCGAAAAATTGCCAGGCAATGTCTACAAAGTCGAAGCGGACAAGCAGATGATCGCGTTGTATTGGGGCGAGAAGGGCGAGGCAGAGGTTTTGCAACAGATCGATGCGACCCTCAAGGCATTAGCCTGACACCGCCCCCTGGAAGGCTGCGATCTTTTGATCTTGTTTGTAAGAAATCAAAATTAAAAGATCGCAGCCTTCGGCAGCTCCTACAGGTAAGCAGTAAAAAACATCAGGCAATAAAAAGCCCGACAAAATCATCGGGCTGGGTTGGCCAGGCAGGCCGGTAAAACGGTTAGGGCTGATCTTGCGCTGGGCATTCGCCAAAGCGTTCACATTTTTCCCTTGGTTTCCCAGCGTAGCTTGTTAAACGCAGGCTGCAGCTAATTAGGGCGACTTTTCTAATAATTGATCCTATGAATGATTTCCCATGCTCATGCATGTTTAAAGTCTTCGTATTACGGATCTGACCGCAAAGTCGTGTTTCAACCCGCGTTTCGGGCGATTGACAATTGTCGGAAATTCCGTGAAGGTGACGTACCCAAATCAAACGGGCGTATGAATTGAGCGTTTGTATTTCAGACCGCTCCTACAGAATCCCGACTATCGCGTTGGCGGGTGTGTCGGGTAAATGGGCGTAGCATCGACGTTTAACGTCCCTGCCGAGCCGTTTACCTGCGTCCGACGTGTACTGTTCAGCTTCCATATCGTGGAGATCAGTTGATGATTTACGAAGGTAAAGCCATCACGGTTAAGGCTCTTGAAAGTGGCATCGTCGAACTGAAGTTCGACCTCAAGGGTGAGTCCGTCAACAAGTTCAACCGTCTAACCCTGAACGAATTGCGTCAGGCCGTGGACACCATCAAGGCAGATGCTTCGATCAAGGGCGTGATCGTCAGCAGTGGCAAGGACGTATTCATCGTCGGTGCCGACATCACCGAATTTGTCGACAACTTCAAGCTGCCGGATGCAGAGCTTGTTGCTGGCAACCTCGAAGCCAACAAGATTTTCAGCGATTTCGAAGACCTCAACGTTCCAACCGTTGTTGCCATCAATGGCATCGCGTTGGGTGGCGGTCTGGAAATGTGCCTGGCCGCGGATTACCGCGTCATGTCCACCAAGGCCAAGATCGGTCTGCCGGAAGTCAAACTGGGCATCTACCCGGGCTTCGGTGGCACCGTGCGTTTGCCGCGCCTGATCGGTGCCGACAACGCGATCGAGTGGATCGCCGCCGGCAAGGAAAACCGTCCTGAAGACGCGCTGAAAGTCGGCGCTGTCGATGCAGTCGTTGCGCCTGAAAAACTGCAGGACGCGGCGTTGGAGCTGGTCAAGCGCGCCATCTCCGGTGAGTTCGACTACAAGGCCAAGCGCCAGCCGAAGCTGGAAAAGCTGAAGCTGAACGCCATCGAACAAATGATGGCTTTCGAAACCGCCAAAGGCTTCGTGGCTGGCCAGGCCGGCCCGAACTACCCGGCGCCGGTTGAAGCGATCAAGACCATCCAGAAAGCTGCGAACTTCGGTCGCGAAAAAGCGCTGGAAATCGAAGCTGCCGGTTTCGTGAAACTGGCCAAGACCTCTGCCGCGCAGAGCTTGATCGGCCTGTTCCTGAACGATCAGGAACTGAAGAAAAAGGCCAAGGCCTACGACGAAATCGCCAAGGACGTGAAGCAGGCTGCCGTATTGGGCGCCGGCATCATGGGCGGCGGTATTGCGTATCAGTCGGCTTCCAAAGGCACGCCGATCCTGATGAAGGACATCAACGAAGCCGGTATCGAGCAGGGTCTGGCTGAAGCCGCCAAGCTGCTGGTCGGCCGCGTTGACAAAGGCCGCATGACCGCCGCGAAAATGGCTGAAGTGCTCAACGGCATTCGTCCTACCCTGTCCTACGGCGATTTCGGTCACGTGGACCTGGTGGTTGAAGCGGTCGTCGAGAACCCTAAGGTCAAGCAAGCGGTGCTGGCCGAAGTCGAAGACAAGGTCAAAGAGGACACCATTCTCGCGTCCAACACCTCGACCATTTCCATCACCTTGTTGGCCAAGGCCCTCAAGCGTCCGGAAAACTTCGTCGGCATGCACTTCTTCAACCCGGTGCACATGATGCCGCTGGTGGAAGTGATCCGTGGCGAGAAGTCCAGCGAGCTGGCGGTTGCCACCACCGTTGCCTACGCCAAGAAAATGGGCAAGAACCCGATCGTCGTCAACGACTGCCCGGGCTTCCTGGTCAACCGCGTGCTGTTCCCGTACTTCGGCGGTTTCGCCAAGCTGGTCAGCGCCGGTGTGGACTTCGTGCGCATCGACAAGATCATGGAAAAATTCGGCTGGCCAATGGGCCCGGCGTACCTGATGGACGTGGTTGGCATCGACACCGGTCACCACGGTCGTGACGTGATGGCTGAAGGCTTCCCGGACCGCATGAAGGACGACCGTCGTTCGGCCGTTGACGTGCTCTACGAAGCCAAGCGCCTGGGCCAGAAGAACGGCAAGGGCTTCTACGCCTACGAGACCGACAAACGCGGCAAGCAGAAGAAAGTCGCCGATCCTTCGGTGCTGGAAGTGCTCAAGCCGATCGTTTACGAGCAGCGCGAAGTCACTGACGAAGACATCATCAACTGGATGATGATCCCGCTGTGCCTGGAAACCGTGCGTTGCCTGGAAGACGGCATCGTCGAAACCGCTGCCGAAGCCGACATGGGTCTGGTCTACGGTATTGGTTTCCCTCCATTCCGTGGCGGCGCGCTGCGCTACATCGACTCGCTCGGTGTTGCCGAGTTCGTTGCCCTGGCTGACCAGTACGCTGATTTGGGCGCGCTGTACCACCCGACCGCGAAGCTGCGCGAAATGGCCAAAAACGGCCAGAGCTTCTTCGGTTAAGCGCCCCCAACTAGAGTGAGAGTGAACTTATGAGCTTGAATCCTAGAGACGTCGTGATTGTCGACTTCGGTCGTACTCCGATGGGCCGCTCCAAGGGCGGCATGCACCGCAACACCCGCGCCGAAGACATGTCGGCGCACCTGATCAGCAAATTGCTGGAACGCAACGTCAAGGTCGACCCGAGCGAAGTCGAAGACGTGATCTGGGGCTGTGTGAACCAGACCCTGGAGCAGGGCTGGAACATCGCCCGCATGGCGTCGCTGATGACCCAGATCCCGCACACCTCGGCCGGCCAGACCGTCAGCCGTCTGTGTGGCTCGTCGATGAGCGCGTTGCACACTGCTGCGCAAGCGATCATGACCGGCAACGGTGACGTTTTCGTGGTTGGCGGCGTCGAGCATATGGGTCACGTGAGCATGATGCATGGTGTCGATCCGAACCCGCACATGTCCCTGTACGCGGCGAAAGCCTCGGGCATGATGGGCCTGACCGCTGAAATGCTGGGCAAAATGCACGGCATCACTCGCGAACAGCAGGACGCTTTCGGCGTGCGCTCCCACCAACTCGCCCACAAGGCGACCGTGGAAGGCAAGTTCAAAGACGAAATCATCCCGATGCAGGGCTATGACGAGAACGGTTTCCTGAAAACCTTCGACTACGACGAAACCATTCGTCCGGAAACTACCCTGGAAAGTCTGGCGGCTCTGAAGCCGGCATTCAATCCAAAGGGCGGCACTGTGACAGCCGGTACATCGTCGCAGATCACCGATGGTGCTTCGTGCATGATCGTGATGTCGGCGCAGCGCGCACAGGACCTGGGTATCCAGCCTCTGGCGGTGATTCGTTCGATGGCAGTGGCGGGTGTGGATCCGGCGATCATGGGCTATGGTCCAGTACCGGCTACACAAAAAGCACTGAAGCGTGCGGGTCTCGGTATCTCCGATATCGACTTCTTCGAGCTCAACGAAGCTTTCGCCGCACAGGCCCTGCCAGTGCTGAAAGATCTGAAAGTGCTCGACAAGATGAACGAGAAGGTTAACCTGCACGGCGGCGCGATTGCTCTGGGTCACCCGTTCGGTTGCTCTGGTGCCCGTATCTCCGGCACGTTGCTCAACGTGATGAAGCAAAATGGCGGTACCTTCGGGGTAGCCACCATGTGCATTGGTCTCGGCCAAGGCATCTCCACCGTCTTCGAACGCGTTTAAGCGTCTCGTCGATGGAAGCCGGGGCCAAGTGCCCCGGTTTTTGTTTTTGCGGATTTATTTTTGTTTTTATTTTGACAACATTTGAGTGAGGGCCAAAGCATGCCGATACAACCTGGGCTCTACCAACATTACAAAGGTCCGCAGTACCGTGTTTTCAGTATTGCGCGGCATTCGGAAACCGAAGAAGAAGTGGTCTTCTATCAAGCCCTGTATGGCGATTACGGCTTTTGGGTGCGTCCCTTGAGCATGTTCCTGGAGTCCGTCGAGGTTGACGGCGAACAGGTGCCACGCTTTGCTTTGGTGCAGGCCGAAGAAAGCCTTTTTACCAAGCCATAAGCTGAGTGCGCGCAAAACCCTGCGCTTGACCTCACCTTGTATCAACTATATATAGCGGTGCCGCGTCAGGCGCCAATCGCCTTTCACTTCTCGAATTCAGGAATTTTCTGATCCATGGGCAAATCGCTGGTCATTGTGGAATCCCCGGCTAAGGCCAAGACCATCAACAAGTATTTGGGTAACGAATACGTGGTGAAGTCGAGTATCGGCCATATCCGAGACCTGCCCACCAGCGGTTCGGCTAGCGCCAGCAAAGAGCCTGCCGCCAAGCGCGGCAAGGCTGCCGCGGGCGAAGGTCCGGTGCTCTCGCCGAAAGAGAAAGCGCGCAAGCAGTTGGTCGCGCGCATGGGTGTCGATCCGGATCATGGCTGGAAAGCCAAGTACGAGATCCTCCCGGGCAAGGAAAAAGTCATCGAAGAGCTGCGCCGGCTCGCCAAGGATGCTGACACCATCTATCTCGCAACCGACTTGGACCGCGAGGGGGAAGCCATTGCCTGGCACCTGCGCGAAGCCATCGGTGGTGATGACACCCGCTACAAGCGCGTGGTGTTCAACGAAATTACCAAGAAGGCGATTCAGGAAGCTTTCTCGAAACCGGGCGAACTGGACATCGATCGTGTCAATGCCCAGCAGGCGCGTCGTTTCCTCGACCGGGTCGTGGGTTACATGGTTTCTCCGCTGCTGTGGGCCAAGATCGCTCGCGGTCTGTCCGCCGGTCGTGTGCAATCGGTTGCGGTAAAGCTGGTGGTCGAGCGCGAGCGTGAAATTCGTGCGTTCATCCCGGAAGAATACTGGGAAGTCCACGCTGACCTCGGTACCGCCAAAGGCGCGACCGTGCGTTTCGATGTGGCTCGCGAAAAGGGCGAAGCCTTCAAGCCGCTCAACGAAACCCAGGCCATGGCTGCGCTGGAAAAGCTCAAGGCCTCCAGCTACAGCATCGTCAAGCGTGAAGACAAACCGACCAGCAGCAAACCGTCGGCGCCGTTCATCACTTCCACCCTGCAGCAGGCCGCGAGTAACCGCCTGGGCTTCGGTGTGAAGAAAACCATGATGATGGCCCAGCGTTTGTACGAAGCGGGCTACATCACTTACATGCGTACCGACTCCACCAACCTCTCGGTTGATGCCGTGGCGATGGCGCGTACCTATATTGAAGGCGAGTTCGGCAAGAAGTACCTGCCGGAAACCCCGAACGTCTACAGCAGCAAGGAAGGCGCACAAGAGGCTCACGAAGCGATTCGTCCGTCCGACGCCAATACCGAGCCAAGCAAACTGTCGGGCATGGAGCGTGACGCTGAGCGCCTCTACGAGCTCATCTGGCGCCAGTTCCTCGCCTGCCAGATGCTGCCGGCGCAATACCTGTCGACTACCGTCACTGTCGGCGCTGGCGACTTCGAGCTGCGCGCCAAGGGCCGCATCCTCAAGTTCGACGGTTACACCCGTGTCATGCCGCAAATCGCCAAGCCTGGCGATGATGACGTATTGCCGGACATGGCCCAGGGCGACGCGATGAAGCTGATCAAGCTTGATCCGACCCAGCACTTCACCAAGCCACCGGCGCGTTACTCGGAAGCCAGCCTGGTAAAAGAAATGGAAAAGCGCGGTATCGGTCGTCCTTCGACCTATGCGGCAATCATTTCAACCATCCAGGATCGTGGCTACGTTGCGCTGCATAACCGTCGTTTCTATTCGGAAAAGATGGGTGACATCGTCACCGAGCGTCTGTCCGAGAGCTTCTCCAACCTGATGGACTACGGCTTTACCGCCGGCATGGAAGAGCACCTCGATGACGTGGCTCAGGGCGAGCGCGACTGGAAAAACGTGCTGGACGAGTTCTACGGCGACTTCAAGAAGAAACTCGAAGTGGCTGAAAACCCGGAAAACGGCATGCGTGCCAACCAGCCGGTCATGACTGATATTCCGTGTACCACTTGCGGTCGTCCGATGCAGATTCGTACCGCGTCGACCGGCGTGTTCCTCGGTTGCTCCGGCTACAGCCTGCCACCGAAAGAGCGCTGCAAGGCTACCGTGAACCTGGTGCCTGGCGATGAAATCGCTGCGGACGACGAGGGCGAATCGGAATCGCTGGTGTTGCGCGGCAAGCATCGCTGCCCGATCTGCGCTACGGCGATGGATGCCTATCTGCTCGATGAAAAGCGCAAATTGCACATCTGCGGTAACAACCCGGATTGCAATGGCTACGAAATCGAAGAGGGCACCTATCGTATCAAGGGCTACGAAGGTCCGAGCCTTGAGTGCGACAAGTGCGGTAGCGAAATGCAGCTCAAGACCGGCCGTTTCGGCAAGTTCTTCGGTTGCACCAATGCGACCTGCAAGAACACTCGCAAACTGCTCAAGAGTGGTGACGCGGCACCGCCGAAGATGGATCCGGTGAAAATGCCTGAGCTCAAATGCGAAAAGGTCAACGACACCTACATCCTGCGCGACGGTGCATCCGGCTTGTTCCTGGCGGCCAGCCAGTTCCCGAAAAACCGCGAAACCCGAGCTCCGCTGGTACAGGAAATTATCCCGCACAAGGATGAGATCGATCCGAAGTACCATTTCCTCTGCGAAGCGCCGAAGAAAGATCCTGATGGTCTGCCTGCTGTGATCCGTTACAGCCGCAAAACCAAGGAGCAGTACGTGCAGACCGAGGTCGACGGTAAGCCGACTGGCTGGAAAGCGTTCTACGACGGCGGCAAGTGGAAAGTCGAAGACAAGCGTCCAGCTGCGAAGGCGTAAGGCGTCGCAGTACTGAAAAGGCCGCATGACAACCCTCGGGTTTTCATGCGGCCTTTTTGTTTTGTGCTTGCGGTCGGATCGGCTGATCCACGACACTGTCCGACCTGCGTGAAACAATTATTTCGTTGTGGAGGCTGCCGTCATGGCCCACGAACTCTATACCCGTACCAACCAGAAGATTTACTTCGCCGGCCTGTCGCTTGAAGCGCTCGCAAAAGCGGAGGAGGGGCGGGCGATGAATTCCCTGGCCCTGATTCAGGCCGGTCGCGAATCAGCGCTGTTTCACCTGTACGGAGCGCTGCTGGGCCTGTGCCACGAGATTGCCGGATTCTATCGTTTGCCCCAGGCCAATGCTCCTCGTGCAGAGTTGCTGTTGACTCGCGAAGTGTTGGACGCCATCGCCATCCCGGAAATGGCCGAAATGGTCGAGTTGGCCAATAACCCGGAAACATGGCTGGCCAAACTGCTGTCTGCCCATGCCGCGCTTTTTCAACCGCCACGCGCGCCTCGCAAGCCTAAAGGGGATGTCACACAGCCGCTGATCCTCGCCGTCAACCTGGATGAAGAGGACGCGCCTGAAGAGTTGAGCCGGGATGAGCTGGAGAGCTGGCGTCAGAACCTTAAAGGGTTGGCGATCCGTTTTCGCGAAGGGTTGAACGAGTGCTGACAGGCGTCTCTGCACGATGGCTGTTGGTCAAGATCCCAAGCGCAGCCTGTGCGATGCCTATATAATCCCCGCCTTTCGTGGAGAACACACCTATATGCCAACGTCCTTTCTAGAAATTGTCGAGTTACCAGACGGCCGAATCGAGCTGCGCAGGGCCGAGGACGAGGGTTCTCTGGTTACTTTGGATTTCTCCGAGGACGCCAAAGCGTTTTTGCAAGGGCAGCACGTGGAAGTCGCCAAGGCGATGTTGAGCGTGGGTGTTCAGATGGCAGGTCGCCTGGTTGAAGGCGAATTCGACAAGGATGAGGGTACGCGGGTTCTTCATTGATGCCCGTCCGTCGCTTTTTTTGATGTCGCTATTCATCGGCTTCTCTGTCCTTGGAGAAGCCCCGCGCCTTTAATGTCGCACCCGATATTTGCCCATTAACCCAGTCGAATATTCAAGCTTTGAGCATCGCCAATACGAGCGGCGCTGATCAGCTGCTGCCGCGAATTGGCGTTTAACGGGTTGAGCCAGCTGACAACCGTGTGGCTACGACCCAGGCGCAATGCCTCGCAGGTCAGTTGCTGTGCACTCTGGCTGCCGCGTGGTTGCAGCAAGAGAATGCGTTCGCGGTTCAGGCCGGCATCGCGTAACCAGGTTTGAGTCAGGCTGGCTGGCGGGGCAATCAGTGTGAGCCAGCGAGCGTCCTGGTCCTGGCTCAGTTCCCTGAGAATCGGTGCGAGAAGGTTCAGGCAGTTCCCGGCTGCGCCACGCAGCGACAACTCACTGAAAACCTCGGGTTCGGCGCTCCAGGGCGCCTCGGCCACGTCTTTGAGGATCGGCGCCAATGGCTGCGCCATGAATGCCTCGAACAGTGACAGTTGGGCTTGCTGTGGTGAAGTCTGTGGGAAGTGCATGGAGCCTCCGTTAGCGGCGAATGACGCCGACACTCAATCCTTCGATCATCAGTTCCTGATCTTGAAGGTTCACTTCGATAGGGGCGAACTCGGGGTTTTCGGCAATCAGCCAGACTTTGCTTCCATCCCGCTTGAAGCGCTTGACGGTCACTTCGTCACCGATCCGTGCGACTACGATCTGACCATTTCTCGCTTCGCGGGTGGTATGGACTGCCAGCAGGTCACCGTCGAAAATACCGACATCCTTCATGCTCATGCCATGGACGCGCAGCAGGTAGTCAGCGCGCGGATGGAAAAAGGCGGGATTGATGTTGCATGACTCTTCGATATGCTGTTGCGCCAGAATCGGGGCGCCAGCTGCGACCCGCCCGATGATGGGCAGGGTGGAGTCGTCGGCCTTGGCTTCAAAGCCAGGGATACGAATGCCGCGGGACGCACCGGGCGTCATCTCGATCGCGCCTTTGCGAGCAAGGGCCTTGAGGTGTTCTTCCGCGGCGTTGGGCGACTTGAAGCCCAGTTCCTGAGCAATTTCCGCGCGGGTCGGCGGGTAACCGTTGTCTTCCAGGCATCGTTTGATGAAGGCCAGAATCTCTGCTTGGCGTGGCGTCAGCTTTAGCATATTGATCGCTCTGTCTTTTTATACAGTGACTGGGATTATATACAGTGAAACGGTCTTGGCAATGCCCCTTTTTTTCTTGCCCGCCGGACGGTCGAGGAACCAGTAGATTGAAGCTTTGCCGTTGTGTGGTTAAATGTCTGACCGGCCATTTCCAAAAGTGACCGCCAGGCTTGACAATGCACGGGCTGAAACGTATGTTTCAAACAAGTGTTTGTCAGGCGGAGTAGCCATGGCCCAGTCGGAAACCGTTGAACGCATCCTTGATGCAGCCGAGCAGTTGTTCGCGGAAAAGGGTTTCGCGGAAACCTCGTTGCGTTTGATCACCAGCAAGGCCGGTGTCAATCTGGCGGCAGTGAATTATCACTTCGGCTCGAAGAAGGCGTTGATCCAGGCGGTTTTCTCGCGCTTCCTCGGTCCGTTCTGCATCAGCCTCGATAAAGAGCTGGAGCGCCGTCAGGCCAAGCCTGAAATGAAGCCGACGCTCGAGGAACTGCTTGAAATCCTCGTCGAGCAGGCGCTGGTGGTGCAGCCACGCAGCGGCAATGATCTGTCGATCTTCATGCGTTTGCTGGGTTTGGCGTTCAGTCAAAGCCAAGGGCACTTGCGTCGCTATCTGGAAGACATGTACGGCAAGGTTTTTCGTCGTTATATGATGTTGGTCAATGAAGCGGCGCCGCGTATCCCTCCCATCGAATTGTTCTGGCGCGTGCACTTCATGCTGGGTGCGGCGGCGTTCAGCATGTCCGGCATCAAGGCCTTGCGCGCGATTGCCGAGACCGACTTCGGTGTCAATACGTCCATTGAGCAAGTCATGCGCCTGATGGTGCCGTTCCTGGCTGCCGGCATGCGGGCCGAAACGGGTGTCACCGACGCGGCCATGGCCACCGCGCAGTTGCGTCCGCGTAGCAAATCGACATCGGTTGCCGCCAAGGTTTAACCGCTCACGGGTGGGCGCGGCAGCTGACATCCGTTAAGCTAGCCGCCCATGCCGACTCTCGTTCTGAACCCGCTCCCCATTGATATCGCCGACCTGCCGGGCACTGCCCTCGGCGGCGATTTGGCGCGAGCCGGGTTTATCGTTATCAAGGAATCTCTATGACTGCTGGCCTGCAAGGCTCGTTGATGGTGGACGTCGCCGGTACCTGGCTGACGGCTGAAGATCGCCAATTGTTGCGCCAGCCCGAAGTGGGCGGCCTGATCATTTTCGCTCGCAACATTGAGCATCCACGCCAGGTGCGTGAATTGAGTGCGGCAATTCGTGCCATACGTCCTGACATGTTGTTGGCGGTGGATCAAGAGGGTGGGCGGGTTCAGCGCCTGCGACAGGGATTCATCCGTTTGCCGGCGATGCGCGCGATTGCCGATAACCCCAATGCCGAACACCTGGCCGAGCAATGTGGCTGGATCATGGCCACTGAAGTGCTGGCGGTGGGTCTGGACCTCAGCTTTGCTCCGGTACTGGACCTCGACTATCAGCGCAGCGCCGTCGTTGGCACTCGCTCTTTCGAGAGCAATCCCGAGCGCGCCGCTCAACTTGCCGGTGCGTTCATCCGCGGTATGAATACCGCCGGTATGGCTGCGACGGGCAAGCATTTTCCTGGTCACGGCTGGGCTGAGGCGGATTCTCACGTAGCGATCCCGAATGACGAGCGCAGCCTCGACGAAATCCGTGCCAACGACCTGGTGCCGTTCGCAAAATTGAGCAAGCAACTGGCTGCCGTCATGCCTGCGCATGTCATTTATCCACAAGTCGATTCCCGGCCTGCCGGTTTTTCTCGTCGTTGGCTGCAGGATATTCTGCGGGGCGAACTGCAATTTGATGGTGTGATTTTCAGCGATGACCTGTCCATGGCAGGTGCCCATGTGGTTGGCGATGCCGCCAGCCGCATTGAAGCTGCGTTGACTGCTGGCTGCGACATGGGTCTGGTGTGCAACGATCGTGCGGCCGCCGAGTTGGCCCTGAGCGCCGTGCAACGCCTGAAGGTCAAGCCATCTGCGCGCATTGCGCAGATGCGCCGTCAGTCGTTTGCCGGTATCGAATACCGTCAGGACCCGCGGTGGCTGGCGGCAGTCGGTGCACTCAAAGAAGCTCAATTGATTGATTAAGGACTGCTTATGACGGTTTACGCGATTATCGGTGGTACCGGTCTGACTCAACTCGAAGGCCTGAGCATTCGTCAGTCATTGGCAGTGGAGACGCCTTATGGCGCCCCTTCAGCCGAGATTCAGGTCGGCGAATTCGCGGGCAAGGAAGTGCTGTTCCTTGCGCGTCACGGCCACCCGCACCGCTTTCCACCGCATCAGGTCAACTACCGCGCCAACCTCTGGGCACTGAAGCAGGCGGGTGCAGAAGCCATTCTCGCGGTCAACGCCGTGGGCGGGATTCACGCCGCCATGGGCACCGGGCATTTCTGTGTGCCCCATCAGTTGATCGACTACACCAGCGGTCGCCAGCACACCTATTTTGCCGATGACCTGGAACAGGTCACGCATATCGATTTCAGTTATCCATACAGCGAGCCGCTACGTCAGCAACTGATCGCGGCACTGGCGGCTGAAGGCGTTGGCTACAGCAGTCATGGCGTATATGCCTGTACTCAGGGCCCGCGTCTGGAGACGGTGGCGGAAATCGCACGTCTGGAGCGTGACGGCTGCGACATCGTCGGTATGACGGGTATGCCGGAGGCGGCGCTGGCCCGGGAGCTGGAACTGGATTACGCCTGTCTGTCGCTGGTGGTGAATCCGGCGGCAGGCAAGTCGACGGCGGTGATCACCATGGCCGAGATCGAGCAGGCGTTGCATGACGGGATGGGCAAGGTGAAATCGACTTTGGCGCGGGTACTCAAGGGCTGAGTCTGGTTTGATTGCGCGTTGAGTTCTTCGCAGGCAAGCCAGCTCCTACAGGTTTGGTGTCGTTCGCAGGGGTTGTGTTCGACGCGGTTACTGTGGGGGCAACGTCTGGCTTGATGGTGCGTTGAGTTTCTCGCTGGCAAGCCAGCTCCTACAGGTTTGGGGTTGTTCGCAGGGGTGTGTTCGACGCGGACACTGTAGGAGCTGGCTTGCCAGAGAAGAGGCCGGATCAGGTGCCGAGAGTCTCAGCGCTTTTCAAGCTTATCCGGCAATGGTGCAAACAACGCCTCGATATCATCGCTCTGCAGTTTCCAGTCCCCAGCCTGGCGTCCATCCAATACGCCTGCCGCCAGGTCGGATTTTTCCTTCTGCAGATGCTGAATTTTCTCCTCCACCGTTCCTCGGGCAATCAGCTTGTAGACGAATACCGGCTTCTCCTGTCCGATGCGATACGCGCGGTCGGTTGCCTGGTTTTCCGTCGCCGGGTTCCACCACGGATCGTAGTGAATCACGGTGTCTGCTTCGGTCAGGTTCAGGCCAACGCCTCCGGCCTTCAGGCTGATCAGGAAAATCTGACGCTTGCCGCTCTGGAATTCCTTCACTGGCGTTCGCCGGTCGCGGGTCTGCCCGGTCAATAACGCATAAGCGACGCCGCGTTTTTTCAGCTCGTCCTCGATCAGCGACAGCATTGAAGTGAATTGCGAGAACAGTAGAATCCGCCGGCCTTCTTCAAATAATTCTTCGAGCATCTCCATCAGGCTGTCGAGCTTGCCTGACGTGCTGCCGCGCGCTGGCAGGGTGGCGTCGTTGATCAGGCGCAAATCGCAGCACACCTGCCGCAGTTTCAGCAGCGCTTCAAGAATGATGATCTGACTACGCGCCACACCCTTGCGTGTGATCTCGTCGCGGACTTTCTTGTCCATGGCCAGGCGCATGGTTTCGTAAACGTCACGCTGGGCTTCGTTGAGTTCGACCCAGTGGATGATTTCGGTTTTTGGCGGCAGTTCGGTGGCCACCTGTTCCTTGGTTCGGCGCAGGAGGAAGGGTTTTATCCGGCCGTTGAGGTGCTGAAGTCGTACTTCGCTGGTGCGCTTTTCAATCGGCACGCGGTAATCGCGGTTGAAGCTTTTTACATCGCCGAGCCAGCCGGGCAGCAGGAAATGAAACAGCGACCAGAGTTCACCGAGATGGTTCTCCAGTGGCGTGCCGCTCAGGCACAGGCGTTGGCGTGCATTCAGTTCGCGAGCCGCCTGGGCCGCCTTGCTGGTCGGATTCTTGATGTACTGCGCTTCATCCAGCACCAGTATGTGAAAAGGCTGCGCCGCGAGGCGTTCGACATCCTTGGGCAGTAACGCGTAGGTCGTCAGAATCAGGTCGTAATCGGCCATTTTTTCGAAGTGTTTCTTGCGGCCGGCACCGTACAGCGCCAGCACTTTGAGCTGCGGCGTGAAATGTGCCGCTTCGTCGAGCCAATTGGGAATCAGGCTGGTGGGCATGACCACCATGCAGGGTCGATCAAGGCGACCGGCAATTTTCTCGGTGAGAATGTGTGCCAGCGTCTGTAGGGTTTTGCCTAGGCCCATGTCATCCGCGAGTATCCCGCCCACTTCCAGTTGTCGCAACGACTGCATCCAGCTCAGGCCTTCGAGCTGGTAGGGGCGCAATGTTGCGTTCAAGCCTTCCGGCGCGGCAGCGGTGTAATCCTTGATGTCGCGCAGGCGTTGGGCAAAGGTGCGTATCTGTTCGCCACCCTCCCAAAGAAGCGGCAAGCCTTCCAGCGGGTTCAGTCGTGTGGCATCGGCCTTGCTTAGGCGCAGCGTGGTTTCGCCGGGTTCCTGCAGGTAGAACTCGCCGAGGGTCGCCAGCACCGGTTTCAATCGGCCGAAGGGCAGAGCGACCTGCAGTGGGCCGTGCTCGGAGTTCGGTCGATGGGGGATGTTCACCAGGATCAACTCGTCGTCACGACGCCGGGCCAGGCGTTCCGGGTTGAGGATTTCGGTGTGCGAACGCATCAGATTGAGCAGGATCGGCAACAGGCTCAGTCGTTCGCCGTTGACGATGATTCCGAGTTCCAGATCGAACCAGTCGCGCTCCGGTGCCTGCTCAACCGTGGCGTACCAGTCGTCCACGGCGGTCAGGTCAAAACCGAAGTCTTCGTCGATCTGCAATTCCCAGCCCTGAGTGCGCAGCTTAGGCAGTTCGTTGAGGGTGAAGGTCAGCCAGGCGCTGTCGTTGACCATCTCGAACAGTTCGCCAGCACTTTCCGGCAGGGCCTTGCTTTGCCGGGTGGCGATCTTGAACCCGAGGATTCGCAGCTGTTCGCGGTAGGACTGCTCCACTTCCGGATGACGTTTTATCCGCAGTGTCTGAGTCTCCTGGCGAATCAGGATGTCGGTATTTTTCTGGCCGCTAACGTATTCGTCCAGATAACTGAATGACAGCGCCGCACGATGCTGGATATAGCGCTGCATTCGCCCGTTGCGCGGCTCGAAGGCGCTGAACTCGATGCTTGCCAGCCACAGGCGCGGCACCGGTTGCACGTTGTCTACCAGTACTTGCGGCGGCGCTTTCGGGTTTCTGTTTTCCAGTACGGCCTGGAGTTTTTCCAGAAGTTCGGCATCTTTCGCCGCCGCCGGATAGTCGAGGGTTTCCTGCACTTGCAGCAGCACCGCTGCACAATGTTTGCAGTTGTTGTGGACCGGGCAGGAGCATGTCGCATCGACCATCAGCAAGGTGCCTTTGGCCGACTCGCGCAGGCGAATGGTCTGCCGGTAAACGTTACCACCAGAGCCCTCGCATGCCGCGATGATCGTAGCGTCGCCCGCCTCGACGATCCTGACTCGGTTTTCCAGTGCGTAGCGGCGGCCACGCTCCAGGCTCTGTTCCTTGAATCGGCTGACCCAGGAAGGTCCCAGGGGTTTGCTCAGGGTCGCGGACATTGGGTTTCAATCAGTCAGGGACGACTTCAGGGGCTTCCCGGGGTGCGGGCGCCGTCAAGGAAGTAATCTTGATCAGCAGGCCCAGGTGGCCGTTGTCGAGGAAGTTGAGCTGGCCATTCTTGGTGTGGCTTTCCTGTTTCAGGCGTTCGCTGGCGGTGACCAGACCTTCGCTGTCGAACTGGTTGACCCAAAAATCGGCGTCTACATCGGTGAAGCGTCCAAGCGTCAGGTTCAGGGTGCCTTCAATCGGATATTGGCCGAATTGCTCCTTGCCGTCGCTGATCGCCACCTTGACCGCGGTCTCACCGAACGTCTGCTGCCATGCCTTGTGCAACAGGACGCTGTATTCGTTGCTGGCAGTGAGCTTTTCCACTTCAGGATTCAGGCTCGGCGTACGTAAGCTGTCCTGGCTGACGGGCTGGGCACCCGCCGCCCAGTCTTCCGGCGCGGCGCGGACGACAATCGCCGGTACGGCGTTCTGACGCACCAGAATCATTTCAACTTGATACAGATCATCGGCAAATACCGATGGCGCGACCAACGCGATCAACAAGGTCAGTGAGCGAAACAGGCGCATGCGGCGTCCTTCAAGCAGTTTTCGGGATGAGGCGCTCGAGCAGCGCCTCTACAGTATTAAAGCGCTCTTCCGGACGCTCCATCGGAACCATGAACTTGAACATCGTGGCTCCTTCGAATTTGTAACGTTTTGGCTGGCTCTGGATCAGCTTGATCAGGGTCAGCGGGTCGACCGGTGTCTGCGCCGCGAACTCGATGCGCCCACCTTGCGGCCCGCCATCGACTTTCTTGATACCCAGTATCTCGGCCTGCAATTTCAGGGCAGTGATGCGCATCAGGTTCTTGGTCGGCTCCGGCAGCAGGCCGAAACGGTCGATCATCTCCACCTGCAAGTCCTTGAGGCCTTCCTCGTCGGTAGCCGAGGCGATGCGCTTGTAAAGAATCAGGCGGGTGTGAACGTCCGGCAGATAGTCTTCGGGAATGAGCGCAGGTACACGCAGGTTGACTTCCGGACCACCGCCCAGCGGTTGATCGAGGTTCGGCTGCTCGCCCTTGCGGATCGACTTCACGGCGCGCTCGAGCATTTCCATGTACAGGGTAAAACCGACCGCCTGGATCTGCCCGCTCTGACCGTCCCCGAGCAATTCGCCAGCGCCACGGATTTCGAGGTCGTTGGTAGCAAGCACGAAGCCCGCACCGAGGTCCTGGGTGTTGGCAATCGCTTCCAGGCGCTTTTCCGCGTCAGTGGTGATTTGCTGGCGCGGCGGTGTCAGCAAGTAGGCATACGCCTGGTGGTGACTGCGTCCGACGCGGCCGCGCAACTGGTGCAGCTGCGCCAGGCCGAACTTGTCGGCACGCTCGATGATGATGGTGTTGGCGCTCGGCACGTCGATGCCGGTCTCGATGATGGTCGAGGCAATCAGCACGTTGAAGCGCTTGTGGTAGAAGTCGCTCATCACCTGTTCGAGTTCGCGTTCGCGCATCTGCCCGTGGCCGATGCCGATCCGCGCTTCGGGCACCAGTTCGGCGAGGTCGGCGGCACATTTCTCGATGGTTTTCACATCGTTGTGCAGGTAGTAGACCTGGCCGCCACGCAGCAGCTCGCGCAGCAGGGCCTCTTTGACCGTGCTTTTGTTCTGCTCCATGACGAAGGTGCGCACCGACAGGCGACGGGCCGGCGGCGTGGCGATGATCGAGAGATCGCGCATGCCTGAGACCGCCATGTTCAGCGTGCGCGGAATCGGCGTGGCGGTCAGGGTCAGGATGTCGACTTCGCTGCGCAGCGCCTTCAACTGTTCTTTCTGGCGCACGCCGAAGCGGTGTTCTTCGTCGATGATCACCAGGCCGAGGTTTTTGATCTTTACGTCGTCCTGCAACAGCTTGTGCGTACCGATGACGATGTCGATCTTGCCTTCTGCAAGGTCAGCGACCGCTGCGTTGACTTCCTTGGTCGACTTGAAGCGGCTCATCACTTCCACGGTCACCGGCCAGTCGGCGAAGCGGTCGCGGAAGCTGTTGTAATGCTGCTGGGCGAGCAGGGTGGTTGGCACCAGGATCGCGACCTGACGACCGCCATGCACAGCGATAAATGCGGCGCGCATGGCCACTTCGGTCTTGCCGAAACCTACGTCGCCGCACACCAGACGATCCATCGGTTTTGGCGCAAGCATGTCTTCGCGCACGGCGTCGATGGTGGTTTGCTGATCGGGCGTTTCTTCGAACGGGAAGCCGGCGCTGAAGGTGGCGTAGTCGGCTTTCGGGTCGGCGAAGGCGTAGCCTTCACGGGCGGCACGACGGGCATAGATGTCGAGCAGTTCTGCCGCCACGTCGCGCACCTGTTCGGCAGCCTTGCGCTTGGCTTTCTGCCAGGTCTCGGAGCCGAGGCGGTGTAGCGGGGCCAGGGCGTCGTCACTGCCGGTGTATCGGGCGATCAAATGCAGGTTGGCCACCGGCACGTAGAGCTTGGCGCCTTCGGCGTATTCCAGGGCGAGGAATTCCGCGGTCTGGCTGTCGATTTCCAGGGTCGCCAGGCCCAGGTATCGGCCGACGCCATGATCGATGTGTACCACCGGCGCGCCTTCGCGCAATTCGGTGAGGTTCTTGATGACCGCGTCGTTGTTGGCGTCGGCGCGTTTTTCGCGGCGACGGCGTTGCATCACGCGTTGACCGAACAGCGGGCTTTCGGCAACCAGTGCCAGGGCCGGTTCGTCCAGCAGCAAGCCTTCATCCAGTGGGGCGATGGTGATCGCCAGGCGATCCTTGCCCGCGACGAAGTCCGGCCAGCTGTCGACGGTTTTCGGTCGCAGCTTCAGGCGCTCCAGCAGTTCGAGCAGCACTTCGCGACGGCCCGCGGACTCGGCGGTAAACAGCACGCGTCCGGGGAACTCATCGAGGAAGTTCGCCAGTGCCGCCAACGGCTGGGTAGCCTTGGCTTCGATCGCAAGGTTGGGCAACTCTTGAGCGGGGAAGCGTTCGCGACCGGCGCCGCTTTCGACATCCTGTTGACTGGCGACCACGCGCGGCCAGTTCTTCAGGCGCGCGAAGCAGTCTTCCACCGGCAGGAACAACTCGGCGGGTGGCAATAAAGGACGGGATGGATCGACGCGGCGCTCTTCGTAGCGATTGCGTACATCGTTCCAGAAGTTTTCCGCGGCCTGCTCGATGCCTGGCAGCGAGAACACTTGGGTGTCCTGGGGCAGGTAATCGAACAGGGTCGAGGTTTCGTCGAAGAATAGCGGCAGGTAGTACTCGATACCGGCCGGGGTAATCCCGCTGCTCAAGTCCTGGAAAATCGGGCAGCGGCGGAAGTCGACGTCGAAGCGCTCACGGAACCGCGCCTTGAAGCGGGTGACCGCATCCTTTTGCAGCGGAAATTCCCGGGCCGGCAGCAGCTTGACCGAATCGACCTTGTCGATGGAGCGCTGATTTTCCGGGTCGAAGGTGCGCAGGGTTTCGATTTCGTCGTCGAACAGGTCGATGCGATAGGGCAGTTTACTGCCCATCGGGAACAGATCGATCAGCGAACCGCGTACGGTAAATTCGCCATGCTCGTACACGGTGTCGACGTAGCGGTAGCCGGTCGCTTCCAGGCGGGTGCGCATTTGTTCGACGTCGAGCTTCTGCCCGACGTCGAGCACCAGGCTGCTGCCGAGCAGGAACTTGGTTGGCGCCAGACGATGCAGGGCCGTAGTGATCGGCACGACCAGCACGCCATGCTCCAGCTCCGGCAGCCGGTACAAGCTGGCAATGCGCTGGGAAATGATGTCCTGGTGCGGCGAAAACAGGTCGTAGGGCAGGGTTTCCCAGTCGGGGAAATGCAGCACAGGCAAATCCGGAGCGAAGAAACTCAGCTCCTGTTCCAGCCGTTCAGCACTTTGGCTATCGGCGGTCAGCAGCAAGGTAAAGCGCTTGGCAGCGCTCGCAGCCTCGGCAATGGCCAGGCTGAGGGCGGCACCGGGCAGGTTGCCCCAGTGCTGTTTACCTGCCGCGGCAGGGAGAAGCGGTAGACGCAGAACGGGCACGGAAGGTTGAGCTCCAAGCGTTGCGACAAAGTCGGTAATTGTAGCGGTCAAGGGTGCCGCCTGTCAGTTGCAGACTGTGTCTATTACGCAGGTTTGGCGAAATGTAGTGGTAAAGACAAAAAACGCCGGTTTTTTACTGATAAACAACGGATATGTAGTGGTAAAACGAGCAGGTGTTACGGAGGGTTACGGATAAGGTGGCGTTGTCTCCAAAAAAATGACGGCGCTGCGAGCCCCGGTTTTATTGGGCTCCAGCGGGGCGTGATTTTTTTGAAGGCGAATTTGTTACCGGTTGCACGACAGGCGCGCATTGCTACACGCGTCACAGGGCGGCATAATGTAGCCCCTTTTTTCTGCCCCTACATGTGGAAGGTTCCCGTGACTCAGAAGCCCGACCAGTGTCTTGGTGAATGGATCGACCGTGAAGCACTCGCAGAAGCGATGATTCCGCTTATCGGTCAGCTCTACCGCAATAACAACGTGGTGAGCTCGATCTATGGCCGCAGCCTGATCAATCGTTCAGTCATTGCGATTCTCAAAGCTCACCGCTTTGCTCGTCACCGTCAGTCCGACGAAAGCGAGCTGTCCGTCCACGAAACATTCCCGCTGATCAAGGCGATGAGCGAACTCAAGCTCGGCGCCGCTTCGGTGGATCTGGGCAAGCTGGCGGCCAAGTTCAAGGCCGAAGGCAATGGCCGTACTGCCGAGCAGTTCGTCCGTGAAGAACTGGCTGACGTGGTTGGTCAGCAGAACGCTTCCGCCCGCAAAGGCACCGACGTTGTCCTGTACGGCTTCGGTCGTATCGGCCGTCTGCTGGCGCGCATCCTGATCGAGAAAACCGGTGGTGGCGACGGCCTGCGTCTGCGCGCCATCGTGGTCCGCAAGGGCGCCGAGAACGATCTGGTCAAGCGTGCCAGCCTTCTGCGTCGCGACTCGGTCCATGGTCCGTTCGATGGCACCATCACCATTGATGAAGCCAACAACACCATCACCGCCAACGGCAACCTGATCCAGGTGATCTACGCCAAGAGCCCGGCCGAAGTCGACTATACCCAGTACGGCATCGAAAACGCTCTGATCGTCGACAACACCGGTGTATGGCGTGACGCCGATGGCCTGGGCCAGCACCTGGCCTGCCCGGGCGCTGCCCGCGTGATCCTCACCGCACCTGGCAAGGGCGCGCTGAAGAACATCGTGCATGGTATCAACCACGGCGAAATCACCCCTGACGACAAGATCATCTCGGCGGCTTCCTGCACCACCAACGCCATCGTGCCGGTGCTCAAGGCAGTCAACGACAAGTTTGGCATCGTCAACGGCCACGTTGAAACCGTTCACTCGTTCACCAACGACCAGAACCTGATCGACAACTTCCACAAGGGCAGCCGTCGTGGCCGCGCCGCGCCGTTGAACATGGTGATCACCGAGACCGGTGCCGCCACCGCAGCCGCCAAGGCGCTGCCAGTGCTCAAGGGCAAGCTGACCGGCAACGCGATCCGCGTTCCTACGCCAAACGTGTCGATGGCTATCCTGAACCTGAACCTGGAAAAGGCCACCACTCGCGAAGAGATCAACGAGTACCTGCGCCAGATGGCCATGCACTCGGATCTGCATAAGCAGATCGATTACGTGAGCTCCCAGGAAGTGGTTTCCACCGACTTCGTTGGCTCGCGCCACGCAGGCGTTGTGGACGCGGAAGCGACCATTACCCAGGATAACCGCGTTGTTCTGTACGTCTGGTACGACAACGAGTTCGGTTACAGCTGCCAGGTGGTTCGCGTGATGGAAGACATGGCCGGTGTAAACCCGCCAGCTTTCCCGCGCTAAGCCTTAGCTGCACATGAAAACGCCCCGACCTTGGTCGGGGCGTTTTTGTTTGTGCGGATTGTTGGTTATGGCGGTGATTCGTGATTACAGCCTGATCCTCTGTAGGAGCGAGCATGCTCGCGAAGGAAGCGAACGATTACGCGGGGCGCCTGGATAGACTCGGTGCCCTTGCGTCCATCGCGCGCATGCTCGCTCCTGCAGTTCTATCGCATAATAGTTGGCCTTGACGTTGTGTCAGGGTAGAACGCCATTGGAGACGGATTTGTCGAGTGGGTGCAAGTGTCCTTTTCTGGTGCTATTTGTTGCCCTGTCCGGGTGTGGCTCCGGCGACTCCATGGAAAGCTTCAGCGGCCCGACCATGGGCAGCAGTTATTCGATCAAGTATGTTCTCCGTGCCGATCTTCCCGCTCCAGACCAGGTTCGGGGGCAAGTCGAAAAAATCCTCGCTGACGTCGATCAGCAAATGTCGACCTACCGCAGTGATTCGGACGTTGAGCGCTTCAACGCGTTACCTGCCAATCGTTGTCAGACCATGCCTGCGCCGATCCTCGAATTGGTGCGCGTTGGCGAACAGTTGTCTGCGCAAAGCGAAGGCTCTTTCGATTTGACTGTCGAGCCGCTGCTCAATCTGTGGGGCTTCGGTCCGCAGGCGCGTGAGGAAAAAGTGCCGACGGCCGAAGCGCTTGCCGAGGTGCGCCAGCGTGTCGGCTACACCCACCTGCGCATTCAGGGTGATCAACTGTGCAAGGACGCCGCCGTCGAGGTTGATTTCAACAGTATCGCTGCCGGGTACGCCGTTGACACGATTGCTGCAAGGCTTGAGGGGCGAGGCATCCACGACTACCTCGTCGAAGTCACCGGCGAACTCAAGGCCGCTGGCAACAAGCCCGATGGCTCGCCATGGCGCATTGCCCTGGAAGAACCTCGGGATGACCGACAGGTGGCTGAGCGCATCATCGCTGTCGATGGATACGGTGTTTCCACCTCCGGCGACTACCGCAATTATTTCGAGCAGGACGGCCAGCGCTTTTCCCACACCTTCGATGCCCGCGCCGGTGCACCGGTCTCACACAGTTTGGCGTCAGTGACGGTGATTCATCCTTCAGCCTTGATGGCCGATGGCCTGTCGACGCTGTTGCTGATTCTCGGTCCTGAGCGCGGTTTGGACTACGCCGAAAAACACGATATCGGCGCATTTTTTGTGATTCGTGCCGATACAGGTTTCGTCACACGCAGCAGTCACGCTTTCGAACGCCTCAGTGGCGAAAAAACCGAGTGATTTCGGCAATTTGAGCATTGAAAACTGGCGTTGTAGTGCAGGCAAAAGTAGCCTACGACGCGACCAAGGGTTAATGTGCGCGGCGTTGACGCTTCTATAGACTGTGTCCGGGTTCTGCACTGGCCCCAAATTGTTCCTTCACGCCACAGATCGGCGTGATTTAGCCGCAGGTGCCGAGGGTGCCGCGGCCTGTTCTGAGGAGTACGCATGGCTGTCTACAACTACGACGTGGTGGTGTTGGGTTCCGGCCCGGCGGGGGAAGGTGCGGCAATGAATGCCGCCAAGGCAGGGCGCAAGGTGGCGATGGTCGATAGCCGTCGCCAGGTCGGCGGCAACTGCACTCACTTGGGCACCATCCCATCCAAGGCACTGCGTCACTCGGTGCGGCAGATCATGCAGTTCAACACCAACCCGATGTTCCGGGCCATTGGTGAGCCGCGTTGGTTTTCGTTCCCGGACGTATTGAAAAGCGCCGAGAAAGTCATCTCCAAACAAGTCGCCTCGCGCACCGGTTACTACGCCCGTAATCGCGTCGACGTGTTCTTCGGCACCGGCAGCTTTGCCGACGAGCAAACCATCGAAGTGGTCTGCGCCAACGGCGTGGTCGAAAAACTGGTGGCCAAGCACATCATCATTGCTACAGGTTCGCGTCCCTATCGCCCGGCGGACATCGATTTCCACCACCCGCGTATCTACGATAGCGATACCATCCTCAGCCTCGGCCACACCCCGCGCAAACTCATCGTTTACGGCGCCGGCGTGATCGGATGCGAATACGCTTCGATCTTCAGCGGTCTGGGCGTGCTGGTTGAGCTGGTGGATAACCGCGGTCAGTTGCTGAGCTTCCTCGACTCGGAAATTTCCCAGGCGTTGAGCTACCACTTCAGCAACAACAACATCACGGTTCGACACAACGAAGACTACGACCGCGTCGAAGGCGTGGACAACGGCGTGATCCTGCACCTCAAGTCCGGCAAGAAGATCAAGGCCGACGCCTTGCTCTGGTGCAACGGCCGTACCGGTAACACCGATCAACTGGGCCTGGAAAACATTGGCGTGAAGGTCAATGGCCGTGGCCAGATCGAAGTCGATGAAAACTACCGCACCGGCATCCAGAATATTTATGGCGCTGGCGACGTAATCGGTTGGCCAAGCCTGGCCAGTGCTGCTCACGACCAAGGTCGTTCGGCCGCTGGCAGTATCGTCGACAACGGCAGCTGGCGCTTCGTGAATGACGTGCCGACCGGCATCTACACCATTCCGGAGATCAGCTCGATCGGCAAGAACGAGCAGGAGCTGACTCAGGCCAAAGTGCCGTACGAAGTGGGCAAGGCGTTCTTCAAGAGCATGGCACGTGCGCAGATCGCCGGCGAGCCGCAAGGCATGCTGAAGATCCTGTTCCACCGTGAAACCCTGGAAGTGCTTGGCGTTCACTGCTTTGGTTATCAGGCGTCGGAGATCGTGCACATCGGTCAGGCGATCATGAACCAGCCGGGCGAACTGAACACGTTGAAGTATTTCGTCAACACCACGTTCAACTACCCGACCATGGCAGAAGCCTATCGGGTAGCGGCATACGACGGCCTCAACCGGCTTTTTTGACGGGCTCCGGCCGGTGGCCTGAGCCGGCCGGGGAGACCGATTTCAGCAATTCTCGAGCGTGGCGGTGGCCAAACCGGGAAAGTCTGTAATCAGGCTGTCAACGCCGAAGTCGGCGAGTCTGCGCATCAGCGCAGGCTCGTTGACTGTCCACACTGACACATGCAGCCCCTGACGCTGCGCCTTTTGCAGGCGTTCCGGCGTGCACAGGGTCCAGTTCAGCGCCAGAATCTCACAGCCATAGCTTTGCGCGACTTTCAGCGGGTCGAGCCAGGCATACTCGGCCACCAGCCCGCGGGATACGTCCGGCACCAGGTCCAGCGCGGCTTTCAGCACTTCGCGCGAGCTCGACGTGATCGTCACCTTGTCGAGTAACCCATGACGTTGCGCCATTTCACGAATCGCCAGGACCGTCGTCGCGGCGCGGGTGCGCGAAGCGCTTTTGACTTCCAGTTGCCAGTGCTCGAAATCGCATTGCTCGAACAACTGTTCCAGGGTTGGAATCGGGCATGGCTTGATCCAGCCCGGACCCCCCTTGCGCGCATCGTAAGTCACCAGGTCCGCCGCCGAGTGTTCGACGACCTTGCCGCGACGCTCGGTGGTGCGCTTGAGCGTCGGGTCATGGATGACCATCAGCTCGCCGTCCAGGGACAAATGCAGGTCCAGCTCGCAACGGCGTACGCCGTGCTTCAGACATTGCTGAAAGCTGGTCAGGGTGTTTTCCGGTGCTTCGCCCTTGGCGCCGCGATGGCCGTAGATGAGGGTCACGGTTCTTCCTTAAGTTAAATGCCTGAGTCGAGTTGTTCGCGGGCCAGACGTCGTTCCTGTGCCTGCTTCTGAAAGATGTGGCGGGCGAGGAGTTGTCGTTGGGCGTCGGTCAGGTGTTCGAACTCGGTGCCGACGTCATAACCATCGCCCCTGCGGTCGCAATGGGTGACCCGTGCGCGCAGCAGCAGGCCCAAGGCTTGCGGCATCAACACCAGCTTGACCGACAGACGTGATTCTGCAGCAATGGGTGTTGGATGCTGAAAATCGACGCCACCTTCGGAGATGATCACCGGCTGCGGCTCGCCAATCTGTCCGAGTGCGGTGATGGCGATCACCTGGCTCAACAGATCGATGCGTTTGTTCTGGGATTTGAGGAGCGCCGCGAGGTTCCGGTCGCGTTCGCTGATCTGACGCAACAGGTGCTGGGACTCGAATTCGCTCAGGTGCAATTCGCTGAGCAGATTGAAGAGCGGAGAAGCATCCTGCAACACTTCCTGGCCTGTGGCTTCGGTAGCGGACAGGGGCCGAATTTCCAGTGCGATCATGTCCTCGATACGGTAGTATTCGCGGCGATCTTCTTCATCTAATGTCGACATGGCGAACCCATGGTAGCGGCGGTGGTCTGAGTGTAAAGCTGGTTGTCGACCCCCGCCACAAGGACGTTCCTTTTCCCTCCGAACAAGCCCCGACATGTTCAGACCTCTCTTCGTATTTATCGGCACGCGTTACACCCGTGCAAAGCGTCGCAATCATTTTGTGTCATTCATTTCCCTGACTTCGATGATCGGGCTCGCCCTTGGCGTGGTCGTGATGATTGTCGTGCTGTCGGTCATGAACGGCTTCGATCATGAGATGCGCACCCGCGTGCTGGGCATGGTGCCCCATGCGACCATCGAATCCGGCGAAGCCATCAGCGATTGGCAAAGGCTGGCGACGAAGGTCAAGCAGAACCCGCAGGTGACGGCCGTGGCGCCGTTTACGCAAATGCAGGGTTTGCTGACCAACAACGGCAAAGTCTCCAAAGTCCTGCTCAATGCCATCGACCCTGCGCTCGAGCGCCAGGTGTCGATCATTGATAACTTCATGCAGCAGGGCAAACTCGACGATCTGGTGCCCGGCGAATTCGGCATCGTCATCGGCGACAAGGCGGCGGCGAAACTCGGTGCGGCGGTCGGTGACAAGCTGACCTTCGTGGCACCGGAAGTCACTGTGACCCCGGCCGGGATGTTCCCGCGCATGAAGCGCTTCACCGTGGTCGGCATCTTCCACGTCGGCGCGGGTGAACTGGATGGCTACCTGGGTATCACCAATCTGCAGGATCTGGCGCGTCTGCATCGCTGGAAGCCTGATCAGGTCCAGGGTCTGCGCCTGAAGTTCGATGACTTGTTTCAGGCACCGCGTACTGCGTGGAGCATCGCCCGCGACCTCGGCGAAGACCGTTACTACGCCCGCGACTGGACCCGTACCCACGGCAACCTGTATCAGGCGATCCGCATGGAAAAAGCGATGATCGGCCTGTTGCTGCTGCTGATTGTCGCGGTCGCTGCGTTCAACATCATCTCCACCCTGGTGATGGTGGTGAACGACAAGAAGGGCGACATCGCGATTCTGCGCACACTGGGCGCCACGCCGGGCACGATCATGCGCACGTTCATGGTGCAAGGCACGGTCATCGGTGTGGTCGGCACGGCGATCGGCGCCGTGGTCGGAATCTTCGCCGCGTTGAACGTCAGTGCCGCGATCTCGGCCCTCGAAGGCTTGATCGGGCACAAGTTCCTCAACGCCGACGTGTACTTCATTGATTACCTGCCGTCGCAAGTGCAAAGCCAGGACGTTGTCATGGTCTGTTCTGCGGCGTTGGTCCTGAGTTTCCTCGCCACCCTGTATCCAGCCTGGCGTGCTGCGCGCACCCAGCCTGCGGAGGCGCTACGTTATGAGTGAGTCGGGCATGACTGATAAAGCAATCTTGAGCTGCCGCAACCTGGGCAAATCCTACGAGGAAGGTCCTGAGTCGGTAGAGGTTCTGGCCGGTTTGCAGCTGGAGTTGCACCCTGGCGAGCGTGTAGCGATTGTCGGCAAATCCGGTTCGGGCAAAAGTACCCTGCTCAATTTGCTCGGCGGACTCGACACGCCAACCAAGGGCAGCGTCTGGCTCGACGGTGAAGAACTGTCGGCCCTGAGCGAAAAGAAGCGCGGTCTGCTGCGTAATCGGGCACTCGGCTTCGTTTATCAGTTCCACCACTTGCTGCCCGAGTTCACCGCGCTGGAAAATGTCTGCATGCCGCTGCTGATCGGCAAGACTGCGATTCCCGAGGCGCGCAAGCGTGCCACGGCGTTGCTGGAGCGGGTAGGGTTGGGCCATCGTCTGGAACACAAACCGGCCGAATTGTCGGGCGGCGAACGTCAGCGCGTAGCGATCGCTCGCGCACTGGTGAACAATCCAGGCCTGGTGATGCTCGACGAGCCCACCGGCAACCTCGACTCCCACACCGCCCAAGGCATTCAGGACTTGATGCTGGAACTCAGCACCTCGATGCGCACGGCGTTCCTGGTGGTGACCCACGACATGAACCTGGCTCGCCAGATGGACCGCGTCCTGCAATTGCAGGAAGGTTGCCTCACGACCATCTGATTGGCTGAAACCCGACGGGGCTGAAAAGCGCCTCGGGTCTTTTATTTTTATACGGTGCCCCAGCGAATGTTCAGACCGTTATCGATCTTTATCGGCACGCGCTATACCCGCGCCAAGCGCCGCAATCGCTTTGTTTCCTTCATCTCGATGACCTCGATGATCGGCCTCGCCCTGGGCGTGCTGGCGATGATCGTGGTGTTGTCGGTGATGAACGGCTTCCAGCGCGAAATGAGCTCGCGCATTCTCGGTATGGTGCCGCACGCTACCATAGTCGGCGTCAACCCGATTGATGACTGGAAGCCCGTGGCGGCGGCCGCGATGAAAAACCCGGAAGTGACGGCGGCGGTGCCGTTCACCGAGATGGAAGGCATGCTGTCCTACAAGGGCACGATGCAGCCGATTCAGGTCAGCGGTGTCGATCCGGCGCTGGAGGGGCAGGTATCGATTGTGGCCAAGCACATCGTTCAGGGGCGTCTTGACGCCCTCAAGCCTGGCGAGTTCGGCGTGGTTATCGGCGAAATCACGGCGCGCCGCTTTCGTTTGAATGTCGGCGACAAAATTACCCTGATCGTTCCGGAAATCAGCACCGCACCGGGCGGGATTACTCCGCGCATGCAGCGGCTTAATGTGGTCGGTGTGTTCAAGGTTGGCGCCGAGCTTGACGGTTCGATGGCGTTGATCCACGTTGCCGACGCCGCACAGATGCAGCACTGGGAACCGAATCAGGTGCAGAGCGTGCGTTTGGCGGTGAAGGATCTGTACGCCGCGCCGCAAGTATCCAGCGATATCGCCACAGGTTTGGGTGCAGCCTACAAGGCGGATGACTGGACCCACACCCAGGGCAGCCTGTTTAGCGCAATGAAGATGGAGAAGACCATGATCGGCCTGCTGTTGCTGATGATCGTCGCTGTAGCGGCGTTCAACATCATTGCGACCTTGATCATGGTGGTAAACGACAAGGGCGCGGACATTGCGATCCTGCGCACCATCGGCGCCACACCGCGGCAGATCATGGCGATCTTCATGGTGCAGGGCACGGTGATTGGCATCGTCGGCACTTTGATTGGCGGTGTGTTGGGCGTGATTGCCGCGCTTAACGTCAGTCAGATTGTGGGCTGGATCGAACGGGTCAGCGGGCAGCACATCTTCAGTTCCGATGTGTATTTCGTCAGCAACCTGCCGTCTGAGTTGCAGGGGGCGGATGTGGCGTTGATCTGCTCGGCGGGCTTCATTCTGAGCTTTTTGGCGACTGTTTACCCGGCTTGGCGTGCGGCGAAGATCGAGCCGGCTCACGCGCTCAGATACTCGTAAGCCTGTCGACCGCAATCGCTAGCCTGCTAGCGATGAGGCCGGAACGGTTGGCGTCAATCGCTCTTGGGTAACTCAATCACAAACCGCGTCCAGCCCCGATTCGATTCACAACGAATCTGCCCATCATGGGCGCGGATGATGGACTGCGTAATCGCCAGCCCCAATCCCGCATGTTCACTGCTGCCTTCACGGCGCGCCGGGTCAGCCCGGTAAAAACGGTCAAACAGGCGCGGCAATAGATCATCGGAAATCGGTTGGCCGGTATTTTCAACGCTCAGGCGCAATCTTTTTGGATGATCGACGATTCGCACCCAAACCTCGCCATTGACCGGCGTAAACCGCAGCGCATTGTCCAGCAAGTTCGAAAGCGCCCGCCGCAACATGCTGCGATCACCCTCGATCTGTGCATCACCCTCACGGCTCAGTCTCACCTGTGCGTCTTCAGCCAGCGGCGCAAAAAACTCCAGGAGCAGGTCCGTTTCCTGTGCCAGATCCAGCGTTTCACGCTTGGGCATCAACAATCCGTGATCAGACTTCGCCAGGTACAGCATGTCGTTGACCAGTTGCGCCATCCATTGCAGTTCTTCGAGGTTGCTGTGTAACGCTTCGCGGTAATCCTCAAGGGCGCGTGGGCGGGTGAGGGTGACCTGGGTGTGGGTCAGCAGGTTCGACAGGGGCGTGCGCAGTTCATGGGCGATGTCGGCGGAAAACGCCGACATCCGCTGAAATGAGTCGTCGAGACGTCCAAGCATGGCGTTGAAGTGCTGGGCCATTTCCGCGAGTTCCGGCGGCATGTTTTCCTCCGGCAGGCGTGCATCGAGCGATTGCGCAGACACGCCCTTGGCGACTGCACTCATGCGCCGTAACGGACGCAAGCCGCTGCGGGCTGCCCAGGCACCCAATAGGGCGGTAGCGAGTGCGGATAAACCCACCGTCAACCAGATCAGATGCTGCATGCGTTGCAGGAAATGCTGGTGATGGGTGATGTCCAGCAACAGGGTCAGTTGCGGCGAATCCGGCTTGTCGGGAAACAAGGGCGCATTGAGCACACGGTAATCGGTGCCGTCGTATTTGATAGTCGAAAGACCGGACGGTTGAGAGAGCTTGTCTGGCAGGTTCGGTGAGCTGTCAAACCAGCGTTGGCCATCGCTGCCGGTAAGGCGCAGCGACAGGTCGGCCTGCCGGATCAACTCATCGGCCAGCTTGATTTCACGGTCATTCGATTGAAAGTCCCGCAGTGTACGGCGCAAATCAATCACCTTGCCATTGAGCAATTGCTGATCCAGCTCGACAAAGTGCGCCTCGCTGGCGCGGCTGAACAGCACGCCGGCAAACAACGACACCACGGCGGTGCACGCCGCAAACAGCAGCGCCAGACGGCTGCTCAAGGACAGTCGGCGCATCAGGTGGTGCGCTCTTCGAGGACGTAGCCCATGCCGCGCACGGTATGGATCAGTTTGTTGGGGAACTCATCATCGATCTTCAGGCGCAGGCGGCGTATCGCGACTTCGATGACATTGGTGTCGCTGTCGAAATTCATGTCCCAGACCTGGGAGGCGATCAGCGATTTCGGCAGGACTTCACCTTGGCGGCGCAGGAACATTTCCAGCAGGGCGAACTCCTTGGCGGTCAGGTCGATACGTTGTCCGCTGCGTTCAACCCGGCGGCGAATCAGGTCCAGGCGCAGATCGGCCAGTTGCAAGCTGGTATCCGGTGGCGTCGTGCAGCCCCGACGCAACAGGCTGCGAACCCGGGCCAATAGCTCGGAAAACGCGAACGGTTTGACCAGATAGTCATCGGCGCCCAGTTCGAGACCATGAACCCTGTCTTCTACGGCGTCGCGGGCGGTCAGAAAAAGTACCGGGGTATCCAGGCCGGCGCTGCGCACCGCCTGTAAAATCTGCCAGCCATCGCGGCCAGGCAGCATGACGTCGAGAATCAACAGGGCATATTCACCGCTGAGTGCCAATTGCTGGCCGGTGTTGCCGTCGGCCACCAGTTCCGTATTGAACCCGGCCTCGGCCAGGCCTTGGCGCAGGTAATGGCCGGTTTTCGGTTGGTCTTCGACGATCAGCAGTTTCATGGGCGACTCAGGGAAAGTGGAACGAACGCTTTATACCGTGGGCAGCGCTCATACAGGCCAACCTGACAAAGTTGTAATCTGGCTGTCAGGTTACGGGCAGTGTCAGCAGTTTAGAGTTTTTCGCACGCTGAGCCTTATCTTGTTGGAGCATGACCATGTTTTTACGCCAATCACTGGTACCTATCGCCTGTTTACTGGCACTGAGTTCGACGGCATGGGCAGGCCCGGCGCACACTTTCGACTTTGGCCGGCCGGCACCCGCAGCCAAAGCAACCCGCAGCGTCGAAGTGATCATGGGCGACATGTCCTTCACCCCCAAGACCATCGATATCAAGGCCGGCGAAACCGTACGCTTCGTGCTGGTGAATAAAGGTCAATTGCTGCACGAGTTCAATCTGGGTGACGCAGCGATGCATGCCCGGCATCAGCAGGACATGTTGCAGATGCAGCAAAGTGGCATGCTCACGCCTGCAGGCGTGAAGGAAATGGACCACGGCAACATGGCCGGCATGGATCATGGTTCGATGGGGCACGGCATGAAGCACGACGACCCGAACAGCGCGTTGGTGGAACCGGGCAAAACTGCCGAACTGACCTGGACCTTCAGCCAGGCTACCAATCTGGAATTTGCCTGCAATATTCCCGGTCATTACCAGGCCGGCATGGTTGGCAAATTGACTGTCAGTCAGTAAGCACTCAAAGGCGGGCGCAAAGGCTGATAGAATCCGCTGATTCTTCAGTCAGGTTTCCGCCATGCATCCCGCAGCCGAACACTCGCCGCTGGGCAAATCCAGCGAATACATCGCCACCTACACGCCGTCCCTGCTGTTCCCGATTCCGCGCACCGCGAAGTGGGCGGAGCTGGGCCTGACGGCTGAAACCCTGCCGTACAAGGGCGTGGATTTCTGGAACTGCTTCGAGCTGTCGTGGCTGTTGCCGTCGGGTAAGCCCGTGGTCGCGATCGGCGAGTTCAGCATTGCGGCGGATTCGCCGAACATCATCGAATCGAAGTCGTTCAAGTTGTACCTCAACTCCCTGAACCAGACGCCGTTCGCCGACACGGCAAGCCTTGAAGCGACGCTGGTCAACGACCTGTCGGCCGCTGCCGGCAAGCCGGTGGGCGTGCGCATTCGCCGCTTGAAGGATGTCGAAGCCGAAGGCGTCGTGGCGTTGCCCGGCGTGTGCATCGATGATCTGGACATCAGCGTCAGCAATTACGAGCACCCGCGTCCGGAGCTGTTGCGTTGCGACGATTCGCGCATTGTCGAAGAGAGCGTGCACAGCCATTTGCTCAAGTCCAACTGCCCGGTCACCAGCCAGCCGGACTGGGGCAGCGTGGCCGTGGAGTACCGTGGTTCGGCGCTGGATCATGCGAGTTTGCTGGAGTACATCGTCAGCTTCCGCCAGCACTCGGACTTCCATGAGCAGTGTGTGGAGCGGATTTTCCTGGACCTTCAGCGGTTGTTGAAACCGGAGAAGTTGACGGTGTATGCGCGCTATGTGCGTCGTGGCGGGCTGGATATCAATCCGTATCGCAGCACTGAAGAGGTGCAACTGCCGAACCATCGTCTGGTCCGTCAGTAAAAACAAAAGATCGCAGCCTTCGGCAGCTCCTACGATTCAAGGTGTAGGTGCTGCCGAAGGCTGCGATCTTTTTTGCGTCTGGCGGGCTCAGATCCCCATGCTGACCAAGGCTTGCCCGATGTTGCGCAGTGTCCCGGCAAGGGTCGGGTGTTCGAGTTCGAAGCGTTCGACGGCAAGGTTGACGTTGTCGGCGAGGTTTGTGTCCTTGGTTTTGGTTTCGAGCTCAAGTTCAAGTTCGATCTGTTGCATCAGTTCGTGCAGGTTGTCGCGCTCGGATTCGGACAGAGGCGGATTCTGTTCCAATTGCTCGCGCAGGGCATTGAGCTGTTCTTGCAGTTCGCGGGCAGGCATGGCGTTCTTCCTTCTCTCGATTGGCACTGGCATAGACCGCAGCGGTTCGCCAAAGGTCTGTGGCTGACCTTTAGATTAATCCACTCCTGCCTAACCTGCATGATCTCGATCAGGGCTTTTCGCCTTTGAGTCGGCGCAGGCTGATGTCTGCCAGGCAGGTGTCGAGCTCTCCCAAGTGGTCGATTACCGAATGCACGCCCAAGCCAAACAGCTGCATCGTCGCCTTGCCGCGCTTGATGTCGCGCTCCGGTGGGCTCAACGCTTGCCACGCCTCAGGCGCCAGCCCGCACAGCGAGCCGCACGACGCCAGGCCGATGGTCCACAGTCCGGCATTCAGAGCCGATTGCAGTAATCGGGGTTCGCCGCTGACCAGTACACAGCCGTCCAGTCGCTCGACGCCTAGATTCATTAACGCCTCCCAGCACGCGTCAGGCGCAGGCCAGGGTTTGTTTGTTGCCAGATGTTGCGATGGTTTGATCCATTCTGGCAGATCCATGGCCAGGGAATGGCTGAGGGCGAGAGGAAGTTCATCGAGCCAGGCGCAGCGAATTTGCTGGCGCTGCAAACTCTTCAGGCTGTCCAGTGCGCCGGGCGTTGTCTCGGCATGTTCGGCCAAAGCAGGGCTGCCATGCCCACGTGTGCGTGCGCCGAAGTCCACCAGGCAGCCACTGAGGCCGAACAACACTGCGGTCAGGTTCAGAGCGGTTTGGGGCAGTGTTTCGGCGCGCGGCATGTGGACGTCCCTGAAATATCCTGAAGGCTAAAGGGCGACAGTGACAGTTGAGTGACATTGATGTGAATTGCTCACATTCAGGTTGAATCCATTCAACGGGGATTCGTGCAATGTGTCTAAAGCGGTGTTTACGCCTTATACTTGCCAGCTTGTTGCTCGGGCCACGCGCTCGAGTCGGTACAGTCCAAGGAGTTTTTCTATGCGCTGGAGCAATCATCTAGCCCAGATTTGTGTGTGTGCCAGCCTGTTGCTGGTTCCGTTCGTTGCCCAGGCAGCCTCGGAAGACGACCCTTGGGAAAGCGTGAACCGCCCGATCTTCCAGTTCAACGATTTCGTTGACAGCTATGCCCTGAAACCTTTGGCTCAGGGCTATCAGTTTGTGACGCCGCAATTTCTCGAAGACGGCATTCACAACATGTTTCGCAACGTCGGTGATGTCACCAATCTGGCCAACAACATCTTGCAGGTCAAGCCGGCCGCCGCGGGTGTCGATACCGCGCGCCTGATCTTCAACACGACCTTCGGCCTGCTGGGCTTCTTCGACGTCGGCACGCAAATGGGCCTTCATCGCAATGACGAAGACTTCGGCCAGACGCTCGGTTACTGGGGTGTAGGCAGTGGCCCGTACGTGATGCTGCCGCTGCTGGGTCCAAGCACCTTGCGTGACGCGCCCTCGAAGTATGTCGATGGTTACACCGGACCGTATCGCTACATCAACGATGTGCCGGTGCGTAATTCGGTGTTCGGTCTGAACATCGTCGACACCCGCGCCAGCCTGTTGTCGAGCGAGAAGCTGATCAGCGGTGACAAGTACACGTTTATTCGCAACGCTTATCTGCAAAACCGCGAATTCAAGGTGAAAGATGGCCAGGTAGAAGACGATTTTTAAATCCTGACCGATAAAACAAAAAAAAGCGGCTTTCGAGCCGCTTTTTTTTTTGGAGCGAAGTTAATGCATCGCAAGGATTGTCAGGCCGAGTTTCTGCCTGCCGTCGTCCTGTTCTCTGACCCAAACCACCTCGGTCTCGGCCTCAAGACCTTTCAACGCCGCATGATCGGAGTCGATCCGTACATCAAGCCGATCGCCGACCTTGAACGAGCGCGGCGCCTGGACCTGCATGCCGCGGCTGGAAAGGTCGATGCAGACGGCTGGCACCTCATCGCCTTGATGAATCAGCGACACCTCGGCATCGACCCGCATGCGGATGAAATCGCGCTTTTCGCTGTAGTCTCGACGAGTTTGACTCATGGGCTTGATCCTTCCATTGGGTTACGGTTTTGACGGTTCTTATAACTCCCGGTGATTTGGAGAGTGTAGTCGTCAAGCGACCATCGGCGTGAGCTTGAAACGCCTCGCGGATGGGAGTACCGTCTGCGCCTTAGAAGGGCACCTTTGGTGTACGTGTGTGTAGGGCGAATGCTCGAAAGCAGTGCGACAGAGAGGCTAGAAAGCGAATCCAGTAGTGTGAGCCGGGATGCATTCCCCGCCAGCTACGCCAACCTAATTCTGGCGCCGTTTGCCCACATGCCAAAAACCAGTGCCACGCTGCTGATAATCGATGATGACGAAGTAGTGCGCGCGAGCCTCGCCGCCTATTTGGAAGACAGTGGTTTCAGCGTCTTGCAGGCCAGCAATGGCCAGCAGGGTCTTCAGGTATTCGAGCAAGACAAGCCCGACTTGGTCATCTGCGATCTGCGCATGCCGCAGATGGGCGGACTCGAACTCATCCGCCAGGTTACCGAGCGGTCCTCGCAAACGCCGGTGATCGTGGTTTCGGGTGCCGGTGTGATGAACGACGCGGTCGAGGCGCTGCGCCTGGGTGCGGCGGATTACCTGATCAAGCCTCTCGAAGATCTGGCGGTGCTTGAGCACTCTGTGCGTCGCGCCCTGGATCGTGCGCGCCTGCTGGTGGAGAACCAGCGCTACCGCGAGAAGCTGGAAAAGGCCAACCGCGAGCTCGCCGCCAGCCTGAACCTGCTTCAGGAAGACCAGAACGCCGGTCGCCAGGTGCAGATGAACATGCTGCCGGTCAGCCCCTGGGCCATCGACGAGTTCAAGTTTGCCCACCAGATCATCCCGTCGCTGTACCTGTCGGGTGATTTTGTCGACTATTTCCGGGTCGACGAGCGTCGGGTAGCGTTCTACCTGGCAGACGTTTCCGGTCATGGCGCCTCTTCAGCCTTCGTCACCGTGCTGCTGAAATTCATGACGACGCGCTTGCTGTTCGAATCCAAGCGCAGCGGCACATTGCCGGAATTCAAGCCTTCAGAAGTCCTTGGTCATATCAACCGGGGGCTGATCAGTTGTAAGCTGGGTAAACACGTCACAATGGTCGGTGGAGTCATCGACGAGGAGACAGGTTTGTTGACCTATAGCATCGGCGGACATCTGCCGTTGCCTGTGTTGTACACACCCGACAGTGTTCGTTATCTGGAAGGGCGTGGTCTGCCGGTGGGCCTCTTCAATGAGGCTACCTACGAAGATCACGTACTGGAACTGCCGCCGACGTTCAGCCTGACGCTGATGTCTGATGGCATTCTGGACCTTTTGCCAGAACCCACACTCAAAGAGAAAGAAGCGGCGTTACCCCAACGGGTCAAGGCTGCGGGCGGCACCCTGGATGGGCTGCGGCAGGTTTTTGGATTGGCCACGCTAGGGGAGATGCCGGATGATATCGCCCTGTTGGTGTTGAGCAGGAATCTTTGATGAGTACCGGTAGAATCCAGTTCGCCGAGCAGGACGGCACCTTCGTCCTGAAATTCGTCGGTGAAGTTCGCCTGACCCTGTGTTCGGCGTTGGATGCGACTATTGATCGGATCTTCACCGCGTTGAATTTCAACGCCATCGTGATCGACCTGACCGAAACCCGCAGCATCGACAGCACCACCCTTGGCCTGCTGGCCAAATTGTCGATCCTGTCGCGGCAGAAGGTTGGCCTGTTGCCGACCGTCGTCACCACCCACGAAGACATCACCCGTCTTCTGCAGTCCATGGGTTTCGAGCAGGTGTTCAACATCGTTGACCAGCCTGTGCCATGCCCGGAATGCCTGGACGACCTGCCAGACCAGGATCAGTCCGAAGAAGTGGTGCGGATCAAGGTGCTCGAAGCGCACAAGATCCTCATGGGCCTGAATGACTCCAATCGTGAAGCGTTTCATGACCTGGTGAATGCGCTGGAACGCCACTGATTTCCTGAGCCGATGGTGCTTGTCCAGGCGCCATCGCCAGCAAGCCGGCTCCTACAATTGAACACATCGATTACCCTGTAGGAGCTGGCTTGCCAGCGATGGCGCCCGTTGAGCCACTGCAAAAACCGCGCAGCCAACCTGGTCAAACAGCCACAAAAAAGGGCGAACCCACCAAGGTTCGCCCTTTTTGCATTTCGCTGAATCAGATCACAGCTTGGCTTGCAGCAACGCCTCGAGCTTTTCCTGATCGCGAGCGAACTGGCGAATGCCTTCAGCCAGTTTCTCGGTGGCCATCGCGTCCTCGTTGGACAACCAGCGGAACTGCGATTCGCTGAGGATCAAGCGCGCCTCACCGGCATTGCCCGGTGCCAGTTTGCGCTCCAGCTTGCCAGTGTCAGCTGCCAGCTTGTCGATCAGGTCCGGGCTGATGGTCAGTCGGTCACAACCGGCCAGCTGCTCGATCTGGCCCAGATTGCGGAAGCTGGCACCCATGACCACGGTTTTGTAGTCATTGGCCTTGTAGTAGTTGTAGATGCGCGTCACCGACTGCACACCCGGATCATCGGCACCGGTGTAGTCGTTGCCGTTGGCCTTTTTGTACCAGTCGTAGATGCGGCCCACGAACGGCGAAATCAGGAACACCCCGGCGTCGGCACAGGCGGCTGCCTGAGCGAAGGAGAACAGCAGGGTCAGGTTGGTCTGGATGCCTTCCTTTTCGAGAATTTCGGCAGCGCGGATGCCTTCCCAGGTGGAGGCGATCTTGATCAACACGCGGTCACGGCCGATACCGGCCTTGTCGTACAGCTCGATCAGGCGATGCGCACGCTTGAGCATGGCGTCGGTGTCGAACGACAGGCGCGCATCCACTTCGGTGGAGATACGGCCGGGGATCACCTTCAGGATCTCCTGGCCCACGGCCACGCCAAATCGGTCGCTGGCCAGGCCAATATCGCCCTTGCAGTCATTGACGCTGGCGTTCAGCAACTCGGCATACGCAGGAATGGCCGCGGCCTTGAGCAGCAGGGAAGGGTTGGTGGTGGCATCCACCGGTTTGACGCGAGCGATCGCTTCGAAGTCGCCGGTGTCGGCAACCACGGTGGTCATTTGCTTGAGTTGTTCCAGCTTGGAAGTCATGGGCGTGCTCTGTCCTATGGTCTGATGACATTACCCGAGCGCTGACAGCCACTCAAGGGTATGTACGTGTATCGAAGGCTCCTGCGGCAACAACCTGTATACGATTGTTTGAAAGGCGGGGGGCGGTAGTGATCAATACGATGCCAAAAAGCGCCACAGGTTCAAAGCAACTGACCGTCAGCCCGCCGTTTACGGATGTCCTACTGGTCATTCAACTGGGTTGAGGCAGCCACGCTCGCTGGTTTCGGTTGACCGCCAGCAGTCAGCAAACCGAAATTTCTCTCCCGTTCATTGCTGCCAGTTTGACTGTTTTTCCACTCATAGATCGAAGTAAGCGGGATGTTGAGCCTTTTGACCTCGGCGATGAAACCGCTGATTTTGCCGGCCTGCGCCTCGATCCCGCCGTTGGAGTTGAGCGAGGGAACGCCCCATTCACTGATGACGCCCGGTAGGTTGAAGTTCTGTTGAATGAACGTCTGCGCAGTGCTTATCTGCGCGCCCGACATCCCATAAGGGTGATAGGAGATTGCGCTGAGACACTTGGGGTATTCACTGACGATGCTGTTCAACGCAACGGTTGACGCCGTTCCGGCACTCGGCGGGCGGGCGAAGCCGAAGCCAATCAGCGGCGTCGATTGCAGCGTGTCCTGCTGCGACCTGCATACGGCACTCATGATTGGAACAAACGTGGTGTCGAAATGGCCCGTTGGCCAGTACGTTTCCAGGTCCGGCTCGTTCCATATTTCAATCGCGACGAGCTGCGTGCCATAGGATTTCTCCAGACTCATCACCGAGTTGGCAAACGACTCACCCGCGGCGGCCAGTTCATTGATGTTGCCGGGCCCGGAGAGCAGCGACTTGGTCGAGCGAACGGTCATCAGTACCGGCAGCCCGGCGGATTTTGCCGCGGCAAAGGCGTCGCTGATCTGCTTTTGATACGCCGGGCCGCCCAGGCTATTGGTCCATACGCCAAAGCGCACGAAGCCGAACCCGGCGGCTTTGATCTGCTCGGCATCGGAAGGGGAGAAGGTCTGGATCTTCACTTGGACGCCAATGGTTTTGTTCGCGGCAAGTACGGGGAACACGTCGTTGGCGTGAACCTGATTTACCGTACTGAGCATCAACAGGGTCGAGGCGGTGAGCCATTTGAAATGTACTGATCTCATGTCTGCTCTCCTGGATGGTAATGGCACTCGCCAATCATTTATTCATTCCTTTCATTTCGAGAGCGACGAAATCACAAAGTGCGTGAATGTTATTTTTTGTCAGGTAATGATTGCCGGAAAATCACAGTTATTTTTGGTCCGCTAATTCTGGTTGGGAGCTATTAAGTGCTGTGGTACTTAATACACTTGTATTAACAGGGCGAATCTATTTGTGCGTGCCGCAAGGTCTGTGGATTCACTCAAGTCCACATCTAGATGTTGGCCTATTGATATTATCCAGGAAAGTAACCTTGTTCAAAAAGATCCTTGTCGTCTGCGTTGGCAATATCTGCCGAAGTCCGACAGCAGAAACTTTGCTGCGTAACGCACTGGCCCCTTCAGCCATCAGTGTGACCTCTGCGGGCCTTGCAGCAAGGGTCGGTGAGGCCATGGAGCCGGTGGCGCTCCAGGTGCTGGAAGAGTATGGGCACAGTGCCCAAGGGTTTAAGGCACGGCAAATTACAGCGGATATCGTGAATGAATCAGACCTGATTCTGGTCATGGAACAAGCCCATGTAAAACAAGTACTGAACATTGCCGCCCATGCGCGGGGCAAAGTGTTTCTGCTCGGTAAATGGCAAAGCGAGCGAGAAATACAGGATCCGTATCGTCAGGGAAAGGCCGCTTTTATTCATGCCCATGCATTGATTGAAGATGCTGTTTGCTCATGGGCGCAGCGCCTCGGACATTGATGAATATCCTTCAGATCAGTGAATGGTAAGAACAAACTTATGCAGTTACCGTCAGTAATCGGCACCCGGGACAACGATCAAGACAGTATTGATCTTCTCGGCATTTTTGGTTCTTTGGTTGACCAGAAATGGTTAATAGGTGCGCTCACCGGAGCGTTCATGATGACCGGCGTTGCCTACGCGGTTTTGTCGACGCCGGTGTACATGGCGAACGCGCTGGTGCAGGTCGAGCCGAAAAAGAACGACATGCTCGGTTTTTCCGACCTCAACAGCATGTTAGGCGGACAATCGCCGTCGGTGACCGAGATTGGCATCATCAAGTCCCGCGCGGTGATCGGCAAAACTGTCGATGATCTTCGCCTTGATATCGACGTCACCCCCAACACCTTCCCGGTGATTGGCGGTTTTTTCGCCCGGCGTTATCGCGGCGAGACCGAGTTCAGCGTAGCGGCACCGCGTTTCGGTCTGAACAGCTACGCCTGGGGCGGTGAGCGCCTGGAGATCACCCGGCTCAATTTGCCAAAAGAAATGCTTGGCAAGAAGCTCACGCTGGTCGCCGGCGAGCAGGGTCGATTCCAGTTGTTCGATGAAAACGACAACTTGCTGGTCGCAGGTGTCGCTGGCGAGGCGTTCGCGCAGGGCGGGATAGAGGGGCAGGTCGCTCAGCTGTCGGCCAACCCTGGCACCCGCTTCGAAGTGGTGCGCAACCCACGGATCGTGACCATCCAGAGTTACCAGGATGCGCTGGATATTTCCGAGCAAGGCAAGGAGTCGGGGATTATTCGCTTGGCCCTGGCCAGCACCGACGCGGCCGAGGCGGTGAGGATTCTCAATAAAGTCGCTGCGTTATATGTGCAGCAGAACGTACAACGCACGTCGGCGGAAGCGGCGCAGAGCCTGGCGTTCCTGCAAGGTCAGCTGCCGCAAGTCAAACGCGACCTGGCCAAGGCCAGCGATGCGCTCAACGGTTATCAAACCCGCGGCAAGACGGTCAACATTTCCCTGGAAACCCAATCGGTGCTGGAACAGGTCGTCAGTCTGGACACCCGTATCTCTGAACTGAAAATGCAACAGGCGGAGATGGATCGCAAATTCACCAAACAGCATCCGGCGTACCGCGCCTTGATGACCCAGATCGGCGAATTGACCCAACAGCAGAAGACGCTGGAGAGCAAGGCACAGGACCTGCCTGCCACACAACAGGAGCTGCTGAACCTGACCCGCGATGTAGAAGTGGCGTCGCAGATCTACACGCAACTGCTGAACAAATCCCAGGAACTGGACATCGTCCGGGCAGGGGCGGTGGGCAACGTGCGATTGGTCGACACGGCGGATGTCGACATGACCAACCCGGTCAAGCCGCGCAAGGCACTGATCGTGCTGATTGCAACCTTTCTCGGCGCCTTTTTCGCGGTGGCGCTGGTGTTGCTGCGCAAGTCCCTGAGTCGCGGCCTGGAAGGTCCGGAAGCCATCGAGCAACTCGGCTTGCCGGTGTACGCGTCAATTCCATACAGCGCGTTGCAACAGGAAGAGGACAGTAAAAAACTGCGCTCGAAGGGCGCGTCGGACAAACCGGCCTACCTGTTGGCGCTGCGCAACCCGACGGACTTGTCCATCGAGTCGATCCGCAGTTTGCGCACCTGCCTGCACTTTGCCGGTCTGGACTCGACCAATAACCGGATCATGATTTCCGGGCCCAGCCCCCAGGTGGGCAAAACCTTTGTCTCTTCCAACCTCGCGGCGGTCATGGCGCAGAGCGGTCAGCGGGTGGTGCTGATCGATGCCGATATGCGCAAAGGTCACCTGCACAAGACGCTGAACACACCGATCACCAATGGTTTGTCGGACCTGTTGGTCAAGCGCTGCACTATCGAGCAGGCGATCAACCAGGTCGAAGTCGACAACCTGTATTTCATCAGTCGCGGTCAGGTTCCGCCCAATCCTTCAGAACTGCTGATGCACGCCAATTTTCGCGAATTGTTGGCACAGCTCAGTGAGCTTTACGACGTGGTGATCATCGACACGCCACCGCTGCTGGCGGTGACAGACGCGGCGATTGTCGGCCGTGAAGCGGGCATCAGCCTGATAGTCACCCGTTTCGGGGTGAACCCGGCCAAAGAAGTCGAGTTGACGATTCGACGATTCGCACAGAACGGCATCGAGTTGAAGGGCGCCGTTTTCAACGGCGTCGAGAAGCGTGCTGCGAGCTATTACGGCAACGGCGGCTACGGCTATTACAACTACGAATACGCGTCCGACAAATCCTGAGTTTCAGCGATTTTTCTTACATGCATGCAAGTGGGTGGACTGTGAAAAAAATACTGCACGTGGCTGAAACGATAAAAGGTGGTGTGGCGACCGTTATCCGCACGATTTCGACTTCGCCCGAAGATGACGCGGCTAACTATGAGCTGGTCTATCTAGTGCCACAGGATCAGGAAAAGGAGCTGCACGGCATCCCTGCGCAGCAGATTCGTACCTTTGCCAGGACTGGCCGCAATGTGCCGTCATTGCTGCGTTTCGCCTGGCGACTGACCCAGGTGATGCTCAAGGAAAAACCCGATGTGGTGCATTTGCACAGCACCTTTTCCGGGGTGATCGGCCGTTGCGTCTGCGTCCTGTTGCGACCTTGGCGCAAGCCGAAAATCGTCTACTGCCCGCATGCTTTTTCATTTCTGATGGAAAGCTCCCCGACCAAGCAGAAAGCCTACGCATGGATCGAGCGGGTGTTGCAGAAGGTCACCGACGTGATCATCTGCGTCAGCCAGTACGAACTCGACAAAGCGGCGCGGTTTGGCATTGAGCGCCAGCGCATGAAGCTGATCTACAACGGCATTCACCGCAAGGATGACACGCCGAAAACCACCAGCCCCGAGCCGATTCATCTGCTCTTCGTCGGCCGCCTCGATTATCAGAAAGGCTTCGACGTGCTGCTCAAGGCCTTCGCTAATGTGCAGCGCACCGATCTGAAATTGACGGTGGTGGGCAGTGCCGTCAACGAGGATTCGGTCGAATGTCCACCGATGGACGCGGTTGAATATTTGCCTTGGGTCACGCCGAGCGAAGTGCAGGCGCTGTACCAGCAAGCCGATGCGTTGATTGTGCCCAGTCGCTGGGAAGGTTTTGCCATGGTGCCGCTGGAAGGCATGGCCATGGGCCTGCCGGTAATTGCCAGCAATTGCACGTCGTTGCCCGAGCTGGTCTCCCATGAGGTGTCCGGCTACGTTTTCCCCACCGGTGACCACCAGGCGCTGGCCGATGTGCTGACGAAAATCCAGAAGCCACGGTTGCTTGACCTTGGCAGCGAAGGTCGCAGCATCGTGCGCGAGCGCTTCAGCGCCGCGTTGATGATCCGCCAGACCTACGACCTGTATCGCGCCCCCTCTTTTTAAGTAGAACTCAAGCTTATGAACGTAACGATTTTGCATGGCTATAGCGCGTCCAACTCCGGTGACGGTCTGCTCGTCGATCTGGCCATTGCCCTGGTGCAGCGCAATTTTGGAGAAGAGACTTCGATCAGTGTCGTGGCCTCAGATCCCGACTCCTTCAATTACTTGCCGCACAAGCGTTTCGACGCGCCGGTGATGGCGGCCAAGGGCTTGGGCCGGGTCAAGCAAGCGGTGTTTCTCAATCAGTCTTACGCTGGTCTGGCTGACCTGTTGAAAAAGACCGATTTGATCGTTGGAGTCGGCGGCGGCTACATGCGCTCGAAAAGTGCCTTCGAACACATCAAGTTGAAACTGGGCCACGCCAAGCAACTGGAAACGGCGATCCTCAGTAAAGTACCGTCGGTGTACCTGCCGCAAAGCATCGGGCCGTTTCATGGCGAAAGCAGCAAGATCGTCGAGCACTACGCGCGCGCCGATGCGGTGTTTGTGCGCGATAACCGCTCCTCGGCAATTTTCGATGCCTGTGAAAATGTCTACCGCGCGCCTGATCTGGCAGTCCAGTCATTGGCCGGCAAAATCCTCATGCAACCCAAGTTCACCCATTGCGCGTCTTCGCCGGCAACGGTGTGCGTGGTGCTGCGCAAGCCGCCGGCGTGGAGCAAGGAAAAGAAAGTTGCCTACGTGGCCAACCTGAAGTTGCTGCTGCAGCGCTTGAAGAACAAAAGCAAGGTGGTTTGCGCGGTCCAGAGCGCCGTTCGCGGCAACGATGACGGTGCGTTCTATCGCGAATTGGGCATTACCGAAGACCTGCTGCCATTGAAGGCGACGCTGGCCAGGTTTCAGCCGGATCTGGTGATTTCCGTGCGCTTGCACGGCGCCATCGAATCGCTGCTGTCCGGTGTGCCGGCGTACCACATCAGCTACGAGAGAAAAGGCTTCGGCGCCTATCAGGACATGGGTGTGGAAGACTGGGTGATCAACGGCGGCGATATCGATGTCGACACCATCATCAACACGGTTTACGCGCCGAACGCATTGTCCGATTTTGGCAAGCGCCTGACCGACACCTGTCGCGAGATCGAAGCGAAAGCCGTGGCCATGGACGAGATTATCAAAGGCATCGTTCGATGATATTCCGGTTGTTGCTCCGGGGCGGGGCATTGGGCGCGAAGTTTCTGCTGGTGCTCGCCATCACCCACTACCTGGGTTATGAAGCGCTTGGCCTTTACGGCGTGGTGGTCGCTGCCTCGTTGATTGCGTCGAAGTTCTACAGCGTTGGTTTCAGTTCCGAGATCAATCGGCTGATCAGCGTTGGCGGCAGTTCGCGGGGAGTGATTGACAAAGTGCTGCTGCTGTATCTGGCGGTGGGGCTGGTGTTGTCGGTGGTGACGGTGTTGATGTATTCACTGTTCCAACAGGTTGTCGCGCCGACCGCACTGATCCTCTGTGTGACGCTGGTTTTACTCACTGAGCACCTGTCGTTCGAAATCAACTCGTTCGTGTTTTCCGCGCAAAAAGCCACGGCGGGCGCGCTGCTGTTTTTTATCAAGACTGGCCTGTGGGCGCTGTTGGCGGTGGGCGCGATGATGCTCGGCTGGGTGTCGGGAGTCGCCGACGTGTTGTGGCTGTGGGTCGTCGCCAACGTGTTGGTGATCGTCGCCGGTTACCTGATTGTGGCGAACGTGCACAAGGGTCGAGCCAGCGGGACGCCGGCCACGGCCACGGTGTGGAAAGCCGGGTTGCCGTTCTATCTCGGCACCGGGTTGATCGCGTTGAGTCAGTACGCCGAACGCTTTCTGATCATCGACATCGAACCCTACGCCAGCCTCGGTCAATACGTGTACGCCTGGTCGGCGGCCAACACCTTGCAGGCATTGTCTTACGCGGTGGTGGCGGTGGTCGGCATTCCGGTGCTCGCCAAGCGGTTTCAGGCGAATCAACAGCCGTTTACGGTCCGGCAACTGTTCGTGAACAAATGGGTCATGCGCTCGCTGGCGGTGTCCGCCGCGGTGGCTGTGCTGATTTATCTGTTCTTCAATGTCGTGCTCGATTACGTCGCCACGACAGTGCCGCGTCCGGATAACGCGATCCTTGGCGTGCTGATTTTTTCCTTCGCCCTGCGTGCCATTGGGGACATCGTCTGGGGCGGGTTGATTGCTTCGAAGAACAGTCGGGTTTCACTGGCCAGTGCGGCGATCTGCTTGTTGGTTTCGGTACCGGTCAGCTACGTGCTGATCAAGCACTATTCGATCTACGGCGCCGCCTGGGGCAACGTCTTTGCGATCATCGTGCAGCTCGGCGTGATTGCCGTGCTGACCCGTGTGACCCGTCCGAAAGGGGCTCTGGCATGGGGTTGAAGCTGCCGTGCATCGAGTTTCGCGGCAGAAAACTCGATTCCTCGATTTCGTTCCTGATCCTGTTCACCGGGTTGTTTCTGTCAGTGGCCATGCCGCTGTTGATTCCCCGCGATCCCGGCCCCGATGCCATGACCTTGTGGTCGTCATACGCCCGTGCCGACAACTGCAATTTCTGGAACCCGTTTTCGCCGGATCGCTCTTCCTATGAGTGTTCGGCGTTTCTGTTGCGGCCCACCGGGATCAATCTGACCAATGCCTGGGCCTATGGCATGTTCTGCAATTTTTTCCTCACGGCGATTCCGGTGGTGGTCTTCCGGCGAATGCCGCTGACGATTTTCGGCACCCTGTGTCTGTGGGGCATCGTTCGCTCGTTTTTCCTTGAAAATCTGACCAAGGAAATCATTGTGTCGGTGGCGGTGTTGAGCATTTTGCTCAGTTCGTTGACGCGCAAATATCGCGGCGGATTTTTCCTCTCGGCGGTGATCTACGGCGTACTGATCCGCCCCTACTGGATTTTGTTTTCACTGTCGTGGGTCGGCGTCTGCGTGATGAAGAAGTACGTCTCGCGTTTCACCTTCTTCCTGATGCTGTTCCTGTTCTACCTCGCAGTTGCAATGGCGATTCAGGTGGCGCTCGGGTTTCCGGTGTCGTCGATTCGCGCCAGCAACAACGAACTGCGCACGGCGGGCGAGGAGGGGTCCAAGTCGTTGATTGTCTCGTGGCTCAGTGGCAGCGACTTTGTCTCGCAAGCGCTGGATTCGATGATCATCTTCTTCCGGCTGTCGTTCCCGGTGGAGCTGATTTTGCTGTCAGGACCGGGGCAGGTGATCTTCGTGGCGTTGATGATCATGACCGCGTTGCTGCTGTTCAAAGTCATCACCTCGACCGATTACAAGGGCGCGCCGATCCAGACCAAGCCCAAGGAGCTGATCGCGATTCCGTTGGCATTTCTGCTGGTTCAAGGTCTGTTCGAGCCGGACTTCGGTTCCTTCGCCCGGCACTTCTCGATGGTGGTGCCCGTGTTGTTCGTGGGCCTGGGATTGATGCTGCGAGCGAACAAACCGATGCAGGTTGAATCAAGAGTTCTGAATTGAGGCGGGTGCTTTATGTCGAGCAATAAAAAGTCCCTGGAGATCGAAACCCTGCGCGGACTGGCATGTCTGTTGCTGGTGCTCTATCACGTGATCGGTCCGTTGGGCGGTGGTTTGAAAATAGACCTCGGCTCGCCGTTCCGGGTGATCGCCGATTCCATGGTGTACGTGCGCATGCCGCTGTTCACCTTCATCTCGGGCTACATCTATTCGATCTACAAAATCCGCGGCAATGACTTTTCGGCGTTCTTTGCCGGTAAGGTGCGACGGCTGATCGTGCCGCTGTTTTGCGTGGGCGTGCCGTTCTCGGTGTTGCAGGCGGTAGGGCCGGGGGTGAACAAGGACGTCGGTGTGATCGATGCGTTGTTATCGTTCTGGGTGCCGATCAACCACTTCTGGTTTTTGCAGGCGGTGTTCATCATTTTCATGTTTGTCGGCCTGCTGGAGTGGCGTGGTTTGCTGCGTTCGGCGACGCGCTTGTATCTTCTGTTTGCCTTTGCGGCGGTACTGTTTTTATTACCGCCGTTCAAGCTCGATGCGTTCGGCATTAATGGCGCGATCTACCTGCTACCGTTTTTCGTAGCAGGGATGATTGGCCAGGAAAATGTCGATGCGTTCAAGCAACGGTTCAAGGTGATCGGGCCGTTGGTGTTTGTGTTGATCTCGCTGACGCTGCTGTACGTGGCGGCGATTGATCGCGAGTTGATTGTCGACCGCCGCAGCCTGATCGGTTTGACCGTGGGTTGCGTGTCCTGCATTGCGTTGCTGTCCAGTGACATGCGCTCGAAGTGGTTGACCTGGCTCGGTGGGTACTCCTACGCGATCTTCCTGTTTCATGTGCTGTTTGCGGCCACATCGCGGTTTGTCCTGGGGCGCTTGGGCGTGAAGGACGAAAGCGTTCTGGTGCTCGGTGGTGTGGCGTGTGGTTTGCTGGGGCCGGTGGTTCTGTCGATCGTTTTCAGTCGGTTCAACTTCACCTCCGTGCTGTTTCTGGGAGAGCGGGCAGCAGCCAAAAAACCAGCGGCGAATATCGTCCCGGTGTCTCAGACTTGATGTTTCTCCAAGTGAAGGAAGCGAAGCATGTTGGCAGTGGATGACGTCCGGCCTGTTGCGACGTCAGTGGTCGAAGTCGGCGACGCTCGCGAGCGCTTTGGTCAGTGGCGCGAAGGTAAAGCCGGGAAGGTTCTGTCCATCTCGGTGATCGGCGACAGCTACAGCGCGGGACAGGATTTCTATTTGAACAAACTGGTGCAGCGGCTGGCCGGGGAGGCGGGTTTCGCAGGGCCCGGCTATGTCGGCCTCAACCACGGTGCGGCGCTCGGCGGTACGCATTACAAATACACTCGCAGCAGCGATCAGTACTTCGGCGGTGACTGGCAGGTGTCCGGCCTTGGACAGGCCAGCCCCGACAGTCGCACCGTGTCGGGTCGACCCGGTGCCTGGCTGGAGATTGATGCCAGTTCGATAGCGGCCATCGATACGGCGGTCACCCAGGCGAAATTACTCTACCTCGGCAATGACGAACCTCATGAGATTCGTTACCGCTGGAGCCCTTCGCAAACCTGGCAGCCATTGACGCTGGCGGGCGAGGGGGTTCAGGAAGTGTCACTGCCTGGCACATCGGCAGCGAAAGACTGGTCGTTCCGGCTGGAAGTGGTGAAAGGCGCGCCAACGCTCTTCGGCCTGTGGATAACAAACGATCAGGGCGGTGTGCGGGTATCCAAACTCGCAGCGTCCGGCGCGGCGTCCGCTGACTTTTACCACAGTGATGAGCATTGGCAAGCGCAGTGGAAGACGGTGGTGTCGAAGATTCCCGCAGACATCTACCTGATCATGCTGGGCGGTAACGACCAGGGTTTTGGCGTGAAACCCGAGGAGTACCTGAAGAACATTCAGGGTTTGGTGGGGATGGTGCGCGAGATTCAACCGGCGGCGAGCATCAACCTGATCCTGCGTCAGGACACGACGCGTTCCAGTGCTTACCCGATGTCAGCCTATGCGCAAGTCCTGGAACCCTGGGCACGCAAGGAACACCTCGGTTACGCCAATCTGCAGTGCGCGTTCGGCACCGATTTCAAGCGCTATGCTGCCACCATGATCGGCCCGGACAAGATTCATCCGGTTCCGGCCACGGGTGGGCGGGTGATCGCTGACTATTTCTATAGCTGGATTGTTGGTGAGCAGGACCGCTGTGGTGCTGGCTTGATGTAGGAGCTGCCGAAGGCTGCGATCTTTTGATTTTTTTCAGGATCATGTCAAAGGATCGCAGCCTTCGGCAGCTCCTACAGGATGCTGCGGCAAATTTCGAATGTCTCCAGATGAGCGAGCAGCTCTGCTGTCTTGAGCGGCATCAGTTGCGTAGCACAACGGGTCTCCACGTTGATGATGATGGCCGGATCGTTGCAGCAAATGCGCACTCGGAATCGCCAGTCACTGAAAATCAATTTCAGCCCGTCACGGTCATCCATCTCCAGCGCCTGCCCGCGATAAAGTCTTTTCAGGTGAGCGAGGAGGGGATAGGGATCGAGCATCGGCCGGCGGATGTCTCCGGAGGCGGGAAACAAGCCGATTCGCTCCACCAGCAGCGTGGGGCCGAGCCAGGACTCGTTGGCGCTCGGCAACCGCTGATGTCGCGATAACGAGGACATCACCCCGAGGTTGCCCACCTCCATTGCAATGTATGCCGAGAGTTTTTCAATGTTCATGGTTGGCCTGCCTGAATGAAGAGTGGGCGTCGGGTATTGGAGCGTTCTCAGCGGCCCTTGAGGTACACGTTGTCGTAGCAGAAGTTGGTCGCCTGCAAGTAACCCTCGGCGTCACCGCAATCGAAGCGCAAGCCCTTGAACTTGTAGGCCAGCACGCAACCGTTCTGCGCCTGTTTCATCAGTGCGTCGGTGATCTGGATTTCCCCGCCTTTACCCGGTTGCGTATCGGCGATCAGGTCAAAGATATCCGGCGTCAGAATGTAGCGGCCGATGATTGCCAGGTTGGATGGCGCGTCTTGCGGAGCGGGTTTTTCCACCATGTTGTTGACCCGGTAAATCCCATCGGAGATCAGCTCGCCGGCGATCACGCCGTACTTGTGGGTCTGGTCGCGCGGCACTTCCTGGATGGCCACGATCGAGCAGCGGAATTTTTTGTAGAGCTCGATCATTTGCGCGAGAACTCCATCACCCTCCAGGTTCAGGCACAGGTCATCGGCCAAAACCACGGCGAAGGGTTCGTCACCGATCAACGGGCGGCCACTGTGAATCGCGTGGCCCAGGCCCTTCATTTCCACCTGACGGGTGTAGGAGAAGGTGCAGGTGTCGATGAGCTCGCGGGTGCCGGCCAGGAACTTCTCTTTCTCGGTGCCGCGAATCTGGTGCTCGAGCTCGTAGCTGATATCGAAGTGGTCTTCCAGCGCGCGCTTGCCCCGGCCGGTGACGATTGCCATGTGCTGCAAGCCGGCGTCGCGTGCCTCTTCGACGGCGTACTCGATCAATGGCTTGTTGACGATGGGCAGCATTTCCTTGGGCATGGCTTTGGTCGCCGGCAAGAAACGCGTGCCATAGCCGGCAGCGGGGAACAAACATTTACGAATCATAAAAGTATCCTGGACAGTCATGGAACACAGCCAACGGGTGCGCACAATAATGAGTGATTGCAAGTTTCAATGATTATTGAAGGCTTGCTTTAATACCTGAGTCGGGCCGTTAGTGGCAAATAGCAATGTGCGAATAACACGACAATGTTATGAGATGTCGGTTTAATAGTTATTGGTTATTTTTAGTCGGTATCTGTTGATAGTGGTGAAGTCGTCGGAGTGCTAATAAGTATCCCGCACTACAGTTTGACCTGCAAAAAAATTTATTGCCAGTCGTTGAACTAATTTTGTTTTGGGTTGTTGTCGCTCTTGTTTGTGTGGTTCAGCACACATCTTTGACAAGAGAGGCTTGACACGCACTTCTGCCACTATGGACCGCACTATGAAAATTCTGGTAACGGGTGGAGCCGGTTATATCGGCTCGCACACCACACTCGCGCTGCTTGAAGCAGGCTATGAAGTTGTAGTGCTGGATAATCTTTGCAACAGCAGCGACGCGGCATTGCATGCAGTAGAAGGTATTTGCGGCAAAAGTGCACTGATGGTTCGCGGCGATGTGCGCGACCGGGCTTTGCTCGAGCGGATTTTCCAAGAGCATGCCATTGATGCCGTCCTGCACTTTGCCGGGCTCAAGGCCGTGGGCGAGAGCGTGCGCAAGCCGCTTGAGTATTACGAGACCAACGTCAGCGGCAGTATCACGCTGTGTCAGGCGATGGCCGCTGCTGGCGTGTTTCGCCTGGTGTTCAGTTCATCGGCAACGGTATACGGCGCGCCGGAGCAGATGCCGATCCGCGAGGATTTCCCCACGGGCATCCCGACCAATCCCTACGGTCAATCCAAGCTGATTGTCGAAAACGTGCTGCGTGACCTGAGCCTGGCCGATCCGCGCTGGAGCATCGCCCTGTTGCGGTATTTCAACCCGATCGGCGCGCATCAAAGCGGTCAGTTGGGCGAAGACCCCAATGGCATTCCCAACAACCTGGTGCCCTATATCAGCCAGGTGGCGGTTGGCAGCCTGAAAGAGCTGTCGATCTTCGGCAACGATTACCCCACGGTCGACGGCACTGGCGTGCGTGACTACATCCATGTCGTGGACCTCGCGGACGGGCATCTCAAGGCTTTGCAATCCATTACCGGGCGTATTGGCGTTCATACCTGGAATCTCGGTACGGGCGATGGCTACAGCGTGATGCAAGTGCTGCGCGCGTTTGAACAGGCGTGCGGGCAGCCGGTGCCGTATCGGATGATGCCGCGACGTTCGGGTGACATTGCCCAGAGTTGGGCAGATGCTTCCAAAGCGGCGAAAGAGCTGGGCTGGAAAGCCACACGCAACTTGCAGGACATGGTCACCGACACTTGGCGCTGGCAATCGAATCATCCCAAGGGCTACGAGAAATGATGGCGATTTAGCTCAATGTTATTTTCAGTCAGGTTGTTAGATATCGTCTGCAAAATACACTGGCAATGCCATTTGCAAGTCCGTAGATATAAACCTGCCGTTCGACTTTATCAGTTGGGTAAGACTGTGAAAGAACAACGGCTCTTGTTCGCTCTTTTGCGGACTTGAACGCTACCACCTCTAACACACACACGGTTTCGATCGGGTTGAATGTTAGAAAGGAGTTGATATGAAGAAAGTGATGGCAATTGCCCTGTTGTCGATGGTGAGCAACTGGGCCGGCGCGGTTGAAGCGCCGCTTACAGCAGCGACCAATGTATTGGGTAACGTGGCGGCGACTCAAGCCACAGCAGCCAGTACTGCAATGGTCGCCAGCGCTGTAGCGGCGTCCAACAGCGGTGGAAGTGCCAACGGCGGTACCACGGGTACGACAGGTACCACTGGTACCACCGGCACGCATAACTAACCGGAACATCGGTTAGTGCAGTACAGGGTCGCCCGACGCAAGTCGGGTGACTTTGTTTTAGATTCGCCCTTGAATAGCGTAGTGCCATTATGACTCGTAGTTTTTCTCTTTTAATGTTGGCAAGCATCGCTTTACAAGGTTGCATGTTTTCCCCCGGCCAATACCTGAGCACCAGTGATATCACACGCCAGGGCGCCAGTGAGAGCAGCCGAGTCGAGCTCATTCCGATCACGCCCAAGCTCATCGCCATGAACAGGGCCACGCAAAAGCGTGAGTCCGTGCCGACGGAACTGTTGGCGGCCCCGGCCGAGTACCGCATCGGCAGTAACGATGTGCTGTACATCACGGTCTGGGACCACCCGGAGCTGACCGCACCCTCCGGCGCGCAACAGCAGATCGATGCCAACGGTCGCCTGGTCCGTGCCGATGGCACGCTCTACTACCCGTTTATCAAAGAGGTGCAGGCGGCCGGCAAGACCGTCCAGCAACTGCGATCGGACATCGAAGAAAGGCTGTCGGCCTTCATCGCCGACCCGCAGGTGGATGTCGCCGTGTGGCGCTTTTCCAGTCAGAAAGTCGTGGTGACGGGCGCCGTTGCCAAGGCCGGTCCGCAGGCGATTTCCACCAATCCGTTGAGTGTGGTCGAGGCCCTCGGTACAGCCGGTATCGATACGACGAGTGCCGACTTGTCCGGTCTTTTGCTGACGCGAAACGGGCGGGTGTACACGCTCAGTCTCGACACGCTCAATCAGCCGGATTCGCAGTTGCAGAATGTCTATCTCAAGGGTGGCGATCAGCTCTATCTGCCGTACAACGACAAGAAACGCATCTACGTCATGGGCGAAGTCAACCAGCCACGCGCATTGAGTTTCAAGACCGCCACCATGAACCTGTCCGATGTGCTGGGATCGGTCGGCGGATTGAGTCAGACCACCTCCAACGGCAACGCCGTGTACGTGATCAGGGGTGTTGAAAACCTCGATGTGGAGCCGGCGAAGGTCTACCAGTTGCAAGCCCAGTCACCGACCGCCATGGCGCTGGCCACGCACTTTGAAGTACGTCCCCAGGACGTTGTCTACGTAGGTCCTGCCAACGTGACTCGCTGGAATCGCTTCGTCAGCCAATTGGTGCCGTCGGCAGCGATTGTCGGTACGGGCGCGTCTGCGGCGAAGAACATGAGCGAAGTCAGCAGCAACAGCAATTAAGGCCGGGTCCGATCGTGAGAACGTTGAATGTTGGCGTCTGCTTGATAGCGGCCTTGATGTTGTGTGGCTGTAACCCGCTGATGGTCGCTTCCTTGACCAACTTTAAGTCGGCGGTGACGGGGCCGGATGAACTGGACGTGACGGCAGCCCAGGTGGCGGATGTTCGCTATCCCCAGCTCAAGCTGACCACGCCGTCCGGTTCCGGCGTGCTGGCGTTGGTGCGTGAGCGCGGCGACCTGCAGTTCTGGGTCGCGTCCGGCAAGCAGGTGCTGCTGATGCGCGATGGCCTGGCGGTGCGCAGCATCGGCCTGGGCCTGGGCGGCGATCTGGACGGGACGCGCCTTGCAGCGGTCTCGCCCTTCAAGAAAGGTCTTCATCAAGTGCCGGATGGCTACACCAGCCAGCGCTGGATTGACCTCTACCAGGGCCAGGAAGTCGGGGTGACCTTGAACAGCCGCTTCTCCCGCCAATCCATGGAAACCCTCGAAATCCTCAACAAGGAATACGCCGTGCTGCGTGTCGACGAGCAGATTGACGCGCCGGCCATCGGCCTGCATGCGACCAATCGTTATTGGGTCGATCCCGTTGACGGTTTCATTGTGCAGAGTGAACAGCAACTGACTTCGCAGTTGCGGGTCAGGATTGTTCAACTGACCCCTGATCGCAGGCATGCGCCTTGAAGCGGGTCAGAGCGTTATCGGCGTGCCTGCTGTTGATCACCGGCGTGAGCCAGGCGGCGGTCACCGTCACCGGTGACGTTGCCAACCCGGGAGCGGTCGAACTGCCTGCGGGCGGACGATTGCTCGACGTGATCAACGTGGCACAACCCAATGCCGAAAGTTACTGGTTGGCGGGCGTTTTGCTGCGGCAGTCGCTGATTGAACAACAGACCCGACTCAAGGCCGGCGTGCTGTTTGATCTGGACGTGTTGCAGCGTATGGCCATGCTCTTCGACAGGCCGAGCCGGGCCGCCCTGGCGGTGCGTCTGGCCGAGGACGTCAGGCGCATGCCGGTCACCGGGCGCCAGGTGGCCGTTCTGGACCCGGTCGCCGTGGAAGTCGGGTTCGCCCGCAACATTCGCCTGGACGACGGTGACCGTCTGATCTATCCGCTGCGGGTCGATGAGGTCGAGGTGTTTGGCGCTGTCGCCGAACCTTGCCGGTTGCCCTATCAAGCGCTGCAAGAAGCCCGCGATTACCTGCAAGGCTGTGCGCCGCTCGAGGACGCTGACGCCGATTACCTGTGGTTGATCCAGCCCAACGGCGTCTCCCGGCGAGTCGGCATTGCGCACTGGAATCGCGAGAGCGGGCAGATACCGGCCGCCGGAAGCAAGATTCTGGTCCCGGTCAAAAACGATGACCTTGATCCGCCTATCCCTGAACTGAATCAGCAGTTGGCCGAATTTATTGCCACGCAGCTGGCTGAGGTGGTTCGTTGAATTTACGTTTTGCAGCCGTGTTGTTGTTTCCGTGTGGTTTGGCCTATGCAGAACCGCGTATTACCCAGAATGATTTCGGTGGTGCGGGCCTGTTGCAAACGCCGACGGCCCGAATGGCGCCGGCCGGTGAATTGAGCCTCAATGCCAACCGCACCGATCCCTACAGCCGTTACAGCGTTTCACTACAGCCGCTTGAATGGCTCGAAGGGTCGTTCCGCTACACCGCGATCACCAACCGCCCTTACGGCCCCGAATCGCTGAGCGGCAGCCAGAGCTATAAGGACAAGGCGGTCGACCTCAAAGCCCGCGTATGGGAAGAAACCCATTGGGCGCCCGAAGTGGCCGTGGGCTTCCGGGACATCGGTGGTACGGGCTTGTTTTCCAGTGAGTTCGTGGTGGCCAACAAGCGCTACGACAACCTTGACTTCAGCGCCGGGATTGCCTGGGGTTACCTGGGCAATCGCGGCGATTTCGAAAACCCGTTGGGCTATATCGATGATCGCTTCAAGACCCGACCGGACAGTGAAGGGACCGGTGACGTTAACGCCGGTGCGTACTTTCGCGGCAGCCCTTCCTTTTTCGGCGGCGTAAGCTATCAGACGCCTTGGGATCGGCTCAGTCTGAAACTCGAATACGAGGGCAACGATTACAAGAACGAGCCGAAGGACAACGAGATCAAGCAGGACTCGCCGATCAACCTCGGCGCGGTGTTCAAGCTGACTGACTCGGTCGATTTCAGCGCGGCGTGGGAACGTGGCAACACGGCGATGTTCGGCGTCACCTTTCACACCAACTTCGTCAGCCGAAAGGCACCGGCGAAGACGTTCGATCCACCGGCTGAGCCATTGCCGGCGAAAGCGCCGAGCACCGAGTTGGATCAGGTCAATTGGGCCGATGTGTCACGGCGCCTGCAGCAAAATGCCGGGTACAAGGTCGAGCGCATCAGTCAGCGCGATTCCGAATTGATCGTGTATGGCGAGCAGCAGCGTTACTTCCATTCGGCCAAAGGCGTAGGCCGTGCGAGCCGGATTCTGGACAACAGCGTCAACGACGAGATCGACTGGTTCACCGTGGTCAACAAGCGCTACGACCTGCCGCTTGAAGAGACCAGTGTGCCTCGGCAAACCTTTCGCGAAGTGATCAACAACGAGGAGCCGCTGCAAACGCTGCACCGCACCACCGAGATCAACCCGGCGATGCCGCACAACGAGAAAACCCTCTACACCGAAGCGCCGCAGGCATTCGCTTATGGCGTCGGGTTGGGATTCAAGCAGAACGTGGGCGGCCCCGATGGCCTGCTCTATCAATTCAGCGCCGATGCGGACGCCGAGTACCGGTTCAACCGCAACACCTGGTGGAGTGGCTTGCTCAGTGCCAACCTGATCAACAACTTCGACAAGTTCACCTATGACGCGCCCAGCGGCTTGCCGCGTGTGCGCACGGACTTGCGCCAGTATATGACCACCTCCGATGTGACCATGCCGCTGTTCCAGGTCAGCCATGCCGAGCAGTTGGACAAAGACCTGTACGGCATGGTGTACGGCGGCTATATGGAGTCGATGTTTGCTGGTGTGGGGGGCGAGGTGCTGTTTCGTCCGACCGGTGAGCGCTGGTCATTGGGGGCGGACCTGAATTACGTCCGTCAGCGTGATTTTGACCAGGGGTTTGGTTTGCGTGATTACTCGGTGGTGACCGGTCACATCACCGGCTACACCGACTTGCCCTACGATACGCTGGCAGCCATCAGCGTCGGGCGTTACCTGGCCGGCGACTGGGGTGGCACGCTGGACATCTCACGGGAGTTTTCCAACGGCGTACGGTTTGGTGCCTGGGCAACCATCACCACCGCAACCGGTGCAGAATACGGAGAGGGTAGTTTCGACAAAGGCATCTACCTGTCTATTCCGTTCGACGAACTGATGAGCATGTCGACCATGCGCCGCGCCAACCTTGTCTGGTCGCCACTGACCCGAGACGGCGGTGCACGGCTCAATCGCAGCTACCAGTTGCATTCCATGACCGACAGCCGAGACGACGACCTGTTCTACCGCAACTTCGAGAAGATTACCGAGTAATTCCGGCTCCGGTGTTGTTGATGGTCAGGTCAGGCGCACATCGCGCATCAGCAGGCCAAAACTTAAATCCACCGCATCCGGTATCGGTAAATACACCGTATGCCCATCCCCCGGAGCCACGTCAATCGCGTCGCCTTTGACATTGTTCAGTTGATGCAGATCGAAGTGAAAATTACCCCTGGGCGTCATCAGTTCCATGTGATCGCCCAGGGCAAAGCGGTTCTTCACCTTGACCTCCGCCAACCGGTCCCGTCGCTCGCCGGTCAGTTCGCCGACGAATTGCTGCCGTTCCGACACCGAGCTGCCGTTCTGGTAATTCTGGTACTCGTCATGCACGTGCCGACGCAGGAAACCTTCGGTGTAGCCGCGTTGGGCGAGGGACTCCAGGTCGGTCATCAGACTGCGGTCGAACTCGCGACCGACCACTGCATCGTCGATGGCCCGACGGTACACTTGCGTGGTTCTTGCACAGTAGAAGTGCGATTTGGTCCGGCCTTCGATTTTCAGTGAATGCACGCCCATTTGCGTCAAGCGCTCGACATGCTGCACGGCGCGCAGGTCCTTGGCGTTCATGATGTAGGTGCCGTGTTCGTCTTCGAAGGCGGGCATCAGTTCATCGGGGCGATTGGCTTCCTGCAGCAGAAACAACTGCTCGGTGGGGGCACCGAGACCCAGTGTCGGTTCCGGTTGAAAGAGTTGAACGATGTCCCCGGCGAGATTTTCCGTGGCCGGTTGCGCCGCATATTTCCAGCGGCAGGCATTGGTGCAACTGCCCTGGTTGGCGTCGCGCTTGTTCATGTAACCCGACAACAGGCAACGACCCGAATAGGCCATGCACAACGCGCCGTGGACGAACACTTCCAGCTCCATGGCCGGGACTTGCTGGCGAATTTCGGCGATTTCCTCCAGGGACAGCTCCCGCGACAGGATGATCCGGCTCAACCCCTGTTGCTGCCAGAACTCGACACTGGCCCAGTTGACCGTGTTGGCCTGTACCGAGAGGTGTATCGGCATCTGCGGGTAGTGACGGCGCACCAGCATGATCAAACCGGGGTCGGACATGATCAGGGCGTCCGGCGCCATGGCAATGATCGGTGCCAGGTCCTTGAGGAAGGTTTTGAGCTTGGCGTTGTGCGGCGCGATGTTCACCACTACGTAAAAGCGCTTGCCCTGAGCCTGGGCCTCGCGAATGCCGAGGGCCAGGTTGGCGTGATCGAATTCGTTGTTACGCACGCGCAGGCTGTAGCGCGGCTGGCCGGCGTACACCGCATCGGCGCCGTAGGCGAAGGCGTAACGCATGTTTTTCAGGGTGCCGGCGGGGGCAAGCAGTTCCGGAGCAATGAGATTCATGGTGAGTCGATCGCAAAAGTCGCGCAGGGTAACCCCCTTGGTCCGAGGACTTATTGATCTGGATCTATGCTTTATTCACCAACGGATGGCACTCGTGCGCGCTGCAGTGGCCTAAGCATCAGGGCGTACCTTCGCGTCCCGGCGCACTGGCATGGATCGGACATGAACAAAGAGACGCTCAAAGACAAATCGTTGGCCATCTTGCTGTTGCTGGTGAGTGTTGCGTTCATCTGGATACTGCTGCCGTTCTACGGTGCGGTGTTCTGGGCGGTGATCCTCGGTATTCTCTTCGCGCCCTTGCAACGTCAGCTGCAGCTGAAATTCGGCTGGCAGCGCAATCTCACCTCGTTGCTCACACTGAGCATCTGTCTGCTGATTGCGATTCTGCCGGTGATTATCCTGAGTATCTTCCTGGTCCAGGAGGGAACGGCGCTCTACAAGAACATCGAAAGCGGCGAGTTGGACATCGCCGGCTATGTAGCGCAGTTCAAGCACAGCCTGCCGCCGTACTTCCAGCATCTGCTCGACCGCTTCGGCATGGGTGAGCTCAATGGGCTTCGCGAGAAAATCATCAAGAGCGCCATGACCGGTAACGAGTTCGTCGCCACCCAGGCCTTCAGTTTTGGTCAGGGAACATTCGAGTTCATCGTCAGTTTTTTCATCATGTTGTACCTGCTGTTTTTCTTCCTGCGCGACGGTGCGGAACTCGCACGCAAGGTGCGCATGGCCGTGCCACTGGAGGAAAGCCAGAAGCGTCGGTTGCAGCTCAAGTTCAATCGGGTGGTGCGGGCGACGGTAAAAGGCAACCTGGTGGTCGCCATTACCCAAGGCGCCCTGGGCGGTTTGATTTTCTGGTTTCTGGAGATTCCCAGTGCATTGATCTGGGCGGTGTTGATGGCGTTTCTGTCATTGTTGCCAGCGGTGGGGGCGGGGATTATCTGGGCGCCGGTTGCTGCGTTCTTCCTGTTCACAGGAGCGATCTGGCAAGGGGTGACGCTGGTGTTGTTCGGTGTGTTGGTGATCGGGCTGGTGGATAACGTATTACGTCCGATCCTGGTGGGCAAGGACACCAAGATGCCGGACTACATGATCCTGATCTCGACCCTCGGCGGCCTGGCGATTTTTGGCCTGAACGGCTTCGTCATCGGCCCGTTGATCGCGGCCCTTTTCATGTCGAGCTGGGCCATTTTCATCGAGACCAAACCGCGTGTTCAGCTGCCTTAGGCGCTGAGTTGCCCGGGCCGACCGGTGCCGATTTGTTGCGACATCGCCCTGGCGGCGGGCAGCGAAGTGAGTGGGCCGCTGATTGGCTCGCCGTCCTGCACCAGATACCAGCAGGCAAGCATGCCCAGTTCTCTGAGTGAGGCGGGAACGGCGCTGCCGATAACGGACATGATCTGAATCTGAGACATCATAAGTACCTCCATTAATCTATGGAGCTACCTTACGGTTCTGGAGCGGCAACGAAAAATCAACGCGTTCGATAGTGGACATTGATGCCGCAGTGGGCAATCGACCGGCTGTCGGTCAGTCGACCACCTGATCGAGCATATGAACCACTTCCTGCTCGCTGAGCAGGCCTTTGCGCACCAGGTTCCTGGTCAGCAGCGAAAGAAACTTGGCGCTGCGGTGGCCTTCCAGTTGCTTGAGTTCGGTCAGTACGTTGTACACCTTGGCGCAGGTGCACAAACCGACAATGCGGTGCGGGTTTTGTGTGGGCATGAGGTCGTCCTTGTTCTTATCAACTGTTTGACGGACAGTTTTTCCAATCGGTGTCGATCGGGCTGTTCCCAGAGCGACCTTGACGAGATTTATCCAGACCTGCGACGACGAATGGCGGTGTGTGGGAGACAGATTTTTACGCTCGCAATAAAAAGCCCCGCACAGAAAGCGGGGCTTGATGAACCTGTTACCAGCGGCCGTAACCGTGGGGTGGGCCATAGTAGCCGCGAGGTGGGCCGTAATAACCACGAGGCGGACCGTAATAAACCGGGGCCGGGCGATAGTAGATCGGTTGTTGCACGTAGACCGGCGCCGGCTGGTAGTAAACCGGAGGTGGCGGTGCGTAATAGACCGGCGCGGGCTGGGCGTAGACCGGTTGGGGTGCGACATACACCGGTCGATTGGCGTTGATCAGGGCCGAGCCGACGATGGCAGTACCGACAATCGCTCCGTATACCGCCGCATCATTACCACCACCATGGGCTTGCGCCTGACCTGTGATAGCGAGTGCGCTGATCAGCAAGGCAACTGTGGGGATTTTACGGATCATGATAGTTCCTCGTTTCTTCGACCCGGCGCTTGTGTCTGCGATAGATACAAGGATTGTCGCGGGGATACATCTAAGACAGCTTTTTTCCGAAAAACAGCACAGCCGGTGGGTAAATTTTGTGTAAGGTCTGTACCGGTTTGCTGACGGTCGTGACAGGCCGCGAACAGCTGCACAAATATGATCGATCAGAACCGGTGGGCTGGCTAATCCCGTCCATCCGAAAGTGCGTTTGAAGGAGATTTTCATGCAGATGAACCCCAACAAAGACACCCAGTTGTGCATGTCGCTTTCCGGGCGGCCAGGGAACTTTGGCCTCAGATTTCACAATCATCTGTATGAACAACTGGGCCTGAATTTCTATTACAAGGCCTTCGCCAGTCAGGATCTGCCTGGCGCAGTCGCCGGAATTCGAGCACTACGGATCCGTGGGTGCGGTGTGTCGATGCCGTTCAAGGAAGCCTGTATTGCTTTGGTCGATGAGCTGGATGCATCGGCGGCCGCCATTCAATCGATCAATACAATCGTCAACTCCGATGGCCATCTGAAAGCCTACAACACCGATTACATCGCTATCGCTCAACTGCTGCGAACCCACGAAGTGCCCAAGGATTCGACCTTTGCCCTGCGTGGCAGCGGCGGCATGGCCAAAGCGGTTGCTAGCGCCTTGCGCGATGGCGGCTATAAAAACGGCGTGATTGTGGCCCGCAACGAGCACGCTGGGCAGGCATTGGCGCGATCATTGGGGTACGAATGGCAAGCGGAGCTGGGTGGCCGACGTCCGCAGATGCTGATCAACGTCACGCCGATCGGTATGACCGGTGGTCTGGAGGCCGATCAATTGGCCTTCGAGGCGGATGCCATCGCCCAGGCGGAAACGGTCTTCGACGTGGTGGCAGTTCCCTCGGAAACACCGCTGATTGTGCGCGGCCGGGCTGAAGGCAAGCGGTTGATCACCGGGCTCGAAGTCATCGCGATTCAGGCGCTGGAGCAGTTTGTGCTGTACACCGGGGTGCGACCGACCGAGGAGCAGTTTGGCAAAGCGGTGGAATTCGCCCGCAGCTGACCTGTATTGATTGTACGGACGCCATCGCGAGCAAGCTTGCTCCTACAGGCGCGCACCGCAAGCCTATTGTGGGAGCGTGCTCGCGATGGCGGCGGTGCATCCAGCATCAAAGTGACTGGAAACTCACTCTACTCCAGTCGCTCCAACCGCTCTTCCAGCGCCGCAATCCGCGCTTCAAGCTCTTCGATCCGCTCGATTGAAACACCGCTGCCGGTACTGCGCTCCGACGGATTTTGCCGCGCCGCGAGAATCGCTTCGATATCCGCCGGATCACCCAGTGCATGGGTATAACGATCCTCACGTTGGCCAGCCTGGCGCGGGATCAGCACTGCCAGGCCTCGGGCAATCAACCGCTCCAGTTGATGCACCACCTGTTCGGTGTCTTCGAATTCATGCATGCGACCACTGCGGGTCAGCAGTTCGTTGACCGTCTGCGGGCCGCGCAGGAACATCAGCCCCGTCAGAATCACCTGCGCCGGCACCAGTTCCAGCGCCTTGTCGACCTTATGCTCCCAGCGATCGGCGCGGCTACCCATCACCAATTTGGCAAAGCCGCGCCCTTCAAGTGCACGCAGACTCTGGCCGACCTGGCCAGGGGTGAGGTTCATCACCGGCTCACGGCTGGTCTTCTGGTTGCAGGCAATCACCAGGGCATTGAGGGTCAGCGGATAGGTTTCCGGGCTGGTGGCCTGTTTTTCGATCAACGAGCCCAAAATGCGGATTTCCGTGCCGTTCAGGCGTGGTTCGTCAAAGGTCTGTTCTTGATCAGTGCTCATCGCGCTTTTCCCTGTGCCGTCGAAGCAGCCTAGCCTAATCCTTGCAGGATAAAAGACAAGCCGCAGGACGGTCGGGGGTGGCTATAATCGGCCCACGTTCTTTCCTGTCATCACACGAGACTGCCATGACCATTTCCCTGTACGACGCTTCTGTGCCTGTTTTCCAGCAAATGCTCAACGCCCTGAGCGATGTGCTGAAGAAAGCGGAAGCCCACGCGAGCGCCAAGAACATCGACCCGAACGCCTTCCTGCAGGCTCGCCTGTACCCGGACATGTTCCCGCTGGTGCGTCAGGTGCAGATTGCAGTTGATTTCGCCAAGGGTGTTTCCGCGCGCCTGGCTGAAGTCGAACTGCCGAAGTACGACGACACCGAAACCACCTTCGCCGAGCTGCAAGCGTTGATCGCCAAGGTCCTGGCCTTCATTGGCGAGTTCAAGCCGGACCAGATCAATGGCAAGGAAGGGATCGAGATCGTCACCCGTCCGGGCACACCCAAGGAGAAACGCTTCACGGGTCAGTCTTACCTGCTGACCTATGGCCTGCCGCAGTTTTTCTTCCACGTCACCACGACTTATGCGCTACTGCGTCATAACGGTGTGGAAGTGGGCAAGCGCGATTACATGGGCGCGTTCTAAAACCGTCCAGATACAAAAAAGCCCCCGGAGCCTTAGGCTTCGGGGGCTTTTTCATGGGTATGCATTTATTCGCTGCACCACGAACCCTGTGGGAGCTAGCCTGCTAGCGATGGCGTACTGTCAGCCAACATCAATGTTGAATGTTGCGCCATCATCGCTAGCAGGCTAGCTCCCACAGAGATTTTTGTCAGGCCAGGCGTTCTGCTTTTGCCTCTTCACCCAGGCAAGCCGCTGCGGTGAACAGCACGTCGGTGGAGGAATTCAGCGCCGTCTCCGCCGAGTCCTGCAACACGCCGATGATGAAACCAACCGCCACCACCTGCATGGCGATTTCGCTGGGAATGCCGAACAGGCTGCATGCCAGCGGAATCAGCAACAGCGAACCGCCCGCCACGCCCGAAGCGCCGCAAGCGCAGATTGCCGCAACGACGCTCAGCAGAATCGCGGTCGGGATGTCCACGGCGATACCCAATGTATGCACGGCGGCCAGGGTGAGCACGGTGATGGTGATCGCGGCGCCCGCCATGTTGATGGTCGCGCCCAATGGGATCGACACCGAGTACGTGTCCTCGTGCAGGCCCAGACGCTTGCTCAACTCCAGGTTGACCGGGATGTTCGCCGCCGAACTGCGGGTGAAGAACGCGGTGATGCCGCTCTCGCGCAGGCAGGTCAGTACCAGCGGATAAGGGTTGCGGCGCAGCTTCCAGAACACGATCAGCGGGTTCATTACCAGCGCCACGAACAGCATGCAACCGAGCAGCACGGCCAGCAGGTGTGCGTAACCAATCAGCGCGCCAAAACCGGAAGTGGCCAGGGTCGAGGCCACCAGGCCGAAGATACCCAGCGGTGCGAAGCTGATCACCAGGCGCACGATCACCGTCACCCCGTTCGACAGGTCGCCCAGTACTTCACGAGTGGTGTCGCCTGCGTGGCGAATGGCGATACCCATACCGATGGCCCAGGCGAGAATACCGATGAAGTTGGCGTTCATCAGTGCACTGACCGGGTTGTCCACCACGCTCAGCAGCAGGCTTTGCAGGACTTCGCCGATCCCGCCCGGTGCCGACACCGCAACGTCCTGGGTCGACAGCACCAGGCTCGAGGGGAACATCATGCTGGCCACTACCGCGACCACCGCGGCGGCGAATGTGCCCAGCAGATACAGGAACAGAATCGGCCGGATATGAGTTTCCTGACCGTGCTTGTGGTTGGCGATCGACGCCATGACCAGCACGAACACCAGAATCGGCGCGACCGCTTTCAGTGCGCTGACAAACACTTTGCCGATAAACGCAGTGGACTTCGCCGCTTCAGGTGCAAACAGGGCCAAGGCAATGCCGGCGATAAGGCCGATGACGATTTGCGTGACCAGGCTCAGGCGTTTGAGGCGGTGCAATAAAGAAGGGGATGAAGCAGTCATAAAACGGCGTCTCTGAATTTTTTATAAGTGCATGATTTCGCCGCGCGTTCGGCGGGCAGGAAACCGAAGTGTGTCGCGACATCGACGCAAAAATGGCCGATGAACACTGGGTGTACGTTTTTCAGGGCGCGGACTTTATCACAGCGTAGGCACGATCTTTCAGCCTGTGACGAACTGCCGCCACGGCCTTCAACGCGAAATGCAGGTTCGTGCAACCGCGTCCGGAAACACTCTGTTAAGATTCGCCATCCTCATTTTCATCTTGCCAGTGGGCCTTCGGGTCTTCGCTGGTGTCGTCGTTTTTTCTGGAGTTTTGCATGCTGTTGCCCATTCTTCTGTTGTCCGCCGCCGGTTTCACGGTGCTGACCACGGAATTCATCATCATTGGCCTGTTACCGGCAATTGCCCGGGATCTGGAGGTCAGCATCCCGCAAGCCGGGTTGCTGGTGACCTTGTTCGCGTTCACCGTCGCCGCGTTCGGGCCGTTTCTCACGGCGTACTTCGCCCGTTTCGAGCGGCGCAAGCTGTTTATCTCGGTGTTGATCATGTTTGGCCTGGCCAACACGCTCGCAGCCCTGGCGCCGAATATCTGGGTGATGGCGTTTGCCCGGTTGGTTCCGGCGCTGGGTCTTCCGGTGTTCTGGGCTTTGGCCAGCGAGACGGCGGTGGACATCGTCGGGCCGGACTACGCCGGACGTGCCATTGCCAAGATCGGCTTCGGTATTGTCTGCGCCTCGGTGTTCGGCATTCCGGTGGGCACGCTGATTTCCGACGCGTTCGGCTGGCGCAGTGCTTTCGCGATTCTGGCGGTCATCGCCTTTGCCAAAGCCTTGCTGCTGTTTATCTATCTGCCGAAAACCAACTTGCATCAACATCAAGTGAGCTTCAGGTCGCAGTTCAAGATCCTGCGCAGCCCGCTGATGCTCGGTCACGTGCTGCTGTCAGTGATTGTGTTCAGCGGCATGTTCACCGCCTACACCTATCTGGCGGACATTCTCGAACGACTTGCCGGTTTCAACGGCACGGTGGTGGGCTGGTGCCTGATGGGCTTCGGTGCGGTCGGACTGATCGGCAACTCGCTGGGCGGTCGCGCCGTGGATCGCCATCCACTGATGGCTTCAATGATGTTCTGTGCCTTCATGATTGCCGGGCTGGTGGCGCTGGTGCCGAATATTCATTCACCTGTGGGGCTGGCGGCGGCGATGGGCGTCTGGGGCGTGACCCAGGCCGCGCTTTTCCTGGTCAGCCATGTGCGCTTGATGAAAGCAGCCCCGCAAGCACCGGCGTTCGCCGCATCGTTGAACATTGCCGGGGCCAATCTCGGCATCGGTCTGGGTGCGATGATCGGCGGACGGGTGATCGACAGCGTTGGCCTGCAAGGCCTTGGTTTCGCCGCGGCCGGTTTTATCCTTGCCTCGATCCTGCTGGCCATTGCACTGATGACCTTCAAGCCGCGGGAAGTCGTCACAGCGCTGTAAACAACTCGCGTCGGGCACCTTCGGTAATGGCGACAATGCCGGGGTGCTTGACCTTGCGTTCCACTGAGATGGCGTAGAACGACTCGCTCACCGCGTCGGTCTGGCCGATCACCTCCACGCCGCATTGGCGTTTCACTTCATCGGCAATTACGCTCGGGCCGATGAAAATCCCGCTGCCCGATTGGCCGAAGGCCTGCATCAATGCACTGTCATCGAACTCGCCGACAATCTGCGGCTGGATCTGCTGCTCGGCGAACCAGCGTTGCAAACGGCTGCGCACCACGGTTTCCGGGCCGGGGATCAACAACGGCGCACCGTGCAGGTTGCGCGGAAAGTCGTTTCCATAACGAGCCGCCAGTTCTGGGGTGGCAAAGAAGCTGATCCCGCACTCACCCAGTTTCTGGCTGTAACCCTTGATGTCCAGGTGCGACGGCATCGGGCTGTCGGAAATCACCAGGTCCAGGCGTTGGATCGCCAGGTCGGCGAGCAGACGCTCAAGTTTGTCTTCGCGGCAGGTGATGCGCAGTGGTTCGTTCAGCTCCATGGTCGGTGCGATCAGGCGGTAGACGATGGATTTGGGCACAACGTCAGCGACGCCGACGCGAAACAGAATCTGCTGTTCGTTGGGCTGGGCGCGTAACATCAACTCCAGTTCGCCACCCAGTTGAAACATTTGTTCGGCGTAGGGCAGGGTCTGCCGACCGGCCTCGGTAAGTTCCAGTTGCCGGCCTACCCGGCGAAATAACTCGATGCCATAGGTCTGTTCAAGCAATGAAATCTGCCCGCTGATGGTTTGCGGCGTGAGGTTCAGCTGTTCACAGGCGCGCACGATGCTGCCGGTTTTGGCCACCACCCAAAAATAATGCAATTGGCGATAGTTGAGCACTACTGATATCCCCGTAGGAGCTGCCGAAGGCCGCGATCTTTAAAAGCAACGTCAAAAGATCGCAGTCTGCGGCAGCACCTACATAAAGCGATTGTGTGATGAATGCTGGATTCGTAAAAACCGAAGTATAGCTGCTAAAAATACGAATTTTCCTGAAGTGTTTGTCTCCCTAGAATGCGTCGCTATTAGCGGGCCATCGTTTCGGTCTCGTTCGTTCTATCGAGGAAAACATCATGAAGGTTAAAGCCACGGCCCTGCTGATCACGTCTTTACTGGTATTGGCCGGTTGCGACCAGGCCGAGAAAAGCGCTCAGCAATTGATGGGCAAGGCAGCCGAAAGCGCCAAACAAGCGATTGACGATACCCACAAAGCCGCCGAGCAAGCGCTCAGCGATGCCACGGGTAGCTTGATCAGCAAAAAAGAATCATCGGAAAAAGAGGCGGAAAAAACCGAATCTTCTTCCCAGGAAATCTAAACGTCTTATAACGAGTCAGGACTGACCCAATGGAATACCTTTTACAGCTTGCCGCCAGCCCCGCAGCCTGGGTCGCCTTGTCGACGCTGATCGTGATGGAAATCGTGCTGGGCATCGATAACCTGATCTTCATCTCGATCCTGACCAACAAACTGCCCTTGCAGAATCGGCAGAAGGCACGCCGAATCGGTATCGGCATGGCATTGATACTGCGTCTGGGCTTGCTCAGCACCATCGCGTTCATCGTCCAGTTGACTGCGCCGGTGTTCGAGGTACTTGGCCATGCGCTTTCCTGGAAAGACATGATCCTGATCGCTGGCGGTCTGTTCCTGTTGTGGAAGGCAACCTCCGAGATCCATCACAGCATGGATCCGGCACCGGAAGATCCGAAGTCGGCGACATCGACCGTGACCTTGGGTTTTGCCGCGGCGATCGGTCAGATCCTGATGCTGGACATGGTGTTCTCCATCGACAGCATCATTACCGCTGTTGGCATGACCGAGCATTTGCCGATCATGGTCATCGCAGTAGTGGTCTCGGTGCTGGTGATGTTGTTCGCGGCTGATCCGCTGGCCAAGTTCATCAACGACAACCCGACAGTAGTGATGCTCGCCCTGGGCTTCTTGATCATGATTGGCATGACGCTGATCGCCGAAGGCTTCGGTGCCCACGTACCGAAAGGCTATGTGTATGCGGCGATGGCATTCTCGGCGGCAGTCGAGGTGCTGAACATCCTGCGTCGCAACCGGCATAAGCGCCTGGCTGCTGAAGCCTGATAGTCGCCAAATGAAACGGCCGCCTGAAACTTCTGGAAGAAGTCAGGCGGCCGTTTTTGTTTGTGCCCCGTTGTAAATCAGTGGGCGCTGGCGTGAGAGGCGGGTGATTCTTCTTCTTTTGCCAGTGGTGCCGGCTGAACCGGATGGTGATGGTGGCGTCGGGTAATCCGCAGCACGCCCCACAACATGGCCGCGGCGACGGCCAGCCAGCCGAAAATCAACATCACGATGGTCATTGTCAGGCTCATCTGTGCCTCCTCTTTGCCCTGCTGCGGGCGCACTCACTGTGCTTGTGCTCTTTAGAACACAGTCTAGCCGTTGCCGTATTTCAGGCTATTGACCAAAGGTCGGCTATCACCAACCAGTTCGCTCTATCCAACCCATTCAACTACGGTTTAAGGCTATACCGGCGCTGCGCGGCGACCTATCATCGACGGCCTAGCCGACGCGATTGCCTGGCAACTGAACAAGAGAGTGATGATAGTGCGAGTGATTCCTCGAGCGCTTTGCATGGCGTTGATTATTGCCAGCCTGACGGGCTGTGCGGGGAGTGTCGACCCGCAGGTCAAGCGTCTGCCTGAGCGGGTGGAGCTTAGTGGTCGGTTCTACAAAGGCGTCGCGTTCCAGAGCGGGCCGCAAGTGTTGGCGAGCATGTTGTCGCAGCAGGGCGTCGTGATCACGCCGGGCCTGCTCGATGAACCCTTGCACCTGCCGGGTGCGGAAGGGCAATTGCAACAAAACATGCAAAGCCTTGCCCGTGAGTACGGCATGGTCGTCTATCCCCTCGACAGTAATTTGCCCGCGTTGCTGAGCCAGGTAGCCGCCGGCTTTCCAGTGATGGTGCGCTTCACTGAGGGTTCTGCGATGTGGGCCGAGCCTCGTTACGCGATTCTTTCCGGATATAACCGCCAGAAGCAAACAGTCTTGCTGCGGGCCGGCATGAATCGCAATACGCTGATGAGCTTCAGCTCGTTTGAATCGGCCTTCAAGGACGCTGGCGGTTGGGCAGTGTTGATCCAGAGTCCGACGCAAATCCCGGCCCAGGTCGATCGTCCGCGCTGGCTCAAGGCGGCGAGTGACTTGGCCCAGGCCGGTCAGGAGCAGGCGGCCGCCAAAGCCAGGAAAGCCTTGGCCGCACAGTAGTCCCGTTCGTCACCTGCCGGGCACCTGCGACCGCAGCCAGCCTCTGATCTGTAAGGGCCCGAACGTTTCGGGCCCTGATCAGGAGGCGACCATGGTTCATTCCTCTACGCCCGACGGCCCACATTCATCTGAGCACTCCTCCGGTGATGAGCTCGACTTTGACCCCGATTCCCCCGATCTCGCTGATCCCCAGGTCGACCCCACAGGGCCGGCCAAGGCCCCTCGGGACGTAAAACCGGGTGATAACCCCAAGGCTCCGGCGAAGCCCTACGATCCCCTTGGCGATCTGAAACCGCAGACTTGATGGAGGTGCGTATGTCTACTGATTCGAGTTTCGATGACAAGCGTCCGGAGACTGTTCCTACGACGCCGGAGAAAGACATGGACCCGGTGATGGACCCTGACAGCCCGCTGCGTGATCCGCTGGCCCGTCCAGCGGTTGCACCCGGGGAACATCCGAAAGGTTGGCGGGATCCGAGCGCTGGAGACGGTATTCCGGATGATGACCAGATGCCGCTGCCTAATGATTAATGGCTAAAAAAAACTGTGGCGAGGGAGCTTGCTCCCGCTGGACAGCGTAGCTGTCCCATGGGGCCGCTTCCCAGCCCAGCGGGAGCAAGCTCCCTCGCCACAGGTTCGTGTCGCGTTGCTACTTCGAGGCTTCAACCACGCCGCTCTGGCGTTGCTTGAGGTTTTTGTCCGATTTGTATTGCAACGCTACGGACGGCACCGTCGCGCTGTTGCCGGTTTCGACCCATTTGCGAATGCGCGTGGCATCGGCGAAGTGGGTGTACTTGCCGTAGGCGTCAAGAATGACCAGCGCAACCGGGCGATTAGCCATATGGGTCACCAGCACCAGGCAGTGACCAGCAGCGTTGGTAAAACCGGTCTTGGTCAGTTCGATGTTCCAGTTCGGTTTGTTGACCAGATGGTCGGTGTTGCGGAAACCCAGGCTGTAATTGGGTTTGCGGAACGACACGGTTTTTTGCTTGGTCGTGCTCAGCTCAGTCAGCAAAGGGTACTTGTGCGCGGCGACCAATAGCTTGCTCAGGTCGCGAGCGGTGGACACGTTGCGCGGTGACAGGCCGGTCGGTTCGACAAAGTGCGTGCTGTTCATGCCCAGTGCCCTTGCCTTGGCGTTCATTGCGGCAATAAATGCCGCATAACCGCCAGGGTAGTGATGGGCGAGGCTCGCGGCGGCGCGGTTCTCCGAGGACATCAGCGCGATCAGAAGCATTTCCCGGCGTGGCATCTCGCTGTTGAGTTTGACCCGGGAAAACACGCCCTTCATTTCCGGGGTGTCACTGATGTTGATGTTGATGTACTCGTCCATGTTCTGACGGGCTTCGACCACGACCAGGCCGGTCATCAACTTGCTGACGGAAGCGATGGGTACCACCACGTCCGGGTTATTGGCATAGATGACTTTGTTGGTCTGCAAATCAACCAGCAAAGTGCTGCCGGACGCGAGCTTGAGTCGTGTGTTGTCCCGCGGCGCCGCGGTCGTTTCGCCAGCGCTGGCGATTGGCGTGATGAGAATCCCTGTAACGGCAAACAATAGGCTCAGGATAGAAAGACGGATTTTCACGCTGGCAGACTCATAAGGTGTTGATAAGCCGTTTTGTAACGGGCTATTTCTCAAAAAGCGCGACATTTTGGAGTATGGCTGAATAACTGTCGATGGTTGTTCAAGTAACAGGTGAAAGTCCTTGGAAACATGAAAAAAACGTCATTTTCCGGCGGATGGTCGATCTTTTTTTACAGACAAAAAAAACCCCGCGATGGGCGGGGTTCTTCTTATGCCAATCTGCAACTTAGCTGTGCAGTGTTTCAGCTGCATACAGAGTGTTTTCCAGCAGGCAGGCACGAGTCATCGGGCCTACACCGCCGGGCACTGGTGTGATCCAGCCTGCACGGGGCAGGGCGGTTTCGTAGATCACATCACCGACCAGCTTGCCGTCTGCCTGGCGGTTGATTCCGACGTCAATCACGATGGCGCCTTCCTTGATCCACTCGCCCTTGACCAGGCCCGGCTTGCCGGCGGCGACCACGACCAGATCGGCGCGGCCGACGTGGCCAGCCAGGTCCTTGGTGAAGCGGTGGGTGACGGTCACGGTGCAACCGGCCAGCAACAACTCCATCGCCATCGGGCGACCAACAATGTTGGAGGCACCGACAATGACGGCATTCATCCCGTACAGATCGGCGCCGGTGCTTTCCAGCAAGGTCATAATGCCTTTGGGGGTGCAGGGGCGCAGCAGGGGAATGCGCTGGGCCAGGCGACCGACGTTATAAGGATGGAAGCCGTCGACGTCTTTGTCCGGACGAATGCGCTCCAGCAGTTTGGAGGCATCCAGGTGCTCTGGAAGTGGAAGCTGCAGGAGAACGCCATCAATCGCCGGGTCGTCGTTCAGGCGATCGATCAGATCGGTCAGCGTTTCTTGAGTGGTTTCGGAAGGCAGGTCATAGGCCTGGGAAAGGAAGCCGACTTCTTCACAGTCTTTACGCTTGTGCGAGACATAAACCTGAGAGGCAGGATCGCTGCCGACCAGGATCACCGCGAGGCCCGGCGTGCGCAGACCTTGCTGGCGACGCTCGGTGACGCGTTGGGCGATCTGCTGGCGCAGGCTGGCGGCGATCGATTTGCCGTCGATAAGTTGTGCAGTCATTGCGCGTGATTAACCATCGAGAGGGGAAAAAAAGAGAACGCATTCTCGCATGTCATGCGGTGAGGGCAAAGGCGCTTGGTCTGCAAATTCCTCTAAGCCCTTTAATTAAATGAATTTTTTTTAAAAAAGATTTGACGGCCTTCAGGTCGCTCTATACTATTCGTCGCACTTGTCGGGCACAGCCTAGCACTGGTTGAGAAGGTCGAGCGGAACCGCGGTTCTGCAAAGCTGGAAAGCACTTAGTTTGTAGTCCTTCAAGGTTACAGCTAACAAGGCGCCCGTAGCTCAGCTGGATAGAGCATCCGCCTTCTAAGCGGATGGTCGCAGGTTCGAGTCCTGCCGGGTGCGCCATTAGGCAACTTTGGCACAAGTAACGCGATATGGTGGGCGTAGCTCAGTTGGTAGAGCACGGGATTGTGACTCCCGTTGTCGTGGGTTCGATCCCCATCGTCCACCCCATATTTCGAAAGGCGCCAGATTAACAATCTGGCGCCTTTGCTTTAAAAGCTTCAACCGCGGATGTGGTGGAATTGGTAGACACACTGGATTTAGGTTCCAGCGCCGCGAGGCGTAAGAGTTCGAGTCTCTTCATCCGCACCAAATAAAGCTTTGCTCATGTCGCTTGGCGTGGTCGAGGTTCAACAGAGAAGTTGTTCATTCTTTGTACTGCAATATGGTGGGCGTAGCTCAGTTGGTAGAGCACGGGATTGTGACTCCCGTTGTCGTGGGTTCGATCCCCATCGTCCACCCCATATTTCGAAAAGGCGCCAGATTTAACAGTCTGGCGCCTTTTTTGTTTTAGCGGCTGCAAGTTCTGAGCTGCAGCGGCGGGGCGTTTCGTCGTATTTATGTTTCTCGATGATGCCGCGCTGCCCGCCGGTCTTGCTTGCAAGATCGGCTGTCAGGGAGATGATTGGCAGTCTCTTCTATATATAGAAGGGTTGGCGCAGAGCCCTGGCGTGACTGGCTGTATTTGCCTTCGGGGCGAGGTGCATTCGTGCATTCGCACCTATAAATTGCCTGCTGCGTTTTTACCCGTTTTCAGTAGGGTGACTTCTTGAGTTTGACCCACTAGAATGCATGCCCTTGATTCTGGGGTCGGAAACGGCCGGCTAACGTCTGTGCAACGAGGAATATCCATGCAAGTTTCTGTTGAAAATACTACTGCTCTTGAGCGCCGCATGAGCGTCACCGTGCCGGCTGAGCGCATCGAGACTCAGGTCAACAAGCGTCTGCAGCAGACTGCCCAAAAGGCCAAGATTGCTGGCTTCCGTCCAGGCAAAGTGCCAATGAGCGAAATCAAGCGCCGTTTCGGTGCTGATGCTCGCCAGGAAGCTGTAGGCGACGTGATCCAGTCCTCCTTCTACGAAGCGGTGGTTGAGCAGAAGCTGAACCCGGCTGGTTCGCCGTCGATCGAGCCAAAATCCCTGGAAGCTGGCAAGGACCTGGAATACGTAGCCGTATTCGAAGTGTTCCCTGAGTTCACCGTTGCCGGTTTCGACGGTATCACCGTAGAGCGCCTGAGCGCCGACGTGACTGATGCCGATCTGGACAAGATGCTGGACATCCTGCGCAAGCAGAACACCCGTTTCGAAGTGGCCGATCGCGCTGCCCAGAACGAAGACCAGCTGAACATCGATTTCGTTGGCAAGGTCGACGGTGAAGTGTTCGCTGGCGGTTCCGCCAAGGGCACTCAGCTGGTGCTGGGTTCCGGTCGTATGATTCCTGGTTTTGAAGAAGGCCTGGTGGGTGCCAAAGCCGGTGAAGAACGCGTTCTGAACCTGACTTTCCCAGAGGACTACCAGAACCTCGACCTGGCTGGCAAAACTGCCGAGTTCACCGTGACCGTGAACACCGTTTCCGAGCCAAAGCTGCCTGAGCTGACCGAAGAATTCTTCGCTCAATTCGGCATCAAGGAAACCGGTCTGGAAGGCTTCCGCACCGAAGTTCGCAAGAACATGGAGCGTGAACTGCGTCAGGCGATCAAATCCAAGGTCAAGAATCAGGTAATGGATGGTCTGCTGGCCACCAACCCGATCGAAGTGCCTAAGGCGCTGCTGTCCAACGAAGTTGACCGTCTGCGCGTGCAGGCCGTTCAGCAGTTCGGCGGCAACATCAAGCCTGACCAGCTGCCGGCCGAGCTGTTCGAAGAACAAGCCAAGCGCCGTGTAGTGCTGGGTCTGATCGTGGCTGAAGTGGTCAAGCAATTCGACCTCAAGCCTGACGAAGCCCGCGTTCGCGAAATGATTCAGGAAATGGCTTCGGCCTACCAGGAGCCTGAGCAAGTTGTGTCCTGGTACTACAAGAACGACCAGCAGCTGAACGAAGTTCGTTCGGTTGTGCTGGAAGAGCAAGTTGTGGATACTGTTCTGCAGAAAGCTAGCGTGACCGACAAGTCGGTCTCTTACGAAGAAGCGGTCAAGCCGGTAGAAGCACCAAAAGCCGACTGATCACTTTTGCGGTAAGAAGCAATCACCATAAGCCAGCCTTCGTGCTGGCTTATGCGTATTCAAGACATAACTATTTGGGAGTGACTGCAGAGCATGTTCCGAAATTCGTATATTCAGCAGAACTCTGATATCCAGGCCGCAGGCGGCCTGGTCCCGATGGTTGTCGAGCAGTCCGCTCGTGGCGAGCGTGCCTACGACATCTACTCGCGCCTCCTCAAGGAGCGGGTGATCTTTCTGGTTGGTCCGGTAGAGGACTACATGGCCAACCTGATCTGTGCGCAACTGCTGTTCCTTGAAGCGGAAAACCCGGACAAGGACATCCATCTCTATATCAACTCCCCGGGCGGTTCGGTGACGGCGGGCATGTCGATCTACGACACCATGCAGTTCATCAAGCCTAACGTGTCGACCACCTGTATCGGTCAGGCGTGCAGCATGGGCGCGTTCCTGCTGACGGCCGGTGCTCCTGGCAAGCGTTACTGCCTGCCGAACTCGCGTGTGATGATTCACCAGCCACTGGGCGGTTTCCAGGGCCAGGCGTCGGATATCGAAATCCATGCCAAGGAAATCCTCTTTATTCGTGAGCGTCTCAACACGCTGATGGCCAAGCATAGCGGCCGTACGCTTGAGGAAATCGAGCGCGATACCAACCGCGACAACTTCATGAGTGCAGAAGCTGCGAAGGAATACGGCTTGATCGATGAAGTGATCAACCAGCGCCCTGCTTAACTAAGCAGCTCAAAATAGGGTTGGTCGGCGGGTCCGATCACCAGCGGGCTTGAAAAAGCCCGCAATAGCCTTCATCTTGTGTTGCAAGCCTATCGGATTTGGATCGAACGAATGACTGACACCCGCAACGGCGAGGACAACGGCAAGCTGCTCTATTGCTCCTTCTGTGGCAAAAGCCAGCATGAAGTGCGCAAATTGATTGCCGGCCCCTCGGTCTTTATCTGCGACGAGTGCGTCGACCTGTGCAATGACATCATCCGCGAGGAGGTGCAGGAAGCCCAGGCCGAAAGCAGCGCGCATAAATTGCCTTCGCCCAAAGAAATCAGCGGCATCCTTGATCAATACGTGATTGGTCAGGAGCGTGCGAAAAAGGTTCTGGCCGTAGCGGTGTACAACCACTACAAGCGTCTGAACCAGCGTGACAAAAAGAATGACGACGTCGAACTCGGCAAAAGCAACATCTTGCTGATCGGCCCGACAGGCTCGGGTAAGACCCTGCTTGCCGAAACCCTGGCACGCTTGCTGAACGTTCCGTTCACCATTGCCGACGCAACCACCCTCACCGAGGCGGGTTACGTGGGTGAAGATGTCGAGAACATCATTCAGAAACTGCTGCAGAAGTGCGATTACGACGTAGAGAAAGCCCAGATGGGTATTGTCTACATCGACGAAATCGACAAGATTTCCCGCAAGTCCGACAACCCGTCGATCACCCGGGACGTTTCCGGTGAAGGCGTGCAGCAGGCCTTGCTCAAGTTGATCGAAGGCACGGTCGCTTCCGTTCCGCCTCAAGGTGGTCGCAAGCATCCGCAGCAGGAATTCCTGCAGGTCGACACCCGTAACATCCTGTTCATCTGCGGTGGTGCGTTCTCCGGTCTGGAAAAGGTTATTCAAAACCGTTCCACCAAGGGCGGCATCGGTTTCAACGCAGAAGTGCGCAGCAAGGAAGAAGGCAAGAAAGTCGGTGAATCCCTGCGTGAAGTCGAGCCTGACGATCTGGTCAAGTTCGGTCTGATCCCGGAATTCGTTGGTCGTCTGCCAGTTCTTGCAACGCTGGACGAGCTTGACGAGGCTGCGCTGATGCAGATTCTCACCGAGCCGAAGAATGCCCTGACCAAGCAGTATGCCAAGCTGTTCGAGATGGAAGGCGTTGATCTGGAATTCCGTTCCGACGCCCTCAAATCGGTCGCCAAGCGTGCCCTGGAACGTAAAACCGGTGCCCGTGGCCTGCGTTCGATCCTCGAAGGCGTATTGCTCGACACTATGTACGAGATCCCCTCGCAGTCCGAGGTGAGTAAAGTAGTGATCGATGAAAGCGTGATTGAAGGCAAATCCAAGCCACTGTATATCTACGAAAACAGTGAGCCGACTGCCAAGGCCGCGCCAGACGCTTAAGCGTCACGCAGCTGAAATAAAGAAGGGGCCTTCGGGCCCCTTTGCTATTGTGGGCGCTGCACCGTTGCTGCTCGCAAGCGTCACCTTGGCGATGAAGGCCACCCCATTTTTGGTCGTGTCCCGGCCATCGCAGGCAGCAATCTTTTAACTGGTATTTTTATCAGCTTGTTTTTTTCCAAAGCAGCCCCCATCTTGGTTTCAAGCTTACTTCCATCTGTTTACGGCCTTATGGCCGCCGTAGAGGCGAAATCATGAAGACAACCATCGAATTGCCTCTCCTGCCATTGCGTGATGTCGTGGTTTATCCGCACATGGTTATCCCGCTGTTCGTGGGGCGCGAGAAATCCATCGAAGCCCTCGAGGCTGCGATGACGGGCGACAAGCAGATTCTTCTGCTGGCCCAGAGAAACCCGGCTGATGATGATCCCGGTGAAGACGCCCTTTATCGCGTCGGTACAATTGCCACCGTTCTGCAGCTGCTGAAGCTGCCTGACGGTACGGTCAAGGTTCTGGTCGAGGGTGAGCAGCGTGGCGCGGTAGAGCGTTTCATCGAAGTGGATGGCCACTGCCGTGCCGAAGTCTCCCTGATCGACGAAGTAGACGCGCCTGAACGCGAGTCGGAAGTGTTCGTTCGCAGCCTGCTGTCTCAATTCGAACAATATGTGCAACTGGGCAAGAAAGTCCCGGCTGAAGTCCTGTCGTCGCTCAACAGCATCGACGAACCAGGCCGCCTGGTGGACACGATGGCCGCTCACATGGCCCTGAAAATCGAGCAGAAGCAGGAAATCCTCGAAATTATCGACCTGTCGGCCCGTGTCGAGCACGTTCTGGCGTTGCTGGATGCCGAGATCGACCTGCTACAAGTCGAAAAACGCATTCGCGGTCGCGTCAAAAAGCAAATGGAGCGCAGTCAGCGCGAGTACTACCTGAACGAGCAGATGAAGGCTATTCAGAAAGAACTCGGCGACAGCGAGGAAGGCCACAACGAAGTCGAAGAGCTGAAAAAGCGTATCGATGCCGCCGGCCTGCCCAAAGACGCACTGGCCAAGGCAACGGCCGAGCTGAACAAGCTCAAGCAAATGTCGCCAATGTCTGCAGAAGCCACTGTGGTGCGCTCGTACATCGACTGGCTGGTTCAGGTGCCGTGGAAGGCTCAGAGCAAAGTACGTCTGGATCTGGCGCGCGCAGAGGACATCCTCGACGCCGACCACTATGGTCTGGAAGAGGTCAAAGAACGCATCCTCGAATACCTCGCCGTGCAAAAACGTGTGAAGAAGATTCGTGGTCCGGTGTTGTGCCTGGTCGGTCCTCCGGGGGTGGGTAAAACCTCTCTGGCGGAATCGATTGCCCACGCCACCAACCGCAAATTCGTGCGCATGGCCCTCGGCGGTGTGCGTGATGAAGCTGAAATCCGTGGTCATCGCCGTACTTACATCGGTTCGATGCCAGGAAGATTGATTCAAAAGATGACAAAGGTGGGCGTCCGCAACCCGCTGTTCCTGCTCGATGAAATCGACAAGATGGGCAGCGACATGCGTGGCGATCCGGCGTCGGCGTTGCTGGAAGTGCTTGATCCGGAGCAGAACCACAACTTCAACGATCACTATCTGGAAGTCGATTACGACCTGTCCGATGTGATGTTCCTTTGCACCTCGAACTCCATGAATATTCCGCCGGCGCTGCTGGACCGGATGGAAGTGATTCGTCTGCCCGGTTACACCGAAGACGAGAAGATCAACATCGCCGTCAAATACCTTTCGCCCAAGCAGATCACTGCCAACGGCTTGAAGAAAGGCGAGTTGGAATTCGACGCCGACGCGATCCGCGACATCATCCGCTACTACACCCGTGAAGCCGGTGTACGGGGGCTGGAGCGTCAGATTGCCAAGGTTTGCCGCAAAACCGTCAAAGAGCACGCGCTGGAAAAACGCTTCTCGGTGAAGGTCACGGCCGACATGCTGGAACACTTCCTGGGCGTGCGTAAATTCCGCTACGGGCTGGCTGAGCAACAGGATCAGATCGGTCAAGTGACCGGCCTGGCATGGACGCAAGTGGGTGGCGAACTGCTGACCATCGAAGCCGCAGTCGTTCCCGGCAAGGGCCAGTTGATCAAGACCGGTTCCCTGGGTGACGTGATGGTCGAGTCGATCACTGCCGCCTTGACCGTTGTGCGCAGCCGGGCGAAGAGCCTGGGGATCCCCCTGGACTTCCACGAGAAGCGCGACACCCATATCCACATGCCGGAAGGGGCGACCCCGAAGGACGGCCCTAGTGCCGGTGTGGGCATGTGCACGGCCCTGGTGTCGGCATTGACCGGCATTCCGGTTCGCGCCGATGTCGCCATGACAGGTGAAATCACCCTGCGTGGTCAGGTACTGGCGATTGGCGGTTTGAAGGAAAAACTGCTGGCCGCTCACCGTGGCGGAATCAAGACTGTGATCATTCCTGAAGAGAACGTGCGTGATCTCAAAGAGATTCCGGACAATATCAAGCAGGATCTACAGATTAAACCGGTTAAATGGATTGACGAGGTCCTGCAAATTGCGTTGCAATACGCGCCGGAGCCCTTGCCGGACGTGGCTCCGGAGATAGTCGCAAAGGATGAGAAACGCGACGCAGATTCTAAGGAAAGAATTAGCACGCATTAGTACGTATTTGCCTGGGGGGCTTCCTTGACAGTTTTTTAGAGCCCTTGTTATAAAGCGGCTCATAAGTGTCTGTAGGCCATTCAGCACTCGTTTATGCTTTCACCAAAAAACTTAGAATCATACTCAAAATAGATATAAGGGGACTTAGAGTGAACAAGTCGGAACTGATTGATGCTATCGCTGCATCCGCTGATATCCCGAAAGCTGCTGCCGGCCGTGCGCTGGATGCGGTAATCGAATCCGTCACTGGCGCTCTCAAGGCTGGCGACTCTGTTGTTCTGGTTGGTTTCGGTACTTTCTCCGTGACTGATCGTCCAGCTCGCATCGGTCGTAACCCACAGACCGGTAAGACACTGGAAATTGCAGCCGCCAAAAAACCAGGTTTCAAAGCCGGTAAAGCACTGAAAGAAGCTGTCAACTAAGTTCGATTCAGGTTTTTACCCATCCGGGTCGGGGTCATGCCTGACTTGGCAGCGGAGCGGCAGTCCACACGGCAAGTCGCCGGTTATAGATGCCGAGGGTCATGAGTTCAAGCCCTCGATCCGCTCCGCCAGTTACGAGAAGGCGCATCCTCGGATGCGCCTTTCTTCTATCCGGATTCTACCCACGCTCCACGGTTGCCTAATTTTGAAGTTCAACCGTTTCTGGGGGACGCATGCTGCAGAATATCAGGGACAATTCACAAGGCTGGATTGCCAAGACCATTATCGGGGTCATCGTTGCTTTGATGGCTTTGACCGGTTTCGATGCCATTTTTCAGGCCACGACGAGCAAGAATGACGCGGCGAAGGTCAATGGTGAAGAAATCAGCCAGAACGAGCTGAGCCAGGCGGTCGATATGCAACGCCGTCAGCTCATGCAACAGCTGGGCAAGGATTTCGACGCTTCCTTGCTGGATGAAAAAATGCTGCGCGAATCGGCCCTCAAGGGCCTGATCGATCGCAAACTGCTGCTGCAAGGCGCAGAAAACTCGAAATTCGCTTTTTCCGAAGCGGCTCTGGATCAGGTCATCCTGCAAACCCCTGAGTTTCAGGTGGATGGCAAGTTCAGCCCCGAGCGTTTCGACCAGGTGATTCGTCAACTTGGCTACAGTCGCATGCAATTCCGCCAGATGCTGGCTCAGGAAATGCTGATCGGCCAGCTGCGTGCAGGCCTGGCCGGCAGCGGTTTCGTGACCGATGCACAGGTGCTGGCTTTCGCCCGTCTGGAAAAACAGACTCGCGACTTCGCCTCCCTGAACATCAAGGCTGACCCGGCGGCTGTGAAGCTGACCGACGATGAGGTCAAGGCGTACTACGACGAGCACGCCAAGGAATTCATGACGCAGGACCAGGTTGTCATCGATTACCTCGAATTGAAGAAGGCATCCTTCTTTGATCAGGTCAGCGTCAGCGACGAAGACCTTCAAGCGGCTTATCAGAAAGAAATCGCAAACCTGTCCGAACAACGTCAGGCTGCGCACATCCTGATCGAAGTGAACGACAAGACGACCGAGGCACAAGCCAAGGCCAAGATCGAAGATATCCAGGCGCGACTGGCCAAGGGTGAGAAGTTCGAGGCGCTGGCCAAGGAATTCTCCCAGGATCCCGGTTCTGCCAACAATGGCGGTGACCTGGGTTATGCCGGTCCTGGCGTCTACGATCCGGCCTTTGAAAAAGCCTTGTACTCGCTGACCAAGGATCAGGTGTCCGGGCCGGTTCGCACCGACTATGGTTTCCACCTGATCAAGCTGTTGGGCGTAGAAGCGCCTGAAGTGCCTACGTTTGCCAGCCTGAAAGACAAGCTGACACGAGCGCTGAAAACCCAGCAGGTCGAGCAGCGTTTCGTTGAGGCGAGCAAGCAGCTGGAGGACGCCTCCTTTGAAGCGTCAGACCTGGCTCAGCCTGCACAGGACCTGAAGCTGACCGTGCACACTTCCGCGCCGTTCGGTCGTGAAGGCGGCGAAGGCATTGCGGCCAACCGTGCTGTGATCACCGCAGCTTTCAGCCAGGAAGTACTGGATGAGGGCGCCAACAGCACCGCTATCGAGCTCGATCCGGAAACCGTGATCGTGCTGCGTGCAAAGGAGCACTTGAAGCCTTCGCAACTGCCGCTGGAAAACGTTGCTGGCGCCATCCGCACCCAGTTGACCAAGGAGCACGCGAGTGCTGCTGCCAAGACCAAGGCTGATGAGTTGATTGCCAGCCTGCGTGATGGCAAGACGCCGCTGAACCAGGCGATCGACGGCCAGAACTGGAAAGTCACGGAAGCGGCGACCCGCGCTCAGGAAGGGGTTGACCCTGCTGTGTTGCAAGCGCTGTTCCGTATGCCGAAGCCTGCCGCCAAGGACAAGCCGACCTTCACCAGCGTAACGCTGGCCGACGGTAGTTTGATGATCGTTCGCCTCAACGGCGTGAACGAAGCGGCAACGCCGACCGAGGAAGAGAAGGCGCAGTATCGTCGCTACCTCGCTTCTCGCATCGGCCAGCAAGACTTCGCGGCCTATCGCAAGCAACTCGAGAGCGAGGCGGACATCAAGCGGTTCTGATGCCTGACTGAGTTTTACGTTGCACAAAAGACCCCGGCCCAATGGCCGGGGTCTTTTGTTTGGCCGTGTGTCATTTACCCGGGGGACTTTTCCTTGAAAATGCGGTCAACCCAGCTGTAACTTCTTTAAGACACAATCGATGCTCCGCTAAGCATCGATCTGTTGCACAATACGCCCCGAACCGTTTTCCTCAGGATGTTCAATGTTTAAATCATTTCCGATGCGTGTTGCCGGGCTGGTGGCGATGCTGGCCGCAGTGGCCGGTTGTTCCTCGGACAAGGCCGCCATCTATGAGCATGAGAACTTTGACGATTCCGGAACGTTTTCCCGCAACTATCCGGTGACCGATGTGCAGAGCTGCGAAGCCGCCCGTCGCGCTTTGCTCAGTCAGGGTTACATCATCACCAGCAACGATCCGAAGGTGATCAGTGGGCACAAGAGTTTCCAGCAGACCGGCGAGAATCACATGGAGATCAGCTTCAGTGTGGTCTGCACGGATGACGGCAGCAAAGGGCATCACGCCACCATGTTCGCCAACGCCTTGCAGGATCGTTATGCGCTGAAGAAGACCAACAACTCCGCGAGCCTGGGCGTGGGTGTGCTGGGTTCGGTGTCGATGCCAATCGGTTCGTCGGACGACTCGATGGTCAAGGTCGCCAGCGAAACCGTATCCTCTGCCAAGTTCTACGAGCGTTTCTTCGCGTTGGTCGAGTTGTTCCTGCCGCCGGAAGCGAAGAAGGCCGCGCACATCACCGAAAAACCGAAAACCGATCCCTTGGGCATGCCTGAGGCCAAGGCAACCCCGGCACCGCTGGCACCTGCACCCGCACCGGCCCCCGCACCGGCAACGGAACCTGTTGCAGAGCCGGCTCCGGTCGCACCCGCGCCCCTCGAAGCGACGCCTGCGGCTTCCGAACCATTTGCCCCGCCTGTGGAAGCGGCGCCGATAACGCCGATCGAAAGCGTCGAACCTGCACCCTCCACCGAAACCATCACGCCACCTTCGAATCCGACTGATTTGCCGCCGCCGAGTGAACCCATCCCGGCGATACCTGCCTCTGGTCAATGAGTAAGAAGTCGCCGGATCGGTTCAGACGACTGATCCGGTGATAGCCTCAAAGATTGATCCGCATCAAACCAGGCCACTGTTCTGAGGCTTGCTACGAAAAAACCAATGATAAATTCCGAACCAGCTGCTACGTTTTATTCAGTAGCAACAGAGTGTCGTGTCCGCGTCATTTTTCTTTCACGCGGGCACTTTATGCTTGAGGGGCTGGTCATTTATTCAGACGTTTTCAATACGCGGTGGGGGATTCAGGAATGGACGATTATCAAGAAGAGCTGCTCGAGTATCAGGCGTTTGAATTGGACCCGCTGGAGCCAGCGGAAGACGCGACTGAGCTGTAAGCGTCAGGCGGATTGGCGATGACTGCGGCGAAACTCGCCGGGCGTCTGGCCGTTCCAGCGTTTGAATGCACGTTGAAACGCTTCGGCTGACGCAAAGCCCAGCAGGTAGGCGATTTCTCCGAACGCCAGTTCGGTGTCGCGTATGTACGTCATGGCCAGATCGCGACGGGTGTCGTTGAGAATCGCACGAAACTGCGTGCCTTCCTCGGCCAGTTTGCGGCGCAAGGTCCAGGTGGGCAGCTTCAGGCGTGCCGCCACTTCTTCCAGGTCGGGTTCCCGGCCGCCACTGAGCAAAGGCCCGAGCAGCGCGATGATCCGTTCACGCAGGCTGCGGGTGCGCGTCAGTTGTTCCAGTTCCCGTTCGCACAATAGCAACAGATGCCGCCAGGTACTTGGGCAGTGTTCGGGATTGCGCTGGGCGAGGCTTGCCAGGCTCAGCCGCAGTTGATTGTGCTCGCCGCCAAACTGGATCGGACTCTCTCCCAAGGTCTCATAGGCGGCGCGGTAATCAGGTTCATCGAACTCTATTTCGATGCGTTCGGCGCTTAGCGGGGCAGGGCTGATGCTGGATAAATGCTGCAGCCAGCCGGCAATGATCGAGTCCACCACAAAACGGTTGTAGGCGTTATAGGGGCTGATGGAATAGAAACGCAGCCAGGCGCCCCGAGCGTCTTCGTGAAAGCTGGATTGGCCGCGATAATTGGAACCGTACAAGGCCTCGAATCGAATCAGGCATCGCGCCGCCTCTCGGACCGTAGGCGCCTGGGCGGCGGTGACCCCGGCAAGGCCTAGCTGGCTCAAGCGGCTGAGCTGACCCATGAGCAAGCCCAGTGCCGGGTTGTGGGTCAATTGAATGGCTGCGTGTCCCAAGCGCATGTACCGCGGGATCGACAGGCGCGCTCCCGCTTCGCTCAGGCGCGCCGTATCCAGGCCATATTGTTCAAGCAGCGGCTGTGGGTCCACGCCATGGCTACGTACAGCATCGGCCAGGCTGTGAACAAAGCCTACGGTAAGATCGCCAAGACGCATCGGCTGCGGTTTCATGGATTACAACCAGAGGTTCAGCAAGCGTGCACCATGGGCGTTGCCGTCGGCGAACTGTTGCCCATTGCTACTGAGAAAGCTTTGCCCGGCGCTGCCCTGATCCCAGAACTGACCGCGCAGAAACACACTCACGCCGGCAATGGCCTGACTTTGCGGTGCCTGGGTGGTGAGGGTGAGGCGATGCCAGGCTTGCCCTTCGCTCAGATCACCGGGTATGGGGCTGATTGACCCGGATGAGGGGTCGCCGCGCTCATTTCGCCACGGCCGATCCCAGGCGCCACGGCCCGCGACAAACGCCGGTACGGCAACCAGTTGCACGCTCTGATCGTCGAGCTTGCGGTAGTTTTTTGCATACCAGCTGTCGCGCCCGATCAGTATGCCCAGACGACCGGCCGGGGTATCGAAGACATTCGGTGCGCGCTCGTCATGGGTACGGTCAGTAGCGTTTTCGGTAAAAAACGGCCGCAATTGGCGCTGGGGCTGACCGATTGGCACACCCTCGGGGTCAAACACCACGCTGCTGTTGTACAGTGCTCCGCGCCCGATTTTCAGCGTGCCGTCGATAATGCCGGGTTCGGGCAGCACGATGGAGCCCGCCACCAGGGTCACGTGGAATTCTTTGGCCAGTCCGCCGAACAGTGCCTGGTAATCTCTGGCCATGCCCTTGGCTTTCATGCGCAAGTGGGCGTCATCCAGACGATTGCCGCCGTCCGCCGTGATCAAGGCGCGAACGAATTTCAGCGGATTACTCACCGCCAGCCAGTTCATGGCCTCTTTCAGGGAAGAGGCCTGGTACAACTCATCCTTCTCCCCGCTGACCATCAGCCAGGTGCCGACATGTTCCGGCAGCACCACGATGGTCTTGGCGTTCAACAAGCCCTGGTCCCGGGCAGCGTGCAAGTAGGCTGCGAGTTTACGGCGCAGACGCTCGGGGCTTTGATAGTCAGTGGGAAACAGCTCGGGCTGGATGCCCAGCAGATTGCCGCGATCAGAGGGTGTGCCTTGATCGACGGCGAGACTGATCCGCAGGTCCGAGAGGTAGTGGCCCACCGGTCGATCCGCGGCCCACATGGCGTAGGTCGTCACAGTGGCGAGCAACGCCATGGAGAATGTCAGGTACAGAAGTTTGCGCATTGGGAAACAATTGACAGCCGTGTGCGAGATTTCATGTTTTGCCTTCGGATCGGTATCGAGCCTACGGCAAAACCATGGGGTATGGATAGGATTCTCCCACGTTTGAGGGTTTTTACCTTGCTCTGGAGCAGGGAAGGCCAGCATGCAGCATTGTAGTGACTTCAGTCTTCCTGCTGCTGGCAATAATGCTGGAAGCAAGCGCTGTGAGTGTTTCTGTCAGTCGCACTTCGGTTGTTTCAGTGCCGTACCATTGTGACTGGCCGAACAGAAGGACAATGAGCGCATTCGTGGTCGGGCAGGGGGCTGCCGAATGTTTGCCTTCTGCGCCGCCTACATCGCGAATGATGGTGCAAAGAGCAGACGAGTATCTGTCTTTGAGCTGGAGGATCTGCTGCTTTTGTTCTTGATTGAGATTGAAGAACTCCCGGGTAATCAGCGTCAACCTGTGTTTTTCGTTGCAGCTGAAGGCAGCGAAGGCCTGAATAAACAGCAGCAGACGCTTTTGGGGGCTTCGTGCTCCTTTCATTCGACGCGTAGTGTCCAGCAACAAGTCCGACAAGGCGGACTCAATCAGTTCGAACAACAAGGATTGTTTGCTTTCGATGTGATGGTACAGCGATCCGGCGTGCAGCCCCACGTAACTCGCCAGGTCGCGCAAGCCGATCGACTGGAAACCCTGTGTGGCAAAGAGCTCAATGGCCGCGTCAAGCACTCGATCGCGGGCGCTGTGTTGCGATTTGATCAGCATGAGTTATTCCGAGTGGCGATAATCCGTTCTGGACGCATGGTGGGCAGTGCGGATCAGCAACAACACCGCGCAAACCACCGGCAAATTGACCAACAGCAGTGCATAGCGCAGAGACTCACGGCCGAACACGGGAAGCAACATATCGCTGAACAAGCCGGTTATCAGTGGCCCGACACCGACCCCGAGCAGCGTGCTGACGATGGTTTGCAACGCCATGGCGGTCCCGCGTCGACCGGCTGGTACCAATTGGGTGACGAGGTTGTAGGACGGGGCGACCCACCAGACGGAAAAAAACGAATAGAGCGCGCACCAGAGCATGGCGCGTGGAATCGGTACATCGCCCAGGCGCACCAGCAGGGAATCGGACCAGAGCAGGTAGGGGATCAGCGCGCTGATTGCTGCCAGGTGGCCCAGCACCGGAATCGAAATTTGCCAGTGTGGATGGCGGCGGCACAGCCGGTCGCTCAACCAGCCACTGAACAGGCCTCCGATCCCGGCCGAAATACCGCAGATTACCCCCGCAAGCAGTCCGGCGTGTTGCAGTGACAAGCCGTGGGAGCGCACCAGAAAACTGGTGTTCCACATGCCAATGGCGTAGGCGCTGAGCGTGGTCAGGCCACCGGCGAGGATCAGGCATCGGTAGGCCGGCAGAGCCCAGAGTTTGCGTGCTTCGGCGTACATGCCGAGCAGCGCGGGTTGCGTGTGGGGCTGTGGCGTGAGGTCCCAGCGGCCGCGCTGCGGGTCACGCACGGCGAACGCCAGGATGGCGCTGAACACCAGGGCCGGCACGCCAAGGGCAACGAACGCAGTACGCCAGCCATAGTGTTCCACCACCCAGGCGCCGATACTCAAACCGATGATCGAAGAAAAGGTCGGTGCCGCGGTAAAACAACTGATGGCAAATGAGCGGCGTTGGGGTGGATACAGGTCAGCGATCAACGACAGCGAGGCCGACGTCGTCGGCGATTCGCTGACGGCCACCAGCATTCGCGCAATGGCCAGTGCCAGAAAGCTGCCGGCCAACCCGCAAGCCATGGTCGCCACAGCCCACAACAGGCAAGACATTGCCAGCAGACGAATTCGCGGCATGCGGTCCACCAGTCGTCCCGCCGGCAGGCCCATCAACGCATAGACTGCGGCGAACGCCAGGCCCGAGATCAGGCCTATGGCGGTGTCGCCGACCGCGAATTCGGCTTTGATCGGTTCGACCATGACCGCGAGTATTTGTCGCCCGACGAAGTTGTCGGCAAACACCATGGCCAGCAGCATTAACAAACCATGGCTGCCCCAGCCGACGCTGACCGGTGACAATAAACCTGCGCGGGCGGTCACCGCGGTGCCCACAGATCAGGCAAGCCCGGGTCACTGACGACAATCAGGCGCTTGAGCAAGACCTTCAAGGCCTGGGCGTCGGCGGCGCCGAGCTTGACGGAGAGGTCTTCTTCCACGGCCTTGGCCAGCGCCAGTTGGTGCAGTGAAACTTCGCGACCCTGGGCTGTGAGGACAAACCGCAGCGAATCTGCCGGTCCCTCGAATGCGACAAGACGCTGGCGTTCGAGAAAACGCATGCTCGCCAGCGTGACTTCGCGGCCGGTGTAATTTACGAAGGTGTTGATTTCCTCGAGGGTCAGGTTGTCGCGGATACACAAAATCGACAGAACAAAAAATGTCTGTTCGTCCAACTGCTGACTGTTCAGCAAGTGGCGCAAGGCGTTGAGTACCTGGTAATGCGCGCGTCCCAACAGGTAACCGAGCAAGTCCTCGGTGTAGCTGCATTCCGGTGGTGGCGGTGTGGTCGCCAGGCGCAACTCGCTGCGTGGCTTGCGCGTGGCCAGGGCGTATTGGCCACTCTGGAACGCCAGTGGCGCCCGGTCGCTGTGATCGAAGGCGAGTACCTCGCCGACAAAGATCACGTGGTCGCCGCCTTCGTACTGGAAGGCCGTGCGGCACTGGAAGCGTGCCGTGCAATCCTGCAGCAGCGGTGCCTCGCTGACGCCATGATCCAGTTCGATCTCGGCGAACTTGTCCTCGCCCTGGGTGGCGAAACGTCCCGACAGGGTCTCTTGCTCCGTGGACAGTACGTGCACGTTCCAATGCTTGCCGTTGCTGAACACCGGCAGGCTGCGCGCTTGCTTGGACAGGCTCCAGAGCACCAGCGGCGGGTTGAGTGAAACCGAGTTGAAGCTATTGGCGGTGATGCCCACGGGCGAGCCGTCTTCGGTTTGGGTGGTGATGATCGTGACCCCGGTGGTGAACGTGCCGAGCGCGGCACGAAATGCCTGGGGATCGAAGCTGATGTTTTGGATTGCCATGACTGGCCTCATGGAGTGGAATTTTCGTATGGCCAGTATTGGGCGTTTGCAGGCCCTGAACATCGTCTCAACGGACTAACGCTAATGCAGGGCCTCGTCCGATTGGACGAGGCGGTGCAGCGGGCGGCGAGGCTAGGGTGGCGTCAGGCGCATCGGGCGCTCAGCGGCCATCGAGCCAACCTGCAAGGGGATAACAATGAGTTCAGCCAAAGACCTTTCCAACCTGCTGGCGCAACAGAAAAGCGCCTTTGCCAGCGCCGGCAGTGTCAGCGCCGACACCCGCCGCCAGCGCCTGCAGCAAGTGATCGACCTGTTGGTCCAGAACCACGAAGCATTGACTGCGGCGATCGACCAGGACTTTGGCGGGCGGCCTGTCGGTTTCTCTCTGATGAATGACGTACTGGGCACCCTGGCTTCGCTCAAGCATGCCCGTGACCATCTACAGGAATGGATGCAGGACGAGCCGCGCGAGATGTTTTCCCCCTATGACCAGCTCGGCGCACGGGCTTGGGTCATGCACCAGCCAAAAGGCACGGTGGGCATTCTCGGGACCTGGAACGCCCCGCTGTATACCTTGTTCAGCCCGTTGGCTTCGGCCCTGGCGGCCGGTAACCGGGCCATCCTCAAGCCTTCCGAAGTGGTGCCGCGCACCGCTGAATTGGTCGCGCGTCTGTGTGCCGAACACCTTGATCCGCAGGTTGTGGCGGTGGTCAACGGCGGGCCGGATCTGGGCGAAGCCTTCAGCAGTCAACCCTTCGATCACCTGGTGTTCACCGGCAGCACGGCGATTGGTCGGCTAGTGATGGGCAATGCCGCAAAAAACCTGGTGCCGGTGACCCTGGAACTCGGCGGCAAGTCGCCGGTGATCATTTCGCACACTGCCGACCTGAACAAAACAGCCTTCAACCTCGCGGCGGGCAAGATTTGCAATGGTGGGCAGGTTTGTATCAATCCGGATCTGGTCTACGTACCCAAGGCTCAGCTGGAATCGTTTCTCGATGCGCTGCGCAGTGCCTATCGCGATCTCAACCCGACAGTGGCCGGCAACCCGGATGTGGTGGCGGTGGTCAACCAGCGTCATCTGGAGCGGGTCGAAGGTTTGGTGCAGGACGCCGAATCCCGCGGCACGCGCATCGAGTGCCTTCCCGAACCCCTGGCCGTAGATGCCCAAGACCGTCGTCGTCCGCTGCGAGTGGTGATCGATCCGGCCCCGGACAGCCTGATCATGCACGAGGAAATCTTCGGCCCGGCGATGGTCGTGCTCAGCTATGACGAACTCGATCAGGTCATCACCGACATCAACGGCAGGCCACGTCCGCTGGCGTTGTACTACTTCGGCGAGGATGCTCAAGAGCAACGTTACGTGCTCGAGCACACCCTGTCCGGCGGGGTCACCCTTAACGATGTGATGATGCACCCCGCGCTGCACGATGCGCCATTCGGTGGCGTCGGTGCTTCAGGCATGGGGCATTATCACGGCCGCGAAGGCTTCCTCGAATTCAGTCACATGCGCACGGTGTTCAAGGCATCAGTCCACGACCCACGCCGTGAATGGGGCCTGCTGCCGCCTTACGGCGAACACTATCTGGCGGCCATGCTGGCCGGGGTCACCTCCGACTGATTCCAGCGCAGGGGTGCCTTCGCCCCTGTCCGCTGCTTGAGACAGGCCATTGAAAATGTTCAAGGCAATTACTATCGCCCAGCGCCTGTGGCTCTGGGCGCTGTTGGCCACGTTGCTGTTTGTCCTGGCGGTGCTGTTGGGCGCCTATGGATTGCAACAGGCGCGCGACAGTCTGCGCGCGATCAACGAGGACAACCTGGCGACATTGTTGATGTTCGGTGAGATCGAACATCGCCTCGGTGAAAGTCGGCGCCAGGTTTTGCTGGCGATCCAGCAAGACCCTGAGGGCCCGCTGGTAGCGGCGTTCGACCGACCGGTGGAAGCTACCCTGAGTGCCATCGAAAGCAATAACCGGGCACTGGCCGAGATCTGGGCAAGCTATCGCCAGCGCTCATTGAGCGGTGAAGAGCAGCAGGCGGCGGATGCGTTCGACCAGCATTATCAGGCGTGGCAGGATGAGTTGGGCATCCTTCTGGAATCCTTTCGTGCCGGTGATTTTCGCCTGCCGGGCATTTTGTCCTTTCTGCGCATGGCCGAGCCTCAGGGCAATGCCGCCGTGGCTGAACTGAGCAGGTTGCAGGCACTGCAGAAAATCAGCGCAGCGCAGGCCTACGAGTCGGCGCAGCACCGCTATCGTTCGACGTTACTGGCGTACCTGGCACTGGCGCTGGTGGGCGGGTTGGCGGGGAGCCTTACTGCGTTTTCCACGTTACGTCGACTCAAGCGCGCCTTTGCCCAGGCGGGTGCCAGTGTGCGTGCAATCGCCAGTGGCGATCTGTTGCAACCGATCGATATCAGGGGCAGCGATGAGTTCGCACGGATGCTGCGCGACATTGCGCTGATGCGTGACAGCCTGCACGGGCTGATCTCTCAAATGCGCGAGCTGGTACAACGGGTCAGTCGCGAAGCGGCACACATGGCCGAGTCGGCAGAGCTGGCCTCCACGGCCACCCGGCAACAGGCGGACGCGGTGCGCGGAATTTCCCGTGCGGTGGAAGATTTGTCGGGGTCGATCAGTGAAGTGGAAAACCATGTCGATGTGTCACGTGACATCACCCAGCATTCGGCGGGGCGCTCGGGCAAGAGTGAAGGCTTTATCCGCGACATGGCCCAAGAGATGAACCGCATCAGTGACGTGATCAGCGACACGGCTGTGCACATTCGTGAGCTCGAAGGGTTCTCCGCAGAAATCAGCCAGGTGCTCAATGTGATTCGCAGCATTGCCGAGCAAACCAACCTCCTGGCGCTGAATGCCGCCATCGAGGCTGCTCGGGCGGGTGAGGCGGGTCGCGGGTTTGCCGTGGTCGCCGACGAAGTGCGTCTGCTGGCCCAACGCACCGCCAGTTCGATTGGCGAAATCGACCTGACTGTGCAACGTATTCAAGTGGGTACGTTGGCGGTGGTCGACGGCATCGGTCGGGTCGTCAGCCGGGTACGCGACGGCGTCAGTCTGGCCCATGAGGCCGGTGATTCGGTGGCGCAAATTCGCAGCGGCACTGATGATGTGATCCGCAGTGTGGACACCATCGCCACGGTAATCACCGAGCAGGTCAGGGTTACCCGGGAAATGGTTGTTCGGGTCGAGAGTGTCTCCAGCGGCACCGGTGCGCTGTCGGCCAACGCCGGGCGCAGTGCGGCGGCCGCCGCGGACCTGGAACAACTGGCGCGGGCACTGGATCAGTTGTCGGCACGTTTTAATGTCGCTTGAACAGCGGCCTTGCTCCATTTGAATACCGTAACCCCTGTGGGAGTGAGCCAGTTCGCGATAGGGTCAACCCATTGACCCACCGTTTTCGCCAGCAGACTCGCTCTCGCAAGGAGCAAGAACTCAATCATTCAGTCACTCACAACCAGGGCGCGATCACAACAATGGACAACCTTGAAAACGCACCACTCAACTCCACCACTGGCTGGCCGCGCCGCAGCGTGCTCAAGGCCGGTGCCGTAGCGGTCGGCGTCGGCCTCCTGGGGCGATTTGCCGATGCGCGCGCACAAGGGCTTTCGGCCAGTGACTACCAGGCCATGGATGCCTGGGCCATGAGCCAGGCGATACGCAGCGGCGAACTGAGCGCCGAGGACCTGCTGACAGCCGCGCTCGCCCGTTACAACGAGGTCAACGCCAAGGTCAATGCAGTGAACATGTTGCATGAAACCTACGCTCGCACATTGCTCGCCCAGCGACGCGCTGCCGGTACCTCCAACCAGGGCATCCTGGCGGGTGTGCCATTGCTGTTCAAGGACCTGAACACCACGCTACAAGGAACGATCACCAGCAACGGTAGCCGGATGTTCAAGGACTCACCGCCCGCCGCCCGCACCAGTACCCTGATCGCCCGCTACGAGCAAGCCGGTGCAGTGCCGTTCGGCAAGACCACGTCCCCCGAGTTCGGCTTGACCACCACCACCGAATCCCTGGCCTGGGGCCAGACCCATAATCCGTGGAACCTGGCCATGAGCGCGGGCGGTTCTTCCGGTGGCTCGGCAGCCGCAGTGGCGGCAGGGATCGTTCCTGTGGCGCATGCCACCGATGGCGGCGGATCGATCCGCATCCCTGCCTCATATTGCGGCGTCGTCGGGCTCAAGCCCAGCCGCTATCGCACCCCCAGCGGGCCACTGCATTTCGAAGGCTCGTTTGGTGCCAGCGCTGCCAACGTGGTGTCGCGCACGGTGCGCGATACGGCGTTGTTCCTTGATGCCGGTCAAGGTCATGAGGCGGGCAGTGCTTATTGGTGCGCACCGTTGATTCGGCCTTATGTGGAAGAGTTGCAGCGTGATCCCGGCAAGCTGCGCGTAGCCGTGGTGCGTCAATCGCTGACCGGTGCCCCTCTGGAACCGGCGATTGCCGCCGCTCTGGAGCAGACCATCAAGCAACTGTCGGCCCTTGGGCATCAACTCGACGAATTGACGCTGAACATCGATCCACGCCAGTTGTTCGGTGCCCATGGCACTGCGCTCGGCACGGCATTGCGTGTGCAGATTCATGATCGCGAGCAGGTACTCGGACGGGCTGCCACGGCTCAGGATCTGGAGAAGATCACCTTGGTCAACCTCGAGCGCTCGAAGGCGACCAGCGGCGAAGACCTGTACCGAGCGCGGCAAGCGTTCGAGAGTATTGGCGCGACGATGGAAAAGCACTTCGAACGCTACGACGTGATCCTGTCGCCAGTCACTGGCAGCCTGACCCCGAAGCTGGGTCTGTTGTCGCTAGACCAGCCTTGGGACAGCTACGCCCATCAGGCCATGGGCAGCGCCGGTTTCACCGTGATCGCCAATGTCAGCGGCCAGCCGGCCATCTCACTACCCCTGGGCCAGAGCGATGACGGCCTGCCGGTGGGCATGATGTTTACTGCCCGTCTGGGTGGCGAAGATGTGCTATTGCGTCTGGCCAGCCAACTGGAACAGGCCCACCCGTGGGCTGCCAGACGTGCCACTCTTTAACCCGCCCCCATCACCCTGTAGGAGCCGGCTTGCCGGCGAAGGCGCCGGCATCAGCGCAGCAAGGTTCAGGACCGCCTTCGCCGGCGAGCCAGTTCCTGCAGGTTTATTGGGCGTTGCCGGGATTTGCGCCTGACAGTGATCCCCTGTAGGAGCCGGCTTGCCGGCGAAGGCGGTGTGTCAGGCGAGTGAGATGTTGGATGTGCCGGCCGTATCGCTGGTAAGCCAGCTGGGCACCCCCTAGTCCACTTTGACGATGAGCCCATCCCCCCGCAGCCCCGATCATGGGCTGCACTCCGCCAGCGCACCCTGCGTGGTCGGCGGTTTCTTTCTGACCTCAGCTAATGGCATAACAACAATGACGGCTCAAGTTCAGTCTCAGACCCACTACGACGTGATTGTCGTCGGTTCGGGCGCAGGTGCGATGACTTCGGCAGTGTTCCTCGCCGACCAGGGATTAAGCGTGTTGGTCGTGGAAAAAAGCGACCAGTACGGCGGCACCTCGGCGATCTCCGGGGGCGGTATCTGGATCCCCAACAACCACTACTTCGCTCGCATGAGCGGCAACGACAGCTACGCCACGGCGCTGACCTACCTGAAGGCGGCAGCGGGCGAACATGTCGATGAAGTGCGCTTGCGTGCCTACCTGGACAACGCGCCGAAGATGATCGAGCAGCTCACCAGCAACAGCCGGGTGCGTTATGCAGTAGCGGCCAAATACCCTGATTACTATCCGCATCTGCCGGGAGCGCTTGCCGGTGGGAGAACCCTGGACCCTGAATTTTTCGACACCAGCCTGTTGGGTGACGAACTGACAAACCTGCGCAAACCATCGCCTTCGACGCTGCTGATGGGGTGCATCGCCTGGACAGCGCGTGATGCGCACAAGGTGATGGCTCGCAGTTTCGGCTGGCGTCTGCTGATCATGAAACTGATGTTGCGCTACAAGCTGGACTTCAAGTGGCGACGCAAAAGCAAGATTGATCGTCGCGCGTCCCTGGGTAGTTCGCTGGTAGCCTCGTTGCGTCGCTCGCTGATGGACCGCAACGTGCCGCTTTGGCTCAACACCGATTTTTCCGGCCTGATCACCGACAACGGACGGGTCACCGGCATCACCGTGCAGCGTGACGGAGCCGAGCGGCAACTGCATGCGCGCCACGGGGTGATACTGGCCTCGGGCGGCTTCGAACAAAATCAGGTCCTGCGCGACCAGTACCTGCCCAAGCCAAGCCGCAGGTCCTGGAGCGCGACACCACCGGGCAACAACACCGGCGCAGCGCTGGAAGCCGGCATGGCTCAGGGCGCGGCCACCGCATTGATGGATTGGGCCTGGTGGGCGCCGACCATTGCCGTACCAGGAGAAGAAAAGCCTCGGGGGATTTTCGCCGAGCGTGCATTCCCTGGCGCCATCGTGGTCAACGGTGAGGGCAAGCGCTTTGTCAACGAAGCGGCGCCGTACCTGGAGTTCGTCGATGCCATGCATCAGGACAACCAGAAAACCGGCGGAAAAACAGTGCCGGCCTGGGTGATTTTCGACGCGCATTTCCGTTTCAACTACGCCATGGGTCCGTTGATGCCCGGCCAGATCATGCCCGACAGCCGCCTGCGCAAGGAGTGGCTCAACACGCTGTACTGGAAGGCGGACACCCTGGCCGGTCTGGCCCGGCAGATTGGCGTCGACAGTGCCGGCCTGGAAGCCACCGTCAGCAAGGTCAACGGCTACGCGGACTCTGGCGTAGACCTGGACTTCGCCCGTGGCGGTAACGTCTTCGACCGTTATTACGGCGACTGCAACGTCAAGCCCAACCCTTGCCTGGCGCCGCTGCGCAAAGGCCCGTATTACGCCATGCGTCTGGATGCCGGGGACATCGGCACCAAGGGCGGCCTGCTGACCAACGAGCATGCGCAGGTGGTGCGCGATGATGGCACGACCATCGCCGGCTTGTATGCCATCGGCAACTGCTCGGCATCGGTGATGGGCACCAGCTATCCGGGAGCGGGAGGCACTCTGGGACCGGCGATGACCTTCGGCTATGTCGCCGCCAACCATTTGGCCAGCCAGCGCAAGGAGTGATCATGTCCATGTCCGATAACATCCCCAGCACTGAAGTACTGCCGCCGTTGCAGGTGGCCGATAGCAACAGCCTGACCTGGGATGAACAATGCGATGTGCTGGTCGTTGGCTGGGGGGCGGCCGGAGCCTGTTCCGCACTGGAAGCTCGCGCCCAGGGCGCCGATGTGCTGATCGCCGACCGCTTCACCGGCGGTGGTGCCAGCGCCAAGAGTGGCGGGGTGGTCTACGCCGGTGGCGGCACTCGCCATCAGCAGGCGGCGGGTTTCAACGACAGTCCCCAAGCCATGTTCGATTACCTCAAGCACGAAACCCAAGGCGTGGTCAGTGACGACACATTGCGGCGTTTTTGTGACGACAGCGTGAGCAACCTGCAGTGGCTGGAAAGTCACGGCGCCCCCTACGCCCACCAGATGCCGCCGGGAGGGGGAAAGACCTCGTACCCGCCTGACGGCTATTTCCTCTATTACTCGGGCAACGAGCTGGTACCTGATCACGGCGGTCCCTTGCCTCCTGCACCACGCGGGCATCGTACGGTGGGCAAGGGGCAGGGCGGCGCGGTGCTTTTCGCTCACCTCAAGGCTGCGTGCCTGAAGGCCGGAGCGAGGACGCTGCTGCAGGCGGCGGCGCGTCGACTGGTGATCGATCCCCTGGGACGGGTGCTCGGTGCCGAGTTTTGGTGTATTCCCGCCGGTACCAAGGAGGCGCAGATGCATGCGCGACTCGCTGCCCGCGCCGAACGATTGCAGAATTTCGCGCCTGGATATTGCAACAAACTGCGCAAGAAAGTCTGCCAGCTCGAGCAGGATTTCGCCCGGCCACGACGCGTGAGGGCGCGCAACGGAGTGATCCTGAGCACCGGCGGATTCATCTTCAATCGCCAGTTGCTCGAACAACACGCGCCGAAGTTTCGTCGCAACTTCAAGGTCGGCGCCACCGGCTGCGATGGCAGCGGCTTGCGCCTGGGCGCCAGTGTCGGCGGTCAGGGTTCGGGGCTGGAGCGGGTATCGGCGTGGCGTTTCATCAACCCGCCGTACAGTTGGCACAAGGGCATCGTGGTCAATCGCGAAGGACGGCGCTTCTGCAATGAAGAAGTCTACGGTGCCACCCTCGGTCAACCCTTGATGGAAGAGCAGGGCGGCAAAGCCTGGCTGGTACTGGATGCGCCGTTGCGCAAAAAATCCATTCGCGAGGCGCTGTTTGGCGGCTACTGGTGGTTCCAGAGTTTTCCCGCTCTGGCGCTGATGTTGTTCAAGGTGCGCAAGGGCAAGAGCCTGAGCGAACTGGCCGACGCGACATCCATGGACCCCGCCGTGCTGCGTGCCTCGGTGCTGGCCGCCAACGCCGCCGCCCGTGGCGAGGCGCCAGAGCCTTTCGGCAAGTCCGAGGGTGGGCGCCAGGTGCTGGAGCAAGGGCCTTTTTACGCCTGCGATATTTCGGTGACCAATCCGGTATTCCCCCTGGGTGCCCTGACCCTGGGCGGCTTGCGCGTGGATGAACGCAGCGGCGCGGTGCTGGACGAACAAGGCCAGGCGATCGATGGCCTGTACGCGGCCGGGCGCAGTGCCTTGGGAATACCTTCGCACCTGTACATCAGCGGCCTGTCCCTGGCCGACTGCGTGTTTTCCGGTCGGCGTGCCGGTGCCGCTGTCGCCCACTCGCAAGACCTGCATCGTCAATCGACCCACGCACACGAGATGACATGATGACCCTCAATCTCACCAACAAGAACGGCCGGGTTCACGGCAAGGTTGCGCTGGTCACCGGCGGCGCCAAGGGGATCGGTGCTGCCAGCGTCAGGCTGCTGGCGGCCGAAGGCGCCCAAGTGCTGATCAGCGACCTGGACGTCGAGGCGGGCCAGGCGCTTGCGGCGCAAATCGGACCGGCTGCAGCCTTCATTCACCACGACGTCAGCAGCGAAGCGCAGTGGCGCCAGGTCATCGACCATGTTCGCGAGCACTATGGTCGCCTGGATATCCTGGTCAACAACGCCGGCATCCTGATCTGCGGCTCGATTGAAGAGACCAGTCTGGAACAGTGGCAGAAGGTCATGCGGGTGAATGCCGACAGCGTGTTTCTAGGCTGTCGCGAAGGCATCGCGCTGATGAAGGATACGGGTGGTTCGATCATCAACCTGTCGTCCATCGCGGCCCTGGCCGGGCGTGACGATTACCTGGCCTACAGTGCCTCCAAGGGCGCGGTGGCGGCGTTGTCGCGTTCGGTGGCGGTGCTTTGTCGACGGCGCAAATACCGTATTCGCTGCAATACCCTGCACCCGGATGGCGTACTCACCGACATGACCCGCGGCGGCTTTCCCGAGGGAGTCGATCCGAATCGCCTGACCATCGACAGCGACCCGATGAATCGCATGTGTCGTCCCGAAGATGTGGCGGCCAGCGTGTTGTTCCTGGCCAGTGACGAGGCTCGTGCGATCAATGGGGTGGAGTTGCGCATTGACAGTGGGCAGATGGTGATGAGTATCTAACCCTTGCTCGCGATGGCGGCCTGACAGCCAACCAGAATATTGCGGATGTACACGATCCTGTGTGCGGGCTTGCCCCGCGAAGGCGGCTTTCCGGTCGACACTGATTTTGCGGGTGTCCCCGATCCCCTGTAGGAGGGAGCCTGCTCGCGATGGCTTTGTGTTGGGCGACTTGTTTTTTGATGGTGTACATATCCATCGCTGCGGTAACGGCGGCTTATGGTTTCGCCCTTACGGCGAGTCACTTTTGACAAACGCCTCAAAAGTCTTGCCCCACCATTCGGCCCCTCGCTTAGGCTCCGGGGTGCCCTCACTCCGGCATTGCTCCGTGGGCCCGCCGCGATCGGCCATCCATGGCCGTGCGCGGCTATCCCGGCATCCATGCCGGGATGCCCACTACGCAACGCCTGCGTTCGGCCTCTGGAAACGGGGCGGGTGGATCAAGATCAAAAGCCAAGCAAGATCAAAAGATCGCAGCCTTCGGCAGCTCCTACGGGGAAGTGTGCACGAGCTACCGACCAGGCCGCCCGGGTTTTGCACCTCGGTTGACGAGCGCTTAATACCCTTCGAACTGCGCCGGGCGTTTGTCGATGAACGCCTGCATGCCTTCCTTCTGGTCCCGTGAGGCGAACAGCAGGGCGTTGGCCTTGCGTTCCAGGGCCAGGCCGGTTTCCAGCGGCGCGTCCATGCCGGCCAGGATCACTTCCTTGATCTGCTCGGCGGCCAGGGCCGGCATCGCCGCGATGACGCGGGCCAGTTCCAGGGCGTGGGACTGCACCTGGTCATCGTCCACCAGATCGCTGACCAACCCGGCGACCCAGGCGTCTTCGGCGCTGATCGGTTGCCCGGTGAGTGCCATGCGCATCGCCTTGACCTTGCCCACCGCGCGCACCAACCGTTGGGTACCGCCGATACCGGGCATGATGCCGATGCGAATTTCCGGTTGGCAGAAGCGCGCACTGCGCCCGGCGACGATCAGGTCGGCGTGCATCGCCAGCTCGCAACCACCGCCATAGGCGTAACCGCAAACCGCCGCGATCACCGGCTTCGGGCAATGCTGGATCGGCCCCCAGACCCGCTCGGTGTGGCGCTTGTAGATATCGATGGCGCCGACCCCGGCCATGCTGTTGATGTCGCCACCGGCCGCGAACACCTTGTCACCGCCCGTCAGCACGATGCAGCGCACCTCGGGATCGATCGCCAGCTCACTGAAGAAACGCGACAGCAGCGCCTGCAGCTCCAGGCTCAGGGCATTGGTCGCCTGCGGGCGATTGAGGCGCAGCAGGGCCACACCGGGCAGTGGACGTTCGAGCAGAACCGGTGCAGCGAATGAGTCGGACATGGGCAGCCTCAAAGAGCAGTCAAGGTGTGAATGGCCGCCAGTGTCCTGTTCGCGAGGTTGAATTTTCATCGTCCGTTCAGACGTAGTTTGCCCCGCAGTTCGTCCCTAGAGTGACCCTTGTCAGTAGAGAAAGGAGCACATGATGGAGCTGCATTCGGGTCTTGATTACAGCGGCAAAGTGGTGCTGGTCACCGGTGGCACCAAGGGCATCGGCGCCGGTATCGCACGGGGGTTCCTCGCTGCCAACGCACGGGTGATCGTCTGTGCCCGGCGCGAACCTGAGCAGGTGCCGACACTGGGTGGCAAGAGCGCAAGTTTCATTGCCGCCGATGTGCGTGACCACGATTCCCTGCAACGCCTGTTCACCAGCATCGAGCGCGACTTCGGGCGTCTCGACGTGGTGATCAACAACGCCGGCGGCAGCCCGTCTGCCGACGCGGCTACGGCTTCGCCGAGGTTTCACGAAAGCATCATCGGGCTGAATCTGATCGCACCGCTCAACGTCGCCCAGCACGCCAACCGGCTGATGCAGGCGCAGGCCCAGGGCGGTTGCATCGTCTTTATCGGCAGCATCAGTGCGTTGCGCTCCTCGCCAGGTACCGCAGCCTACGGCGCGGCCAAGGCTGGGGTGCTGGCGCTGGTGCAATCGCTGGCGGTGGAGTGGGGGCCGAAGGTACGGGTGGTCACGGTCAGCCCAGGGTTGGTGCTGACCGAACAGGCGCATCTGCACTATGGCTCCGAGGCCGGTATCGCGGCCGTCGCTGCGGGTATTCCGGCCGCGCGCATGGCGGTGGCCGAAGACATCGCCAATGCCTGCCTCTACATCGCATCACCACTGGCCAGTTACGCCAGCGGTTGCAACCTGTTGCTCCATGGCGGTGGTGAACGCCCGGCATTTCTCGGTGCCGCGCAGGTTCTGCCCACCTGATCGACCTATTGCGGCGACCGGGTTCGGTGGCCGCCTTCAATCTGAAGGAGACGACTTTGGCTGATCCACAATTGCTATCCAATGTGCGCGCCCTGGTGGGGCGCCAGTACGGCCGCGTGTATGCCTGGGACGAAGTCAACGCACCGATGATTCGCCAATGGTGCGAAGTCATGGGCGTGGACAACCCGCTGTACACCGACGCTGATTTTGCCCTGGGCACGCTACATGAGGGCCTGATCGCGCCGCCGGCAATGTTGCAGGTGTGGACCATGGAAGGCCTGCACGCCAATAACTATCCGCCTGGCTCCACCGACGAGAACCCGTACGAGGTGCTCAAGGAAATGGAAGCCTACGGCTATGCCTCCACCGTAGCAGTGAACTCCGAGCTGAGCTTCACCCGCCCGGTGCGCCTGGGCGAAAAGCTCTACTACACCACGCGCCTGGATTCGGTGGGCGATGAGAAAACCACCGCCCTGGGCACGGGTTTTTTCGTCACCCTGGTGATGAGCCACTTCGTCGAAAAAGCTGGCGGCGACGAGCCGGTGGGCCAGCTGCTGTTTCGCGTCTTCAAGTTCCGCGCGGCCAATGCCCAGGCGCCGGCCAAGGTTGAGGCGGCACCGGTCAAGGCCAAGCGCCCTTTGCCGGGCATCAGCGACGACACGCGGTTCTTCTGGGAAGGCTGCGACAAGGGCCAGTTGTTGATCCAGCGTTGCAGCGCCTGCCAGACCCTGCGTCATCCACCGGCACCGGTGTGCATTGAATGCCACAGCTTCGACTGGGACACCCTGCAAGCCAGCGGCCGCGCCACCTTGTATTCGTTTGTGGTGATGCACTACCCCGAAGTACCACCGTTCGATTACCCCAACCCGATCGGCCTGATCGAACTGGAAGAGGGCGTGCGCCTGATCGCAGGCCTGGTCGGTATCGAGCGTGAGCAATTGCAGATCGGCCAGCGTTTGCAGGTCGAGTTCCAGACCTTCGATGACCAGCTGACCCTGCCGTTGTTCCGGCCGGTAGAGGCATAGGAGCCACCATGGATTTCGAATTGAGCGAAGACCAGCGCGCCATTGCGCAAATGGCTGACGGCTTGTTTGTCGACCATTGCCATGACGACTACATGCGCCAGTGGGATACCAGTGGCGAGCCGATGATGGCGCCGCTCTGGGCGCTGTGCATCGAGACCGGCCTGCATGCCCTGGCGATTCCCGAAGAACACGGCGGCAGCGGCCTGGGCATGACCGAACTGATGCTGGTGCTGCAAGCCCAGGGCAAGGCCCTGGCCCAGGTGCCGTTGTGGCGTCATCAATTGGCGGCCGCGACCCTGGCGCGTTTCGGCGCTGACGACAGCGCGGAGTGGGTGGCCAAGGCGGCATCCGGCGAGGTGTTGCTGAGCCTGTCAATCGACGGCTTGAGCAGTGCGCGGGGCATTGAGTTGCAGGCACAGGCGAATGTCGGGGGCTGGTCGATCAATGGTCGGGTCGCAGCCTTGTCACTGGGTGACCAGGCCCGCGCCGCACTGGTGCTGGTGCAGGCCGAGGGCCAGCCGCGCTTGCTGCTGCTCGACCTGGCGGCGCCTGAAATTCAACGGGTGTCGGCGGTGCTGACCCACGGCGAAGCGGTGGCCGACCTGCACATCGAAGGCTTGACCGTGGACGCCTCGGCGCTGTTGCCGACCGAGGCTGTCGCCTGGCTGGAACTGCGCAGTGTGGCGGCATTGGCGGCCCTGCAATTGGGGGTCAGCGAAGAGCAGATCCGTCGCACCGTGGAGTACGTCAGCGAGCGCCGACAGTTCGAGCGCAGCATCGGCAGCTTCCAGGCGGTGCAGATGAGCATGGCCGACAACCACATTGCCGTTGAAGCCTTGCGCACGGTGCTGTGGCAACTGGCCTACCGCATCGATGCGGATCTGCAGGCACCCTCCGAAGCCCTGGCTACCGCGTGGATGGCCTGTGAAGCCGGACATCGCATCGGGCATGTCGCACAGCATGTGCATGGCGGCATCGGCGTCGACCTGACGTACCCGATCCACCGTTTTCTCTACTGGAGCCGCGGTCTGTGCCTTGCCCTCGGTGGCTCGGCAGCAAGCCTGGAACGCCTGGGCGACTGGCTCAACGATAACGACAAGCTGGGATGGAAATATGACCTCGAAGAACACCAAGCGCTTTGAAGACGTGCGCCCCGGCGAAGCACTGCCGGAGCTTGCCGTGCCGATCACGGTGACGCTGATCAACGGCGGCGCGATTGCCACCCGTGACTACTTCCCCGGTCACCACGATGCGGAGGCGGCCCGTGCCCTGGGTTCACCCCATGTGTTCATGAACATCCTCACCACCAACGGGCTGGTGCAGCGGTTCATCGAGCAGTGGGCCGGGCCATTGGCGCAATTCACCGCACTGAAAATCAAGCTCGGCGTGCCGAACTATCCCGGCGACTGCATGACCTTCAATGGCAGCGTCACCGGTGTTGATGCGCACACTCGTTCGGTGGAAATCACTTTGAGCGGCAAAAATTCCATGGGCAACCACGTGACCGGCACGGTCGCGCTGGTCCTGCCCTGACAGCCGGAGAGACACAGATGACTGATTCATCGATTTCCGGGCGCGCCGCGATCGTTGGCCTGGGCGCGACCGAATTTTCCAAGAACTCCGGACGCACCGAATTGCGCCTGGCCCTGGAGGCCACCTTGAGTGCGCTCAAGGATGCCGGTATCGATCCGTCCGAGGTCGAGGGCTTCAGCTCTTACTCGGTGGACAAGGTCCCGGAGTACGAAATTGCCCGGTTGCTGGGCTGCAAGGATGTGAAGTTCTTCTCCCAAGTGCCCCATGGCGGCGGCGCAGCCTGCGGGCCGGTGATGCACGCAGCGATGGCGGTGGCCACCGGGATGGCGAAAGTGGTGGTGGTCTATCGCGCCATGAATGAACGTTCGTGGTATCGCTTCGGCACCGGTGCCTACGGTTTTGCCAACACACCGACCTTCGACAACGTCAACTACGGCTGGTACATGCCCCACGGCTTCCATACACCGGCCGCCTGGGTCGGGATGTTCGCCCAGCGCTACATGCACACCTATGGTGCCACCAGCGAAGACTTCGGTCGGGTGGCGGTGGCCGCACGGGATTTCGCCGCGACCAACCCGCAGGCGTTTTTCCACGGCAAGCCGATCACCCTGGAAGAACACCAGGCTTCGCGCTGGATCTGCGAACCGCTGCACCTGCTCGATTGCTGCCAGGAGTCCGATGGCGCTGTGGCGATGGTCATCACTTCGGCCGAACGCGCCCGTGACCTGCGGCAGAAACCGGTGACCATCAAGGCCGGTTCCCAAGGCATCAGCCACGGTCAGCAGAGCATGACCTCGTTCTACCGCGAAGACATCACCGGCCTGCCGGAAATGGGCGTGGTTGCCCGCGAGCTGTATCGCCAGTCGGGCCTGGGGCCTGATGCGTTCCAGACCGCGATTATCTATGACCACTTCACCCCGTTCGTGTTGCCGCAATTGGAAGAGTTCGGTTTCGTCAAACGCGGCGAAGCCAAGGAATTCATCCGCGCCGGGCACCACGCCCGTGGCGGCAAACTGCCGATCAACACCCATGGCGGGCAACTGGGCGAAGCCTATATCCACGGCATGAACGGCATCGCAGAAGCGGTGCGTCAGGTGCGCGGTACGGCAGTCAACCAGGTGGCGGATGTACAGAACGTGCTGGTCACCGCCGGTACCGGCGTACCCACCAGCGGCCTGATTCTCGGCGCAGTGTAAGGAGCAGCAGATGTTCGTCGACCTCACCCCCGAACAACATGCCCTGCGCCTCAAGGTGCGGGACTATTTCCAGGCCCTGATGACCCCGCACATGCGCGAGCAATTGCGCGGCAAGGAAGGCGGCGAGCTGTATCGCCAGACCATCCGCCAGATGGGGCGCGACGGCTGGCTCGCGGTTGGCTGGCCCAAGGCCCATGGCGGCCAGGGTTACGCCGCCACCGAACAGTTGATCTTCTTCGAAGAAGCCAACATCGCCGGGGCGCCACTACCGTTCGTGACCATCAGTACCGTAGGTCCGGCGTTGATGGCACACGGCAGCGAGCTGCAGAAAGAACGCTTCCTGCCCGGCATCGCCGCCGGCGAGATCATGTTTGCCATCGGCTACTCGGAGCCGGATGCCGGCAGTGACCTGGCCGTGCTCAAAACCAGCGCTCGCCAGGACGATGAAGGCTTCGTGGTCAATGGCAACAAACTGTGGACCTCGGGTGCCGAATCGGCCGACTTCGTCTGGCTGGCGGCTCGTACCGATCCGACCCAGGCGCGGCACAAAGGCATTTCGCTGCTGATCGTCGACACCACGACCCCGGGCTTCTCTCACACCCTGATTCGCACCGTCGGCAATCCGACGGCAGCCACCTACTACGACAACGTGCGGGTGCCCAACGAGATGCTGGTGGGTGAGTTGCACGGAGGCTGGAAGCTGATCACCTCGCAGCTGAATCACGAACGTCTCGGCCTGGGCACCTGGTCGGACAAGGTCGTCGCGCTGTTTCGCCGGGTTTACCTGTGGGCGCGGGCCCGCGATGAACAGGGCCGTCGGGCGATGGACAAGGCCTGGGTGCGCAGCTCGCTGGCCGAGTGCTATGCGCGTCTTGAGGCCATGCGCCTGATCAACATGCGCATTGCCGCCGACCTCGAGCTCGACCGTATGAGCGTTGCGCTGAGTTCGACCACCAAGGTTTACGGCTCCGAGTCGGCTATCGAAATTCTGCGCCGGCTGGCCGCAATCGTCGGTGCCAATGGTTCGATGCGCAGCGGTTCGGCGGCGACGTTGTTGGAGGGGGCTCTGGAGTATGAATTGCGCTCTGCCACGACCCTGACCTTTGGCGGTGGCACCAATGAAATCCAGCGCGAGCTGATCGCCCAGTTTGGCCTCGGCATGCCGCGCACCCAACGCTGACACCGGTCCATCAAAAACAAAAAGCGTACTCGCTCCGGATCCGGGGCGGGTCGAAGGGGACTTTCATGAGCACTATCGAGCAATTTCGGCACGACACCCGTGCCTGGCTGGAGGCCAATTGCCCGCTGTCGATGCGCACGGGCATGGCTGAAGGCGATGTGGTGTGGGGCAGCCAGAACCCGCAGTTTCCCTGTGAAGACGCGCGCCTGTGGTTCGAACGCATGCGCGACAAGCGCTGGTTCTGTCCCGAGTGGCCTGAGGAATATGGCGGTGCGGGCCTGAGTGACGAACAACTGGCGGTGCTGGAAAGCGAGATGCGTCGCATCAAATGCCGGCCGCCGCAGATCAACCTCGGCATCTGGATGCTCGGGCCGGTGTTGCTGGCTTACGGCAGCGAGCAACAGAAACGTGATCTGCTGCCGCCGATTGCCCGCGGTGAAGTGCGCTGGTGCCAGGGCTTCTCCGAGCCGAACGCCGGTTCCGACCTGGCCAGCCTGAAAATGGCCGCTCGCGATGCTGGTGATCACTTCGTGGTGGACGGCAGCAAGATCTGGACGTCCTACGGCGACAAATCCGACTGGATGTATGCCCTGGTGCGCACCGACTTCAGCGCGCCGAAACACGAAGGCATCAGCTTGATCGTGCTGGACATGCGCAGTCCCGGCGTGAAGCCGCAGCCGATCGATTTGATCAGCGGAAAGTCGGCGTTCTGCCAGGTGTTCTTCGACAGCGTGAAAGTGCCCAAGAGCCAGTTGATCGGGCCGTTGAACGGCGGCTGGAACCTGGCCAAGTATCTGCTGCAGCACGAACGCAAGGCGATGTCGAAATTCGGCGAGTTCAGTCTGCCGTCGCACGTCGATCTGCTGGCCCTGATGCGCGAATACGTACCGGCGCCACAGAGTCAGAGTGAACACGCATTGCACGCTCGCGCCACCGCTTGTGCGATGAACGAGCAGGCCTACAACCTCACCGTGCAGCGCATGGGCGAAGAGGCGCGGGCCGGCGACGACATCGGTGGCCTGATGTCGATCATGAAACTGGTGCACACCGAACAGGAACGCGACAAGTTCGAAGTGCTGCTCGATGCCATGGCCGGGCATGCCTTCGGCTGGGAGAGCGCGGCATTCAGCGAGCAGCAACTGGCGGTGACCCGCTCCTGGTTGAACAGCTATGCGCTGACCATTTCCGGCGGATCTTCGGAGGTCCAGTTGAACGTCATCGCCAAGCGCGTGCTGGGCTTGCCCGACGCCAAAAAAGGAGTCACCCCATGAGCCTGCGTTATAGCGATGAACAGCGTTTGCTGGCCGACAGCGCCCGGGACTTTCTCGCCGCCCGCAGCCCGGTCAGTGCCCAGCGTCGACTGCGCGATGACGCAGTGCGGTCGGGTTTCGATGCGCAACTGTGGCGGGACGCCGTCGACCTGGGATGGAGTGCGATTGCGTTTCCGGAAGCCTTTGGCGGCCTGGATTTCGGTTGCAAGGGCCTTGGGCCGATCTTCGAATCCATGGGTCGCAACCTGTCCGCCATGCCGCTGTTGTCCAGCGTGGTGCTTGGCGGTTCACTGGTGCTGCTGGCGGGCAGTCCGGCGCAGAAGGCGCACTGGTTGCAAGCACTGATCGGCGGCGAACAGCGCCTGGCCCTGGCGATGGACGAACACTCGCGTCACGACCCTAGCCGCATCGCCCTTGAGGCCAAGGCCGAGGGGCAGGGCTATCGCTTGCACGGCGACAAGTTCTGGGTGGTCGACGGCTTGGGTGCCGATGCCTACGTGGTCGCGGCGCGCACGTCCGGCCAGCCTGGCGAGACGCAAGGCATCAGCCTGTTCCTGGTGCCGGCCGATACACCGGGATTGACCGTCAGCGCCTTGTCGCTGATCGATTCGCGCAACAGCGCACGCCTGCAACTGGATCAGGTGCATTTGAGTAGCGATGCGTTGCTGGGCACCTTGGGCGAGGGCTGGACTGCGCTGGAAACCGCGCTGGACCGTGGCCGCACCTGTCTCGCGGCGGAGCTGCTGGGGATGGCCGAGCAGCTGTTCGAAACCACCCTGGAATACCTCAAGACCCGCGTGCAGTTCGACACCGCCATTGGCACCTTCCAGGTTCTGCAACATCGCGCCGCGCAGATGTACATCGACCTGGCGCTGAGCCGCAGCGCCCTGATGGCCGCGCTGGCGACCCTCGATGACACCGGCCTCGACCCCGGGGCACGGGCGCGGCTGGTCAGCCTGGCGAAATGGAAGGCCGGCGACACGGCGATCAAGGTGGCCAACGAAGCCGTGCAGATGCACGGCGGTATCGGCGTCACTGACGAGCTGGACGTCGGCCTGTACCTCAAGCGAGTCCGGGTTGCCCAGAGCTGCCTGGGTGACCGGGATTTCCATTGCGAACGTTATTCGACCCACGCGTAGTACCTGTAGGCAGTCAACGCCTGTGGGAGCGAGCCTGCTCGCGATAGCGGTGTAACTGTCGGCATTGATGTCGACTGACACGCCCTCATCGCGAGCAGGCTCGCTCCCACAGGGATGTCGCTTGACCGACTGACATTGGCTCAATTGCACACCTGCGGATGTGCAACCACGGCTGTCCTGGAGAAAACACAAATGAGCATTGAACGCTGGCAAACCGCGTGGCGGCAACTGATCGCCCCCGGTGCGCCGTTTGAAGTGGTGACGCCTGATGACGGCGCGCCACGCTACTTCCGTCACGCTGCACACGACCTGCTGCAGGTGATCGACGCGGGTCGGGTTCACGGTGACCGTGAATTCCTGGTCTGGCAGACGCAACGCCTGACCTTCAATCAGTTCTACGATCAGGTCGACCGCCTGGCCGGGCAGATGGTTGCCCGCTTCGACTTGCAGCCGGGCGAGCGGGTGGCGATTGCCATGCGCAACCAACCGGCGTGGCTGGTGGCCTTCGCCGCGATCGTGCGCTGTGGTGCGGTGTGTGTGCCGCTCAACAGCTGGGGGCTGCGCGACGAGCTGCAGTACGCGCTGCAGGACAGTGGTTCGCGCCTGCTGCTGTGTGATGAGGCACGCCTCGATACGCTGTATGAAGATCTGGCCCGTGAGCAGCGAGGCACGATTGTCGTCGGTGTTCACGAAGGAACGTTGCCCGACCACTGCCTGCATTTTGAAGACCTGATCAGCGCCCCGGCATTGCCGTTGCCGGTGCTGAACATCGACCCCGAGACGCCGGCACTGATCCTCTACACCTCGGGCACCACCAGTCGTGCCAAGGGCGCGGTGTCGAGTCACCGGGCCATCTGTCAGGCGATTTTCGCCCTGGATTTCCAGGGTGCGTTTTGCGCCATGAGCTCGCCCGAGCGTATCGGCGTGGTGATCAACAGCGGCTATCCACCCACCACTCTGGCGGCAGTGCCGCTGTTCCATGTCAGCGGCTTGCATGCGCAGTTCCTGTCGGCAATACGCGGCGGTCGGCGTTTGATGCTGATGTACAAGTGGGATGTCGAACGTGCCATCGACCTCATTCGCGATGAGCGCTGCACCCAGTTCAACGGGGCACCGGTGATGATGCAGCAACTGCTTGCTTCACCACGTTTCGGCGGCGAGCACACCGTCAGCCTGTTCGGTCTCGGACTGGGCGGTGCAGCTTCGTCCGCCGGCGTGCTGGACAACATGCTCAAGCTCAAGCCCGACATCATCGGCGGTGCCGGGTACGGCCTGACCGAAAGCAACGGCATCGGTGCGGCCATCGGTGGCGATCCCTTCGTCTACAAGCCTGCGGTCGCCGGTTGGGCCTTGCCGATAGTCGACATCCGCATTGGCGACGATCCGCACCAGCCACAGCCGGCCGGCACAAGCGGGGTGATCTGGCTGCGTTCGCCGACCCTGATGAGCGCCTACTGGAACCTGCCGCAAGCCACTGCGCAAAGCCTGCGCGACGGGTGGCTCGACACCGGCGATATCGGCTGTCTCGACGATGAGGGGTTCCTCAGTATCACCGGTCGGGTCAAGGAATTGATCAACCGGGGTGGTGAGAAAATTTCTGCCGCTGAAATCGAAACCTGCATCCTCGATATGCCGGGCGTGTTGGAAGCGGCCGCATTCGCCATCGCCGACCCGCTGCTGGGTGAAGTCGTGGGGCTGGCCGTGCATGGCCAGGCTTCGACGCTGCCCCAGGAGGCACAGATCTGCGCCTTCATCGCCGAGCGCCTGGCCGCCTACAAAGTGCCGACGCAGGTCTATCGGGTACTCGAACCCTTGCCACGCAACGCCACCGGCAAGGTGCTCAAGGCACAACTGCAAGAAAAGTTGGACGCCTGACGCCGCCTTAGTCTTTCCGGACGATGTCGGGGCCGGCAGAACACGAACAATGGGTCCATTCCACAAAGCCTTATCAGCGAAGGAGGCATCACATGAAAATAACAAGAACAGGTCTCATGCTCGCGGTCGCAGTCACAGCCAATAGCGGGCTGATGGGTTATGCGCACGCCGCGGTAACACCCCAGGAAGCAGCCAGGCTGGGCAAGGAGCTGACCTGTGTCGGCGCCGAGCAAGCCGGCAACGCCGAGGGCACCATTCCGCCGTACACCGGCAAATACCTGGGTGAAGTCCCAGGCTGGAATCATGTGAAATTCTCCGGCGACCAGCCGGTGGATCCCTACGCGGCGGAGAAGCCGGTCCTGGTGATCACTGCGCAGAACATGAGCCAGTACGAGGCACACTTGACCGAAGGGCAGAAGGCGCTGCTGAAGAAGTATCCGACTACCTACAAGATGAACATTTACCCCGGCCATCGGGATTTCCGCTACCCCGATTACGTGTGCAAGCGGGCCATGAGCAATGCCCTGAATGCCAAGCTGGTCAATGACGGGGCAGGTTTTGAAGGGCTGGGCCAGGTGCCGTTTCCGATACCCAAGAACGGCATGGAACTGCTGTGGAACCACCAGTTGCCGGCGCGTGCCTACACTGAGGAAAAGACCTCTGACCTGGCCTCGGTCCTGCCCAATGGCAGCATCGGCTGGGGCCGTGCCTATGCACGCAACCTGTCGCAGGCCAACTCGCCAACCGTCGAGCCCACCACGGATGGCAAGATCCAGGCCATGAGCAACAACATGACCCTCAAACCGGCCCGCGACAACGGCACCCTGAGCATTTCCCACGAACCCTACAACTTCGCCGTCGAGTCGCGTCAGGCCTGGTCTTACAGCCCGTCCACCCGGCGTGTGCGGCAACTGCCGGGCTACGGTTACGATCAGCCGATGATCGGCACCAACGGCACCATGACCGTCGATGAGGACCGCTTGTTCAACGGCTCACCGGAGCGTTTCAACTGGAAGCTGGTTGGCAAGCGAGAGATCTACAGCCCGGCCAACGCCTACAAACCCAACGCCGGGACCGTCAAGCTCTCCGAGATGTTGACCCCCAACCACCCCAACCCCGATCTCATGCGTTATGAGTTGCGTCGCGTGTGGGTGCTGGAAGCCGACTTGAAGGAAGGCTTTCGCCATGTCTATGGCAAGCGTGTGCTGTTCATCGACGAAGACACCTGGAACGCGGTCATGGCCGACAACTACGACGCCCGTGGGCAACTGTGGAAACACGCCATGATCAACTACTACTACCACCCTGACATGAGCGGCTGGCAGGCCGGTTCACAGTTCTTCATGGACTTGAACTCTGGCCAGTACACCGGTTACGGCATGACCAACGAAGCGAAAAAGGGGCCGATCCTCAACGAAGGTAAATTCACCCCGGACCAATACACCGCGGATGCGGCGCGGGCGATCGGGCGGTAAGCCTTTACCGATCGAGACACTGCAATGACAAAAGCCCCGTCGAATTTCGATGGGGTTTTTTTTGGTTCAAACAACAACATTCTGAAAATACGGAAATTTCCGACGTGATCAGTGGATTTTTCCGGCATTCACCCTTGTGCCTTCTTGTTAGCTTGCCCGGCCGTAACCGCTTGTCCATGCCGTCCTGGTTTGGGGTTCGCGCGGTTGTCGTTCTCAGCTCAAGGATCAGCTTATGTTCGCATCGGCCCATACCGCGCATTTCGAACTGAAAATTCCCACCGTACGCAACGATTTCAAGGTCCTGGCGTTTGACGGTGTCGAAAGCATCAGCACCTTGTATGCGATCCGGGTGGAGTTGGTCAGCGAGTACCCGGATCTGGACCTGGAGAGCCTGCTCAGCCAGCCGGCCTTTCTGCGGTTCGGTCACAACGGCGAAGGCCTTCATGGGCGTATCGAAGAGGTGTCGGTCGGTGCGTCCGGCAAGCGCCTGACGCGCTACCATTTGACCCTGGTGCCGGCGCTGCACTACTTGCAGTTCAGCCACAACCAGCGGATTTTCCAGCACCAGAGCGTGCCGCAGATCATTGCCGAGGTCCTCAAGGGGCACGGTATTCTCGGCGATGCCGTGACCTTCAACGTCAGCACCAGTCCCGTGCGTGAATACTGCACGCAATAGGGAAAGCGACTTCGACTTCATCCAGCGGCTGTGCAGCGAAGACGGGATTGCCTGGCACCATCAACACAGCCCGGAAGGGCATCACCTGGTCTTCAGCGACGATCAGACCTGGTTCCCCAAACTCGGCGAAACGCCTTGTCAGCCAGGTTCTGGCCTGGTCGCCGAGCATCCGGTGGTCAGCCAGTTCTCCCTGCGCTTGAGCACCCGAACCAGCACGGCCACGCGCCGCGGCTATGACTTGAAACGCCCCAGCCGCTTGCTGGAAAGCCAGTTCACCGCCGGGTTTACCCCAGCACTCGAAGACTACCGTTACCCGGCGCTGATCGAGAATGAAAAACTCGGCCGACAACTGGCCCGTCAGGCGCTGGAGCGGCACCGTGTCGACTACCAACTGGCCGAAGGCCAAAGCGACCAGCCGAGCCTGCGCAGCGGTCATTTCTTTGGCCTGAGCGAGCACCCGCGGCAAGCCTACAACGACTTGTGGTTGCTGCTCAGTGTCCATCACCGGGGCAAACAACCCCAGGTGCTTGAAGAGTCGGTCAGCAGCGACGTCCAGCCTGAAGACGGCTTTACCCAGGGCTATCGCAACAGCTTTGGCGCAATTCCCTGGGACGTGTTTTATCGTCCGCCGCTGGTCACGCGACAATCGGTGCTGGTCAGCCAGACCGCCCGTGTCACCGGTCCTGCGGGGGAGGAGATCTTTTGCGATGAACATGGGCGGGTCAAGGTCGAGTTTCATTGGGACCGCGCCGAACGCAACAGTGACAAGAGCAGCTGCTGGCTGCGGGTGTCATCCGCGTGGGCGGGTGAACAATTTGGCGCGGTGACTATCCCGCGCATCGGCATGGAAGTGCTGGTGACCTTTCTGGAGGGCAACCCCGACCAGCCTTTGATCACCGGCTGCGTGCCGAACACGGTTACCGCCGTGCCGTATCCCTTGCCGGAACACAAGACCCGAACCGTGCTGCGCAGCCACAGCTCACCGGCCAATGGCGGCTTCAACGAGCTGTCGATCGAAGACCGCGCCGGCCAGGAGCTGATCTACCTGCGCGCCCAGCGTGACCTACAACAGCAAGTCCTCAACGACAGCCGGCTGGAGGTGGGTAACCAGCGGCATGAAATCATCAAGGGCGACAGCATCACGGTGCTGGAAGCAGAAGACCGGCGCACCGTGACTGCCGACCGCAAGGTCGAGCTCAAGGCCAACGATTATTTGCAGGTGGCCCACAGCAGCCACACCCGTGTCGGCCAGACGCTGGTGGTCGAAGCCGGCCAGCAGGTGCACCTCAAGGCCGGGGCGAATCTTATCCTCGATGCCGGGGTCAGCATCACCTTGAAAGCCGGCGGCCAGCACATCGTGATCGGGCCGGGTGGCATTTTCAGCAGCACAGAGATTCAAGTCGGCGGTGCGCCTTTAGTCGGCGTCAACGCCTTGCAAGCTCGGCCTGTTGAACCGACGGCTCTGCATGCGCCCTTGATACCACAGACGCAGCGCAGCGCCTTGCTGGCCAGAAAACCGATCTGTGCCATCTGCGAAGCCGCTGCACAACAGGAGGGGCAATCCCATGCTTGAGTTACCGCCATTGCCGGATGATTTGCCCTGGGCGGCTCCCGCCTACCTGCTATTGGACGGTGTCAGCGTAGCGGATCTGATGCAACGCCTGTCTCGCTGGAATAGACCCCTCTACTGTTTGTATCGGGATACACGCTGGCATGAGCTGGCAGACATTTCGCCTTGCTTGATCGCGCTCGAAGGCAGTGCTGATCCGCTTCTGACTTATTTTTGCGAGCACGCCGCCCTCGAATGGGGCTACCTGCTGTTCAGTGAGGCTGATGTGCAGTCGCAGCTCGAGCATTGGCGCCACCTGCTCAGTGTCGAACAGGCGGATGGCGTGGAGGTTATGCCACGTATTGCTGATCCTGCCGTCATGCATCAGCTGTTGCGTCTGGCAGAGCAAGACGGCAGCGCACGCTGGTTCGGGCTTGTCGCACACTTCTGTCTGCCTGATGGGGTCGAAGGGGTCTGGCGCCAGCACATTCGCCCCGAACAGCCCTGCGCTGAACCGCAGACTTATCGATTGACCGACCGGGAGCTTGCGGCGCTGGGAGAGGTTGAGTTTCGCAACATCGTCTGCAGTTTGAGTGAGCACCTGCAAACATATTTTCCTGCCTTCATGGCGAGATTTACGCTGCCTGAGCGTCGGCCATACGCACAAAAACTGGCCAGCGAAGCCTACCGGCAAGGCTTTTCCTCAGAGCAGGAACTGACCCTTTACGCGAACGTTTTTGCTTATCTGGCCGGCCAGCCTGTGACTGAACATCCTGACATTGCTCAACTGCTGGCGCAGGCGACAGCGGGCGCCCCATTGGCGCGCTTGGAACGTGCTGCCGATCTGGCGGCAAACCGTGCTGCACATCGCCAAGGAGGCCTGCTGTGACGACACAATCAGCACCCAAAACAAGCGCCAATATCGCCGCCCTGGCCAAGAGCGCCAAGGATGCCCGTTCACCGATAGGGCTCTGCCCCTTGATGGGCCGGCAAGTGCAGCTGTTGCCGCTGCGCTACGGCCTGGTCGAGCACCTCGATCCCTCGTCGGAACTGCCCATGCCGCTGACGTTGAACAGCCAGCCGCTGGGCATTCGACTATTGCGCGATGGCTACCTGTACATCATCGACGACACGACCGGGCATCTGCACGAATACAGTATTGAACAAGGGCAAATCAGCAAGCTGCTCTGGAACAGTCAGGAGGTATCGGCCGACAAACGCACCGCGGCGGTGGGCGAACCTCATTTGATCTTTAACCGGCAGCACACCTTGTATGCCAGCTACTCGGAAATCCAGTGGACGGCGTACAAGTGCGCACAAGTGCTCAAGGTCAAGGCCGAGCGCGAACGTCTGATGCAACGCATCGATCTGGCGAGTGCTTGCCCGGCCGCCGGGGGGACTCACTTGTTGAGCACGCCGCAGGCCGAACGCTGGCTGGCGGAGGTCGCGCAGAACAACCTGGCATCCGGCGTCCGTGGGCTCGAGTCATTGCCCGAGGGCGCCCATCCGCAAGAACGCCAACCCTATAGCTGGGAAGCCACGCCGGTGTTCAAGGCCACGGCGATTGAAGCGCTGACCAGTCAGGTGTTGGGCCTCTACCAGAACGATTATCTGTTTCTGGTCTTGCGCGACGATTTTGGCGTGATGCGCGACCTGGCCAGCGCCCAACTGCAGGTGGCCGACTGGATCGAGCACTGGAGCGCCGACGATGACGCCCAGCGCAAATACCTCACCGGCGCCTTCATCCAGTCCTTGTACGAGATGAGTGCGGCGCGCCTGGATGACCTGGCCACCACAGATCCCGATGTCAAAGCCTTGAACGAGGAGCTTGACCCGCAACAGCGGGCAGCTGTGCTTGATTACTTACGAGTCCGACGCGAGCATGCCGGGGGGGCGATCTATGGCGACGAGCAGTACTGGCGAAGGGCGGCGACACGCGATCCTTATGCGCGCGCCTTCGTCAGCCTGCACGATTGCCTGGGCGAAGTGCTTTGGCAAAAACATCAAAGCACCATCGCCGGCCTCCACGTGCGAACCTGGGAGGCGTTGCACGGCGAGGCCATCGGCCAGCGTGGCATTGATCACCTGGTCAATCGGGCGGACATGCAAGCGTTCGTCCGCCAGCAGCAAGCGTTGCTCAGCCATTGGCAAAAGCGTCTTCAGGCCATTCGCGAAGACCGCTTGAACATGATTGTCGGCGGCCATTTCCACCGTGCTGCCTGGTACTACGATTTCGAACAAAGCGCGCTCATCCAGCATCGCCTGGAAACCGAATTCGTCTGCGTGGCGGCCCTGTGCGGCCAGCGTGACCCGACTGAAAAGCTCGCCACCTTTCTCGAGCAAAACCCGCTCACCGTGGTACCGGGGCTGGAAACCCTGACCCTCGCCGAACAGCTGGATGTGCGCAAGAAGCTCCTGGACCTGAGCAACTTCTCGATCAATGTCGCCACGGCCCAGGACAGCCTGGCCAGCGTCAATGTGCTGGCCAATCAATTCAACAGCCTGATGAGCGAGCGGCTGCCCAACTATGCCGATATGAATACGCGGTTCAGGGGGCTGCAGAGTTTGCTGGATGGGGCATATGTTCCAGCGCATCAGCTCCATGCTGCAGACCAGCTGGATCGAGCACACAGTGATTTCAAGCGACAACAACCTATCGACCCCAACAGCTTCCTCCGGAATCTCGGCGCGCCCGCACGCCTGCAGCTGTTGCGCGAGTTCTCCCGCAGCGGCTTGACCCTGCGGGCGGCGTCGGCCTACGAAATCCAGGCGTTCAACCAGACCCGCGATGCCGCTCTCGATCTGCGCCGCCAGCTCAAGGACACCTACAAACTGCGCCATCGCGAGATGACGCAGCAGACCTTCGGCTCGACAACACCGGGCAGCGAGCAGGTTTATAACCAGCGGATCAATCAGCTCAGGGCTGCGCTGGTTCCGTTGGAAGACAGCCTCAGCCGTGCTTTGACCGTCGGCGGCGGCGGGCCGGGGCAGATCGGCACGGTGGTCGATGGCATGGCCCCGGTGTTGCGTGAAGAAATGCAGCGAACAGTGCGCGACTTCCGTGCAACGGGGACGTTTGGCAAGCCCCTGAGTAGCGCCTTGAAGTCTGGAGGGGACGGGATTGCGTTGTTGCTGTTTGTTTATCAGGGGCAGAAGTTTGTTGAGGTGTTGAGTGCGCTTGGTAAAAAGACAGATCGTTCGTTATCAGACTTAGCGACTCTCGTTGAGACATTCACCTTAATGTCAGCTGCTGGTTTTGCTGCGGTTCAGGGCTTGTCAGTAACCATATTGCAGGCGCACATCGAACAGATGGACAGTGCCGCCGGAAAGCTCACCACCATGAGCCGTTTGGGACGTTGGGCGGGTGTTGCAGGGGTTGGTGCCTTTGGATTTGGTGCTCTGGCCGCCGCAATTGATTCAGGCAAGCATTCCTGGCAATGGGGCAAAGCACTCGCCGAAGGCAATCATCAGGGGTTGGCGGCCACGACCCTGCAAATCGCTGGCGACGGCATCCTGGTAGGCACCAACATCTGGGGTGCCAAACACACCCTCTCGATCATCAACCAGATTCTCAATAAACCCGCCGAATTGCGAGCCCTGGCTTGGGCCGAAGCCAGCCCAAGGTTGCTGAGCATCGGCCTCAAAACCAATCTGGTGGGGCTGATCGGTACGGCCCTGCAACTGATGGGCGAAGGTTTGTACAACTACTTCAACCTGGACGCGTTTCAAAAATGGCTGCAAGCCAGTGCCTGGGGCAAGGCCGATCGGCAACGCAGCCTGCCCGAAGACTGGAGCGCCCTGGCCGGGGTGGTGCAACAACCGACCTGTGAGCTGGTCCGCGAAGGCCCGCGCACCTACCTGCAACTGCGCCTGCCCGGTGTCCGCACCCGGGAAATGGACAGCCGACAACTGCAGCTGCTGGCCTATCATCGAACCCGCAACCGCTATCTACCCGGTCCCTACAATCCCCGTTTGCCGCCCCTGCTCTGGCAGGAAAACAGCGCGGCTTGGGCCGCGGTCACCGTGGTCGCCAGCCAGGCAGAAGAGGCGCTGACCCTGCACCTGCCCATCAGCGAAGCCCTGCAAACCACGGATTTCGCCCTGGCGCTCAACATCGGTTACCAACTGGAAGCCGAGCGCGACTTGATTCACCGCACCTGTTTTGTCCTGCGCGATCTGCACATCGCCACCGTTCGGGGCGTACGGCTGCCGGCCCAGGGCCGGTTTGTCCTCGACGCCGTGGACACCTTGCCCAGCGGCTTGAGCAAGGCCCCTTACTGGTTGTTCACCCGAGAGGAAATGGCGGCGATCGATGATTAGCCAACTGTTCAAACGCAAAAGCACAGCCACTGTCCCGGAGCCGGGCATTGATATTCAAAGCCAACGGCCCCGTGCCGGGGAGCTGCGGGTCAGGGGCCTGAATGAAACTTTGTTCCTGGCGCCGTTGCCGGTGTACACCGGACAGGCGCAGGTGTCGCGGCGTAATTTTTCGGCGATGAACGAGACCTATCTGGAGTTGGGAGGAAATAATTACGGGATGGTGGAACAAGGGAAAAGATTGGCGTTTGGAATCTGGATTCCTTTGTTTGTAGCTCTTATAGCGCCAAGCCTATTTATCCTGTATGGAATGCTTTTTTATCCAGAAAACTTTAAGACTCCATGGCGCGATCTACTCCTATTTATAGAGGTAGGTAGTAAATTCAGCATTGCATCCATTCTCCCTCTAGGTGCCGTTGTTTACGGCATGCTCTCCAACGTCCGAACCCTGGCCAAAAGCTATCCCGTCCGCTTCAACCGCCAGCGTCGCGAAGTCTGCTACATCGACGACACCACCCACCAGGTGCTGATCGTGCCTTGGGAAAATGTGGTGGCCTGGGTCGCCCGCAGCCAGGGCGTGACCAGCTACGGCGCGATGCGCGATTACACGTTCGGCATGGGGCTGGAGGACGAAGAGCGCGACAGGGTGCAGTTCGTGTTGTCGGCCCAACCCAGTGACGCACATGCGCTGGGCATGTGGACGTCGATCCGCAACTACATGGAGGAAGGGGAACTGGTGGACACGCCGAATCCCATGCTCGTTGTTCTGGGGCTTACACCCACCGAAGATGAACTCAAACCTTATGAAGGCCTGCACACCTTTGAGATCGAACGCAAAGGTGCACGCTTCATGGGCTCGCTAGACGATGGCGCCGAGCATCTGAGCGCGGAGCAGCGACACCGTTACGGTTATGGCAAACGCTCCCGCTGGCCTCTGCGGTGGTGGTACGTCAGACGCGTGATCGTGTTCTGGAAAATGCCCTACCTGATCGCCGAATGGGCTCACCGCAAAGGCCGTCCGACCCTGCCTGAAAGCGTCCAGGCCTGGTCACAACCGCTACCCCCGGAGCAATGGGCCAGGCCCAGCCCCGCCCTGCAAAAAGCCAACGCCCTGGTCAAGCACGCCATGGACAAAAAAGGCGCGACCTTCGTCGCCGCCTGCAAGGCGGCGGGGCTGCATTGAACACACCGCTGCATACCTGGCCCAGCGGCCTGAGCAAGGCCCCTTACTGGCTGTTCACCCGAGAGGAAATGGCGGCGATCGATGATTAGCCAACTGTTCAAACGCAAAAGCACAGCCACTGCCCCGGAGCCGGCCGTTGATATTCAAAGCCAACGGCCCCGTGCCGGGGAGCTGCGGGTCAGGGGCCTGAATGAAACTTTGTTCCTGGCGCCGTTGCCGGTGTACACCGGACAGGCACAGGTGTCGCGGCGTAATTTTTCGGCGATGAACGAGACCTATCTTGAACTGGGCGGTAGCAACTATGGGATGGTTGAACAGGGAAAGAGACTGGCGGCATTTATTTGGATGATCTTGTTTATGGCTTTTTTAGCTCCCAGTTTTGCAGTTTTGTATTGGGTTCTTTTTTATCCAGAAAACATTCGTGAGCCGATTAACGAGCTTATCAATGCTATCAAGGTATTTTCCAGTTATGCACTTTTATCCATTATCCCGATTGGAGCCATGGTTTACGGCATGCTCTCCAACGTCCGAGCCCTGGCCAAAAGCTATCCCGTCCGCTTCAACCGCCAGCGTCGCGAAGTCTGCTACATCGACGACACCACCCACCAGGTGCTGATCGTGCCTTGGGAAAACGTGGTGGCCTGGGTCGCTCGCAGCCAGGGCGTGACCAGCTACGGCGCGATGCGCGATTACACGTTCGGCATGGGCCTGGAGGACGAAGAGCGCGACAGGGTGCAGTTCGTGTTGTCGGCCCAACCCAGTGACGCACATGCGCTGGGCGTGTGGACGTCGATCCGCAACTACATGGAGGAAGGGGAACTGGTGGACACGCCGAATCCCATGCTCGTTGTTCTGGGGCTTACACCCACCGAAGATGAACTCAAACCTTATGAAGGCCTGCACACCTTTGAGATCGAACGCAAAGGTGCACGCTTCATGGGCTCGCTAGACGATGGCGCCGAGCATCTGAGCGCGGAGCAGCGACACCGTTACGGTTATGGCAAACGCTCCCGCTGGCCTCTGCGGTGGTGGTACGTCAGACGTGTGATCGTGTTCTGGAAAATGCCCTACCTGATCGCCGAATGGGCTCACCGCAAAGGCCGTCCGACCCTGCCTGAAAGCGTCCAGGCCTGGTCACAACCGCTACCCCCGGAGCAATGGGCCAGGCCCAGCCCCGCCCTGCAAAAAGCCAACGCCCTGGTCAAGCACGCCATGGACAAAAAAGGCGCGACCTTCGTCGCCGCCTGCAAGGCGGCGGGGCTGCATTGAACACACCGCTGCATACCTGGCCCAGCGGCCTGAGCAAGGCCCCTTACTGGCTGTTCACCCGAGAGGAAATGGCGGCGATCGATGATTAGCCAACTGTTCAAACGCAAAAGCACAGCCACTGCCCCGGAGCCGGCCGTTGATATTCAAAGCCAACGGCCCCGTGCCGGGGAGCTGCGGGTCAGGGGCCTGAATGAAACTTTGTTCCTGGCGCCGTTGCCGGTGTACACCGGACAGGCACAGGTGTCGCGGCGTAATTTTTCGGCGATGAACGAGACCTATCTGGAGTTGGGTGGTAGCAACTACGGGATGGTTGAGCTAGGGAAGAGGCTAGCAATCCAGATTTGGACTGCCTTATTCACAGCAGTTGTGGCTCCCAGTTTTATAATCCTTTATGGGGTGCTTTCCTATCCTGAAAACTTTCCGACCCCATTCAAGGATCTCGTCGATGCTATCAAGGTGTTTTCGAGTTACGCACTTCTATTCATCCTTCCCATCGGCGCCTTCATCTACGGCATGCTCTCCAACGTCCGAATCCCCGGCCAAAAGCTATCCCGTCCGCTTCAACCGCCAGCGTCGCGAAGTCTGCTACATCGACGACACCACCCACCAGGTGCTGATCGTGCCTTGGGAAAATGTGGTGGCCTGGGTCGCCCGCAGCCAGGGCGTGACCAGCTACGGCGCGATGCGCGATTACACGTTCGGCATGGGCCTGGAGGACGAAGAGCGCGACAGGGTGCAGTTCATGTTGTCGGCCCAACCCAGTGACGCACATGCGCTGGGCATGTGGGCGTCGATCCGCAACTACATGGAGGAAGGGGAGCTGGTGGACACACCGAATCCCATGCTCGTTGTTCTGGGGCTTACACCCACCGAAGATGAACTCAAACCTTATGAAGGCCTGCACACCTTTGAGATCGAACGCAAAGGTGCACGCTTCATGGGCTCGCTAGACGATGGCGCCGAGCATCTGAGCGCGGAGCAGCGACACCGTTACGGTTATGGCAAACGCTCCCGCTGGCCTCTGCGGTGGTGGTACGTCAGACGCGTGATCGTGTTCTGGAAAATGCCCTACCTGATCGCCGAATGGGCTCACCGCAAAGGCCGTCCGACCCTGCCTGAAAGCGTCCAGGCCTGGTCGCAACCGCTACCCCCGGAGCAATGGGCCAGGCCCAGCCCCGCCCTGCAAAAAGCCAACGCCCTGGTCAAGCACGCCATGGACAAAAAAGGCGCGACCTTCGTCGACGCCTGCAAGGCGGCGGGGTTGCATTGAACACACCGCTGCATACCTGGCCCAGCGGCCTGAGCAAGGCCCCTTACTGGTCGTTCACCCGAGAGGAAATGGCGGCGATCGATGATTAGCCAACTGTTCAAACGCAAAAGCACAGCCACTGTCCCGGAGTCGGGCATTGATATTCAAAGCCAACGGCCCCGTGCCGGGGAGCTGCGGGTCAGGGGCCTGAATGAAACTTTGTTCCTGGCGCCGTTGCCGGTGTACACCGGACAGGCACAGGTGTCGCGGCGTAATTTTTCGGCGATGAACGAGACCTATCTGGAGTTGGGTGGTAGCAACTACGGGATGGTTGAGTTGGGAAAGAGATTGGCACTTCAGATATGGATGGTTTTGTGTACTGCTTTTTTTGCACCTGTGCTTATTTGTCTATGGCTCGTTGCTTTTAGCCCCCCTGAAATCGACCGAAAATTCTTCGACATTGTTGGGGGGGCCGTGCAGGTATTCGCTACAGGCTCGCTTCTATTCATTTTTCCCGTCGGCGCCTTTATCTACGGCATGCTCTCCAATGTCCGAACCCTGGCCAAAAGCTATCCCGTCCGCTTCAACCGCCAGCGTCGCGAAGTCTGCTACATCGACGACACCACCCACCAGGTGCTGATCGTGCCTTGGGAAAATGTGGTGGCCTGGGTCGCCCGCAGCCAGGGCGTGACCAGCTACGGCGCGATGCGCGATTACACGTTCGGCATGGGCCTGGAGGACGAAGAGCGCGACAGGGTGCAGTTCGTGTTGTCGGCCCAACCCAGTGACGCACATGCGCTGGGCATGTGGGCGTCGATCCGCAACTACATGGAGGAAGGGGAGCTGGTGGACACGCCCAACCCCATGCTGGCCGCATTGGGCATCACCTTGAGCGAGGACGAGCTCAAACCGTATGAAGGGTTGCACACCTTTGAGATCGAACGCAAAGGTGCACGCTTCATGGGCTCGCTAGACGATGGCGCCGAGCATCTGAGCGCGGAGCAGCGACACCGTTACGGTTATGGCAAACGCTCCCGCTGGCCTCTGCGGTGGTGGTACGTCAGACGCGTGATCGTGTTCTGGAAAATGCCCTACCTGATCGCCGAATGGGCTCACCGCAAAGGCCGTCCGACCCTGCCTGAAAGCGTCCAGGCCTGGTCGCAACCGCTACCCCCGGAGCAATGGGCCAGGCCCAGCCCCGCCCTGCAAAAAGCCAACGCCCTGGTCAAGCACGCCATGGACAAAAAAGGCGCGACCTTCGTCGACGCCTGCAAGGCGGCGGGGTTGCATTGAACACACCGCTGCATACCTGGCCCAGCGGCCTGAGCAAGGCCCCTTACTGGTCGTTCACCCGAGAGGAAATGGCGGCGATCGATGATTAGCCAACTGTTCAAACGCAAAAGCACAGCCACTGTCCCGGAGTCGGGCATTGATATTCAAAGCCAACGGCCCCGTGCCGGGGAGCTGCGGGTCAGGGGCCTGAATGAAACTTTGTTCCTGGCGCCGTTGCCGGTGTACACCGGACAGGCACAGGTGTCGCGGCGTAATTTTTCGGCGATGAACGAGACCTATCTGGAGTTGGGTGGTAGCAACTACGGGATGGTTGAGTTGGGAAAGAGATTGGCACTTCAGATATGGATGGTTTTGTGTACTGCTTTTTTTGCACCTGTGCTTATTTGTCTATGGCTCGTTGCTTTTAGCCCCCCTGAAATCGACCGAAAATTCTTCGACATTGTTGGGGGGGCCGTGCAGGTATTCGCTACAGGCTCGCTTCTATTCATTTTTCCCGTCGGCGCCTTTATCTACGGCATGCTCTCCAATGTCCGAACCCTGGCCAAAAGCTATCCCGTCCGCTTCAACCGCCAACGTCGCGAAGTCTGCTACATCGACGACACCACCCACCAGGTGCTGATCGTGCCTTGGGAAAATGTGGTGGCCTGGGTCGCCCGCAGCCAGGGCGTGACCAGCTACGGCGCGATGCGCGATTACACGTTCGGCATGGGCCTGGAGGACGAAGAGCGCGACAGGGTGCAGTTCGTGTTGTCGGCCCAACCCAGTGACGCACATGCGCTGGGCATGTGGACGTCGATCCGCAACTACATGGAGGAAGGGGAACTGGTGGACACGCCGAATCCCATGCTGGCCGCATTGGGCATCACCTTGAGCGAGGACGAGCTCAAACCGTATGAAGGGTTGCACACCTTTGAGATCGAACGGCTCGATGCCAGGGCGTTGGGGCGACTGGACGACGGAGGAGGCCATCTGACTGCCGAAGAGCGCAAGCGTTGGGGGTACTCCAAACGCTCCCGCTGGCCTCTGCGGTGGTGGTACGTCAGACGCGTGATCGTGTTCTGGAAAATGCCCTACCTGATCGCCGAATGGGCTCACCGCAAAGGCCGTCCGACCCTGCCTGAAAGCGTCCAGGCCTGGTCGCAACCGCTACCCCCGGAGCAATGGGCCAGGCCCAGCCCCGCCCTGCAAAAAGCCAACGCCCTGGTCAAGCACGCCATGGACAAAAAAGGCGCGACCTTCGTCGCCGCCTGCAAGGCGGCGGGGCTGCATTGTGTTTCTTCCTGAAGACACCTTCTCGGCGCCGAGCAGGGTCATCGCCATGACGAAAATGGAGGTGGCCAGATTCAGGTATTCAGGCGCAAACAAATGACCTCACTCCCGGACATTTTTTAGTCTTATCGGACGATGCCCCTCTGGCGTGCAGCGTGAACTATCTGCCCTTACTTATTGGCAGGTTTTCTACGGAGTCAGGAATGAACGGTTTCAATACACCGCATCAACCGACGATGCTCGACAACAGCCCCGTGTCCCGCGAACACACTCAGCGTCTGCTTGATCGACGGGCAGTGGCTGCGGGGCAAATCAAACCGGCGGACTGTTACACCATCGCCGATCGGCTGGAAGAGCAGGCCACGCGTTTCGCCCAGCGCCCGTTCCTCATTTACGGCGAACAGCGCTTGAGTTATGCCGAGGTCGATGCACGTGCCAACCAGATGGCACATGTTTTCCATGCCCGCGGTTTGCGCCCGGGCGACGTCTGCGCCATGGCCCTGGAGAACCGCCCGGAGTTTTTTTTCAGTTGGTTTGGCCTGGCCAAACTCGGTGTGGTGGCGGCCTTTATCAATACCCAGGTCAGTGGTCGGGCCTTGGCGCATGCCGTGGTGTCGACTGCCGCCAAGGCCATGGTGGTGGGTGAGGAGTGCCTGAACAATCTGTTGTCCACCGAAGGCCTGCCGGACGTACCCTGGTTGCTCGTGCCGGACGCCGAAAACCCCGCCAGTGAAGCATCCCGCGCCCGTGTAGATGCAGGGTTCGCCGAACAGGTGGCGGCGGCACCACGCACTGCATTCGCACGCGAGCTGCGGGCCGAGGTGCCGGCCGAGTCGCCGGCGATGCTGATTTTCACCTCGGGCACCACCGGTTTGCCCAAGGCTGCGATCTATAGCCATATGCGCTGGTTGTCCATCGGCGACGTGATGGAGGTGACCCTCGACGGCACGACCGAGGACGTATTCTACTGTTGCCTGCCGCTCTATCACGGTGCCGCGGCGACGTCAGTGACGGCCACGGCCCTGCGTGTCGGAGCCAGTATCGTGGTCCGCCGCAGGTTCAGCGTCCGGGAGTTCTGGAAGGACATCCGTGGCCACCACATCAGCATTTTTCAGTACATCGGGGAAATCTGCCGCTACCTGCTCAATCAGCCCGTGGTCGATGGCGAGCGTGAGCACAGCTTGCGTTGCCTGCTGGGCGCGGGCCTGACGCCGGAGACCTGGCAGCGCTGGCTGGAGCGTTTCGGCCCGGTGCAGATTCTCGAGGGCTGGGGTGCCACCGAGGCCAACACCAGCCTGATCAATCTGGACAACCAGCCAGGTTCCTGCGGGCGCGTGCCGTTCTGGGATAAAACCAATATCCGCCTGGTTCGATATGACGTCGAAAGCGACAGTCATCCACGGGACGAAAATGGTTTCTATCAAGTCTGCAAGGTTGGCGAAGTCGGTGAGGGCATGGCCTTCATTGTCGATCATCCGCAAATCGGCGCCGGACGCTTCGAGGGTTACACCTCGGCGCAGGCCACCGAAAGCAAGATTCGCCGCAATGTCTTCAGTCAGGGCGATGCGTATTGGAGTTCGGGTGACCTGCTGCGGTACGACGAGAACGGTTACTTCTATTTCGTCGATCGCATCGGTGATACCTACCGCTGGAAGAGCGAGAACGTTTCAACCCAGGAAGTCGCCGATGCCCTGGGCGATTTTCCGGGGCTGGAACTGATCAACATCTACGGCGTACAGGTACCCGGGCATGAAGGGCGCGCCGGTATGGCGGCGGTGCTGATGCAAGAGGGCCAGGACTTCGACCCCCAAGCGTTCTACGCGCTCACTGAAGCGCGCTTGCCACGCTATGCCGCGCCGGTGTTCGTGCGGGTGTCCGCCGCGGCGGATCTGACCAGTACCTTCAAGCTGCGCAAGGTCGATCTGCAACGCCAGGGTTACGCGCCGAGCGCGTTCAACGATCCGTTGTACATCCGCGATGAAAGCAGCCGCAGCTATCGGCCGTACTCCGACGAATTGCTCGACAGAGCCGGTCTGCAGCCATTCGCGGTGGCCCCTCAAGTCTGATGAGCTGGCGGCCCGCGGCCGCTGGCCAACCTTCGCCATAAAGCCCAACACCTGACACCTCAATGTCGGGATCGTTGGGCTTCTGTGTATTCAGTGACCCTGCATCAGCAAATGCTCACTCAAGTCCCCGATCATTTCCAGGTGCGAGTAGTCACGAAAGCTGAATCGCCAAACCCCGTCGACACGCTCGAACTCATCGAGATAATGCCCGGCGGCGATGGGTTGCAGGGGCAGGGTGTCGGTGGCTTGCAGCACCGTATAGCAGGAACGAATCGTGGCGGTTCCAGCGTCTTCGTCGATGTCGATGACGGGATTGCTGATGATGTGTTGGGTTCGGGGTGTGCCGCAGGGATAAATCCTGATTCGTTGCTGCCAGATGCCCAGCAGGGCTGTGTGATCCAGGAAACCGCTCTGGCTTTGAACCTTGATTCGGGCATGACGAAACAGCTCGGCAGCCTTGATCAGTTGGCCGCCATCCAGGTACTGGGCATAGCGATAGAGCAGGTTGCTGATGTGTACGGCACTGGTGCTCATGTTGATCCTCATAACAAAAAGCCGCTGCAACCCTTGGCGGTTTGCAGCGGCGAGAGGTGGGGCAAGGAGATCAGGCTGTCGCGGTCTGGACCGGCGTGACGAGTGGGGCGGGGTTCTTGATCTGTTGCCGGTAACGTGGCAATGCCAGGGTCAGGAACACGCTGGCCAGCACCAGCATCGACACCGATGAGGCGAGGGCATAGCGCAGTGATTCGGTGCCCAGGGACGGCAAGAAAAAATCACTCAGCATGCCCACCAACAGCGGCCCGACACCGACACCCAGCAGGGTCATGAACATCACGAAAATGGCCGTGGCCTGGGCCAGGCGTGTCGCCGGGAACAGGTGGGTAATGGCGCTCAGGCACGGCGTTGCCCACCACACGCCAAAGAACGCAAATACGCTGTAGAACAGAAAGGCTTGCGGCACGGCGATACTACCGATATGGAACGCCGTGCCTTGAGGCCAGAGAAAATAGGTCAGGGCGAAAGGAATGCTGATCAGTGTGCCAAGCAATGGCACGCCGATTTGCCAGCCAGCATTGCGCCGCACCATGCGGTCGGTGAGCAGGCCGCAGATCAGCGTGCCGATGGCCGCTCCGCCGCCACCGACCACGCCAACAAGAAATCCGGCCTGTTGCATGTTCAGGCCGTGGGAGCGGATCAGGAAGCTCGGGCTCCAGGTGCCGATGGCGTAGCCGGCAATCGCCGCCGCGCCACCGGTGAGCACCAGCCACAGAAAAGAGGGCGTGCGAAACACCTCGGCGAGGGTTTTGGCCCAGCCGTCTTGCAGCACGGCGGCGCTGCTCAGCGGTACGACGCGCTTGGGCGCACGCACCGTCAACAGCAGTAGCAGGCCGAGGAAAATGCCCGGTGCGCCGATCAGCATGAAGGCGTAGCGCCAACCGTGCTCCTGGGCGATCCAGCCACCCAGACCGAGGCCGACTACTGCTCCCAGGCTGGAACCGAGCATCAGGAAGGCCAGGGCCGTGGATCGGCGGTTGGCCGGATACAGATCCGAGACCATGGCCACCGACGGCGCCGTGCCGCCGGCTTCACCGACAGCCACGCCAATGCGTGCGAGCACCAGGGTCAGAAAGCTTCCGGCCACGCCGCAGAGCATGGTCATCAGGCTCCAGGCGATGCAACTGAAGGCGATCACCGGCTTGCGCCCGATGCGGTCTGAAAGGCGCCCCAGCGGGAAGCCGAACACCGTATAGAACACCGCGAAAGTCACCCCTGACAGCAGGCCGATGCCTGTATCGGAAATGCCGAATTCGAGCTTCACCGGCTCAATCAGAATCGCCATCAACTGACGGTCGATGTAGTTGAAGACATAAATCATGGCGAGCACGAACAGCGCGTAGTGCGTTCGCCATGTCACGGGGGTGGATTGGTTCACTGCGGGTGCTCCCGGTTTTGTTCTGGTTGACGCGATGCTCAGCTCGTCACGGTATTTTCTCATCGTCCGTTCAGACCATTTTTGAGTTTGCAGACAAGCCGTCCTGCACGTTCGCCGACCTAGTCTTGTCGGACGATGTTTCGCTTGCGCTCAACGTCAATCATTCAGCCCGTATTCGCTGGCATGTCAGTGCTTGCCCACGTTGTGGCAAGCCCTGCGACAGCCAGAAAACAATAAGAAGCTGAGGAATTGAAATGAGCGTCTTGTTCGAGCCGATCGCCCTGGGCGAACTGCAACTGGCCAACCGCATCGTCATGGCCCCCATGACCCGCAGCCGTGCCCTTGCCGATGCGGTACCTGGCGGCGATATGGTCGAATATTATCGCCAGCGTGCCAGCGCCGGGTTGATCGTGGCCGAGGGGACCGCGCCTTCTGCCAGCGGCCTTGGCTATTGTCGCACCCCGGCGATCTACAGCGACGAGCAGATCGTCGGCTGGCAGCGGGTCACCGAGGCGGTGCACGCCGAGGGCGGGCGCATCGTCCTGCAGCTGATGCACGTCGGCCGCGCCGCCAGCCGCCACAACAAACCTGCCGGGGCTGCCACGGTGGCACCTTCGGCATTGCGCGCTCGCACCCAGGTGTTCAGCGACACTGCCGGCCTGGTGGACACCGATGAGCCACAGGCGCTGACCTTGCAAGGTATTGACGAGGTTATCGAAGACTATCGCCAGGCCGCGTTGAATGCGCGCCTGGCCGGCTTCGACGGCGTCGAGTTGCACTGCACCAGCGGCTATCTGCCGATGCAGTTTCTGGCATCCGGCAGTAACCGGCGCAACGATGCCTACGGTGGCGATGTGACCGGGCGGGTGCGTTTTGCCAAGGAAGTGATCGAGGCCATGGCTGCTGCGATCGGCGCCGGGCGCGTCGGCTTTCGCCAGTGCCCCGGCAACCCCTACAACGACATCGACGACTGCGATCCGGCGGCCACGGCGGCGGCGTTATGCGAAGCCGTGGCGCCGTTGGATCTGGCCTACCTGCACATTATGCGCTCGCCACTGGCAGAGCTTGATGCGTTCGCCCTGGCACGTCGGCACAGCCCTCATGCATTGATTCTCAACGATGGTTTCGACGGTCCTTCGGCCAGTGCCGCTCTCGCGTCGGGCGAGGGGGCTGCTGTGTCGTTCGGCCGTCACTTTATAGCCAACCCCGATCTGGTGGCGCGCTTGCAGCGTGGCCTGCCGCTCAGTGGCTTCGACCGCAAGACCCTCTATACGCCGGGGCCGGTGGGCTATTCGGATTACACCGCCCATCAAGGGATTGCCCGGGAGGTGGCGCAATGAACCTCAACGATTTGAAGCACGTGCTGCCGACCGCTCCCGTATCTCGGGAGCAGACCCAGGCGTTGCTCGACCAGCGCTCGGCCGCCGCCGGGCTGATCAAGCCGGGCGACCACTACACCCTGGCCGATCGCCTGGAACAACAGGCGAGCGAACAGGGTGAGCGCACGTTCCTGATCTATGGCGAGCAGACCCTGAGTTACTCCGAGGTGGATGCGCGAGCCAATCAGATGGCCCACACCTTTTATGCCAATGGACTGCGCGCTGGTGATGTCTGCGCCCTGGCCATGGAAAACCGTCCGGCGTTTTTCTGCACCTGGTTTGGCCTGGTCAAGCTCGGGGTGGTGGTGGCCTTCATCAACACTCAGGTCAGCGGCCGCCCCCTGCTGCATGCGTTGCAGGTCACCGAGGCCAAGGCGTTGGTGATCGGCGAAGAGTGCCTGGCCAATGTGCAGGCCACCGAAGGTTTTCCAGACCTGCCGTGCTGGCTGCTGCGCGATGCAGAAAACCCCTGGACGGGAGCGCTGCCCAAGGGTGTCGACGGGCATTTCGATGCACGCCTGGAGAAAGCCCCGCGCACACCGTTCCCCCGGGATATCCGTGCGCACATCGATGCGCAGACGCCGACGCTGTTGATCTTCACCTCGGGCACCACCGGCTTGCCCAAGGCCGCGCGCTACAGCCACATGCGCTGGATGTCGTCGGGCGATGTGATGCACACCACCCTGCAAGTCACCTGCGATGATGTGTTCTATTGCTGCCTGCCGCTCTACCACGGTGCCGCGGCCACGTCGGTGACTTCTACCGCGCTGTGTGCCGGTGCGGCCATCGTGGTACGCCGCAAGTTCAGCGTGCGCGAGTTCTGGAACGACGTGGCACGGCATCAGATCAGCATCTTCCAGTACATCGGCGAGATCTGCCGCTACCTGCTCAACCAGCCGGTGCGAGCGGGCGAGCGCGAGCACAGCCTGCGCTGCATGCTCGGTGCCGGACTGTCGCCGGACTCCTGGCAACGCTGGCTGGAGCGCTTCGGCCCGATCCAGGTGTTCGAGGGCTGGGGCGCTACCGAAGCCAATGCTGCGGTGATCAACGTCGACAACTATTTCGGTTCCTGTGGACGGGTGCCGGACTGGAATAAAACCAACCTGCGGCTGGTGCGTTACGACATCGAAAACGACTGTCATCCCCGGGACGAAAACGGTTTCTATCAAGTCTGCAACGTGGGCGAGGTCGGCGAGGCCATGGGCTTTATCGTCGATCACCCTGAGATCGGTGGCGGGCGTTTCGAGGGCTACACCTCGGCTGAGGCAACCGAGAGCAAAATCCGCCGCAATGTGTTCCGCCAGGGTGATGCCTACTGGAGTTCCGGCGACTTGCTGCGCGAGGACGCCGACGGTTACTGCTACTTCGTCGATCGCATCGGCGATACCTATCGCTGGAAGAGCGAGAACGTGTCGACCCTCGAAGTGGCGGACGCCCTGGGCGATCTGGCGGGCCTGGAACTGATCAATATCTATGGCGTCCAGGTGCCGGGCAATGAAGGTCGCGCCGGTATGGCCGCGGTGTTGATGCAAGCGGATCAAGTGTTCGATCCGGCCGCCCTGTACGCCCTCACCGAAGCTCGCCTGCCGCGCTACGCGGCCCCGGTGTTCGTGCGTGTCACCCAGTCGGCTGACCTGACCGCCAGCTTCAAGCTGCGCAAGGTCGATCTGCAGCGACAGGGCTACTGCCCGACCCGTTGCAGCGATCCGCTGTTGATCCGCGACGAACAGGCCCGCACTTATGTGCCCTATTCGCAAGAAGCGCTGGCGCGCGCCGGCCTGAGACCTTTCGTGGTGGCCGACCATGGCTGATCTCGACACTAACGGTCACGAACTGCGCGACGGCCTGCGTTATCCCTGGCCGCAGGCGCCCGATTCCGGGCAGGTGCGCGAAGTGGCGCCGGGCGTGTGGTGGTTGCGCATGCCGCTGCCGTTTCGCCTGGACCACATCAACCTCTATCTGCTGCGCCATACCGACGGCTGGGTGGTGGTGGACACCGGCATGAACACCGATCAGACCCGCGAGGTCTGGGATCGGGTGCTGGGTGAAGTGTGTGGCGGGCTGCCGCTGCTGGCGGTGGTCTGCACCCATTTTCACTCCGACCATGCCGGGGTCGCCGCGTGGCTTTCCGAGCGTTTTCACTGCCCGGTGTACATGACCACCAGCGAGTTCCATTCGTTGCACATCAGGTTTCCCGCCGATCAACCCCCGGGCTGGGACTTTCTCGATTTCTATCGCAAGGCCGGCGTGGCTGACGATCAAAGCCGCGAGATGTTCGCGGTCATGAGCAATGCGCATTTTCTGCCTGCGCCGCTGAACCATTACCGCCGTTTGCACGAGGGCAGCCTGCTGAATATTGGCGGCCGTACCTGGCAGGTGGTCATCGGTCGAGGTCACTCGCCGGAGCATGCCTGCCTGTACGCCGCCGATGACGGCTTGCTGATCTCCGGCGACCAGGTGTTGCCGCGCATCACCTCCACCGTCGGCGTGCATGCCATAGAACCGCTGGCCAATCCGTTGCGCGACTGGCTCGACTCCATCGAGCACTTGCGCAGCCTGCCCGACAGCGTGCTGGTGCTGCCGGCGCACGAGCGGCCGTTCTTCAATTTGCATCAGCGCCTGGATCAGCTGGAAGCCCATCACCACGGGCATCTGGCGCTGATGCTGGCCAACTGTGACGAGCCGCGCACCGTGCTCGAACTGATGGCTGTGTTGTTTCCCAGGCTGTCGGGTCGTTTCGACGAACTGATGGCGCTTGGCGAAACGTTGGCCCATGCCAACTACCTGGTGGCCGAAGGGTCGCTGGAGCGGGAGGAGGACCGGGGGCGATATCGCTACCGGCGTGCTGTAAGGGGAGCGTGCGCTGTTAACCCGCTCAGAGTGTTTTGAGCGCACGGCAGGGCAGCAGTGTTGAACATTCCAGGCAGCCAGCCGGTTGTCATTGAGGAGAATCAGTGTGATCAACAAAAACAACAATAACTCTACGGTCATCGGTTCGAGCGCATTCCAGGTCAGTAGCCTGGCGGCAGCCATTGCACTGGTGTCCACACCGGTGTGGGCCGGTGATACGTTCGAGTTCGACAACGGCGCGACAATCGACTGGTCGGTGACCACCAGCTACGGCATCGGCGTGCGCACGGGCAGTCAGAGCGATCGCTTGCTGACGGTCAACGCCGACGATGCCAACCGCAACTTCGACAGTGGCAGCCTGACCACCAACCGCGTGGGCGCGCTGGCCGAAATGATCCTGCGCAAGGACAACTACGGCGCCGTGGTGCGCGGCAGTACCTTCTACGACGACGTCTATCATCGGGAGAACGATAACGACTCGCCCGCCACCGTGAACAAAAACGGCAGCAATGACGAGTTCACCAGTGACACCCGCTACTACAGCGGCGGTCGCAGCAAACTGCTGGATGTGTATGTGTTCAGCGGCTGGCGCTTTGACAACGACACCATGCTCGACGTCAAGGCCGGGCGGCACATCGAGTCCTGGGGCGAGAGTCTGTTCTATCCGGGCGTTAACGGCGTACAAAACCCTTCCGACGCGGTAAAAGCCTCGCAGCCGGGAGTCGAGGTCAAGGAAATCCTCTTGCCGGTGGGCCAGTTCTCCGGTTCGTTCCGATTGAACCCCCAGCTGACCTTCGGTGCGTACGTGCAGTACGAATGGAAGGGCACCGAACTGCCGCCGGTGGGCAGCTACCTGTCGGGCAGCGACGTGGTCGGGCCAGGTCGCGAGTTTATCTACGCCAACGGCCAGAAGATCGCCTACCGCGGCACTGATGATCCGAGTGATGGTGGCCAGTGGGGCGTGCAGATGCGCTACCGCCCGGTCCCGGCCCTCGAGCTCTCGCTGTTTCACGTCAACTACCACGACAAGAACCCGGCCACCGCACTGGTCGGCTACAACGCCTTGCCGGTGGGCGGTGGCCGCAACGCCTTCGTCAGCAATGGCTACGAGATCAAGTATTTCGAAGACATCAAGCTGACCGGCATCAGCGCCTCGACCAAGCTTGGCGACACCCAGGTCGGCGCCGAATGGTCGTACCGCGATGGTGCGCCGGTGATGGTCAATACCGGCCTTGGCGCTGTACCGGCCAAGGGCAAAGGCCAGCAAATGCAGTTGTCTGCGATCCGTATCCTGGGGGACCGCCCCTGGGCCAGCCAGACCAGCCTGACTGCCGAAATCATCCGCGTGCAGGTCGACAGCGTCGAGTCCACTTCGGCGGCGCCCAACCTGCAAGGCGTGAACCTTCTGCCTACCCTGGCACCTCTAGTGGCCCCTTCCGATGACTACACCTACAGTACCGCCGCGGGCTACCGCACCAAGTCTTCCAGCGCCTACACCGTGGGCGCATCGTTCAGTTATCCGGGAGTTTTCCAAGGCTGGGATCTGGAAGTCCCCTTCAGCTTCTCCAACGTCTTCAGTGGCTCCACGCCCATGGCCGGAAGCATCTCCGGCGTCGCCGGTGACCGACGCCTGAGCATGGGCACGACCTTCAAATACCTGGGCAACCTGGAGCTCGGTTTGAAATACATCAGCTACCTGGGTGAAGCCGACCCGATCGATCGTCCGTTCGCCGACCGCGACTACGCCACGTTCTCGATGAAATACACCTTCTGATCGACGACTCGAGGTCCGGGCAGCTCTGCTGCGCCCGGACCTTCAAAACAACCTGGAAAACGCCGCAGCGTAACGCTTCGGCATGGAGGCACTATGGGGCTCAAAGGGCACGCGGCCATTGTTGGCAGCGCACAATACAAACCGGAGAAATATTCGACCGCACCCAAGATGTTTCACCTTGAGCAAGTCGCCGATCTGGCGGCCCAGGCCCTGCGCGATGCCGGGCTCAAGGCCTCGGACCTCGACGGGCTGGTGATCAACGGCCCGCATTTTCATGAAGCCTCGGTGTTCGTACCGGCGATGGCCGCCGAATACCTGGGCCTGCGCCTGAACTTCGCTGAAGTGGTGGACCTGGGTGGCTGTACGTCGGTGGGCATGGTTTGGCGCGCCGCCGCCGCCATCGAACTGGGACTGTGCCAGGCCGTGCTGTGCGTTATTCCCGCTCGCATGGCGCCGTTGGGGCCTGATGAGGATCCTGGCTGGATGGCCCGGTCCATGCGATTTGGCGGCCACAGCACGGCATTCGGCGCACCTGAAGCCGAGTTCGACCTGCCTTACGGGCACATGGGCCAGAACACCGGCTACGCGATGATTGCCCAGCGTTATGCCGCCCAGTACGACTACGACCAGCGGGCCATGGCCAAGATCGCCGTTGATCAGCGCACCAACGCCCTGGCCAACCCGCAAGCGATGTTCTACGGCCAGCCGTTGACCATCGAGCAAGTGCTGGCCAGCAAGATGGTCGCCGATCCCTTGCATGTCCTGGAAATCGTCATGCCGGTGGCCGGTGGCGCTGCCCTGATCATCACCAACAAGGAAGTGGCGGCGCGGGCACGCAAACGTCCGGCCTTCATTACCGGGTTTGGCGAGCACCTGGCCTTCAAGTCGCCGTCCTATGCCGAGGACATGCTGCACACGCCGATTGGCCCGGCTTCCCAGCGCGCCTTTGCCATGGCCGGGCTCAAGCCCAAGGACGTCGATGCCGCGCAGATCTACGACTGCTACACCATCACCACCTTGCTGACCCTGGAAGATGCCGGTTTCTGCGCCAAGGGCGAGGGCATGGCGTTCGTGCGCGAACACGACCTGACCTGGCGCGGGGATTTCCCGATGAACACCCATGGCGGGCAACTGAGTTTCGGTCAGTCGGCCTCGGCCGGTGGCATGAGCCAGGTGATCGAGGCGGTGACGCAGATCGCCGGCACCGCCGGTGAACGCCAACTGGGTCGCTGCGACAGTGTCTACGTCTCCGGCACCGGCGGCGTGATGAGTGAGCAGGGCGCATTGATACTTCAGGGAGCATAAGCACATGTCCAACAACAAACCGATGCCGGTCGCGACGCAGATCTCCGCGCCGTTCTGGGAGGGCCTGAAGGCTCGCCGCCTGTTGATCCAGCAATGCAATGCCTGTGCGCACTGGAACTTCTACCCGCGCCGGCACTGCACGGTGTGCCTGGAACATGACCTGGCGTGGCGCGAAGTCAACGGCGCCGCGACGCTGTACAGCTATACCGTGACGCGCATTGCGACCTTGCCCGACTTCATTGATGAGATGCCGCAGAAACTCGCGGTGGTCGAGTTGGCTGAAGGCGTGCGCATCAACACCAACCTGGTTGGCCTTGAGGAACACGAAATCCGCATCGGTATGCCCTTGCAGCCGGTGTTCGCCGAAGTCGATGCCAAGGGCAACCGCCTGCTGCGCTTCACCGGGGTCGACAAGGATGCGCCGGGCCTTGAGCCGCTGCCCGCGCAGGACAGCGAACCGGCGCCTGTTGCAGAGCAACCGGCCGCCCGGCAGGTCGACCTCAACGATGGTCCGGCCTTGCAGGCGCTGGTCAGCGAACAGTTCAGCGACTGGAGCAATGTGGTGGTGGTCGACCAGGCGCTGATCGACGACTTTGCCCGGTTGTCGGGCGACGATTACTGGATCCATACCGATCCGGAGCGGGCGCGCCTGCAAAGTCCGTTCGGCGGCACCATCGCCCACGGTGCGCTGGTGCAGGTGTTGCAATCACGGATGAAACTGGCGCTGAGCTTCGAAATCAGCGGCTTCACCACCCAGATCAACTACGGCTCCGATCGCCTGCGCTTCCCGGCACCGGTACCGGCCGGCTCGCGCATCCATGCGCGGGCCCGGGTGAAAAAAGTCGACATCCAGGCCCGTGGCACCCAGCTGACCCTGGAGCTCAACACCCATGTGGTGGGCCAGGACCGGCCGTCGGTGATCAACGATCTGGTGATCCTGTACATGGCCTGATCCCCGCCGAAGATCCCCTGTAGGCGCCGGCTTGCCGGCGATAGCGTCCGTCAGGCCGACGAATGGGTTGTCTGAACTGAGGCCATCGCCGGCAAGCCGGCTCCTACAGGGGGGGGGGGCGATGTCAATCAGTTCGGCTTGCACATAAATACCCGCCATTCCCGCCCCACGCCATTTGCGCCATTGCATAAGCCATTTGGACGATGTTTCACCTCTCCCTTGCGCCGACTATTGCCCCAGAGGCAACGCCCATCTCGATTGCCTCGCATGCCTGGTGCGTGACAAAAACAAGAGGATCGGCCCTATGAATTGCCCTATCCAAGCCTTCCCCGAACTGGAGCGTTGCTCATGCGCTCGTTGATCGGCTACGCGGTTTGCCTGGTGGTTGCCTTGACCATCGGCTACACCTTTTCCCCCAAAGCCCCTGCGCAGGCAGAGCTGTTGGCCACGCGCCCGGACCGGGTGCAGATCAACGGCCTGCTCAATTTTGGCGCACGCGTGGTCGCCGTTGGCGAGCGCGGCAGCATCCTGCTCAGTGATGACCAGGGCGTCAGCTGGCAGCCCGCCAACGTCGCCACGCAACGCAACGCCACCCTGACCGCCGTGGTCGCGCTGGACGACAAACGTTTGCTGGCCGTCGGGCATGACGGCTGGATCCTGCGTTCCGAGGACGCTGGCAGCAGCTGGCAGGAAATACGCTACGACAGCGATCTGGGCGAACCGCTGCTGGGCATCTGGACCGGCGGTGGCGACAGCGTCCTGGCGTTCGGCAGCTTCGGCAAGTTCTATCAATCGACTGATGGCGGAAAGACCTGGGTACCGCAGCCACTGGAGATCGACAACGCACACCTGAACAGCATGGCCGGCGGCAACGATGGCCGACGCATGCTGGTGGGCGAACAGGGTCTGGTGTTGCGTACCAGCGACAGCGGCCAGCACTGGCAAACCTTGCCGGCGTTCTACAGCGGTTCGCTGTTCGGCATCGTGCGCCTGAGCGCAGACAACTGGGTGACCTACGGTATGCGCGGGAACGTTTTCGTCAGCCACGACTTCGGCGACAGCTGGACCCAGATCAAAGTCGGCAACCAACTGCCGCTGTACGGCCATGTGCTGCTGCCCGATCACTCGGGTCTGGTGATCGTCGGTGCGGGCAGTTCGGTGGTGCGCCTGGATGTGAAAGGTGAGCTGGTCGGTGTCGGACGTCTGGCCGGCCTTGGCACATTGACCTCGGCGACTGTCGTTGGCTCGCGTCTATTGGTGGGCGGCGAACGCGGGGTATTACAGGGATCAGGTGGCAGCGTCGCTGCCTTAATGGCCACGCAGGCCACCCAGTGAATGAGAGGCAGGTAATGAATCAAGGTAAACACTGGGTGACGCGTTGCGTCGAAACCTGCGCGGACCATCTGATGGCCCGGCGCAAGGGCCTGCTGGCGCTGTTCGTCCTGGTGACGCTGGGCCTGGGCTACAGCGCCACCCACACGCAACTGGATCCGGGCTTCAACAAACAGATCCCGGTGCGCCATGAATACATGATCAATTTTCTCAAGTTCAGCCGCTACTTTACCGGCGCCAACCGGTTCCTGGTCAGCGTGCGCTGGAAAGGCGAGGGTGACATCTATAACGCCGAGTACCTCGAGACCCTGCGCAAAGTCACCGACGACGTGTTCTTCATCTCCGGTGTCAGCCGGCCCAGCGTGACGTCGCTGTTTACCGCCAACGTGCGCTACATCGAAATCACCGAGGAAGGTTTCTTTGGCGACGTAGTAGTGCCACCGCGTTTCAGCGGCACTCTCGAGGACCTGGCGCAGGTTCGCAGCAACACGGCGGCCTCCGGGCAGGTCGGTCGCCTGGTGGCCAATGACCTGAAGTCGGCCATGGTCCGCGCCGACCTGCAGGACACCGACCCCAAGACCGGCCAACCGGTGTCCTACGTCGAAATCGCCAAGCGTCTGGAAGAGATTCGTGGCAAGTACAACAGCCCCAATATCGAAATCAACATCGTCGGCTTCGCCAAGCTGGTGGGGGATGTGGTTGAAGGGTTGAACACGGTGATCGGCTTCTTTGTCGTGGCCTTCGTCATCACCGGTTTGCTGCTGTGGCTGTATTCACGCTCCCTGCGCCTCACGGTGGTGGCGCTGGTGGTCGCGTTGCTGCCGGTGGTCTGGTTGCTGGGCCTGTTGCCGCTGCTGGGCCTGGGCATCGATCCGATGTCGATCCTGGTGCCGTTTCTGATTTTTTCCATCGGCGTGTCCCATGCGGTGCAGATGACCAACGCCTGGAAGCAGGACGTGTTGGCCGGCAGCAGTTCGAAGGAAGCGGCGCGTTCGGCGTTCTGCAAGATTTTCATCCCCGGTTCCCTGGCCTTGCTGATGAATGCCCTGGGCTTCGCGGTGATCATGATGATCGACATTCCGATCGTTCACGAACTGGGGGTGACGGCCTGCATCGGCGTCATGCTGATGATCATCACCAACAAACTGATGCTGCCGATCATCATTTCCTACCTGCGCCTGGAGCCTGCGCTATTGCGTCGTGCGCAATCGCGACCGACGGGCAAGCACCGCCTGTGGTGGCGTCTGTCGGCGCTGGCCGAACCCGGGCCTGCCGTGGGCGTGTTCGTTGTCAGTCTGTTGCTGCTGGCGGCCGGGGCCTACAAGGCTCGCGACCTGGCGGTGGGCGATATCGGCGCGGGCGCGCCGGAGCTGCGGGCCGATTCGCGCTACAACCAGGACAACGAAAAGATCATCAACAGCTACTCCATCGGTCTTGATGTGATGTCGGTGTTCGTCCAGGTCAAGGGCGTTGAGGAAGGTTGCCTGTCGCCTGCGGTGATGCGTGCGGTGGAAGCCTTCGATTTCCGCATGCGCACGGTCTCGAGCGTGCAGTCGATCCAGAGCGTGGCGGACATGGGCAAGCGGGTGATCGCCGGCAACAACGAAGGTAATCCGCGCTGGGCGGCGATTCCAGGATCACCCCGTGGCCTGAGCCAGGGCGCGCGGGCCTATATGCCGGATGACGGAATGGTCACCGACGGTTGCCAGCAGATGCAGATCCTGGTGTTTCTCGCCAATCACGAGGGCAGCACGGTCAGCCATGCGATCGCCGAAGCCAAGCGGATCATTGCCGAAGTCAGTACGCCGCAAGTCGAATTTCTCCTGGCCGGCGGCAACGTCGGGGTGATGGCGGCCTCCAACGAGGCGGTCAAGCGCGCCGAAGTGATCATGCTCGGGGCACTATTCGGATCGGTGGCACTGTTTTGCTGGCTGACCTTCTTGTCGATCCGGGCGGTGCTGTGCATTCTGGTGCCGCTGGCGATTGTTGCGATCCTGTGCAACGCACTGATGACCCTGCTCGGGATCGGCCTGAAGGTCGCGACGCTGCCGGTGATGGCGCTGGGGGTGGGTGTGGGCGTCGACTACGGCATTTATCTGTACGAACGTATCCAGCACGAAATGCTGCGCGGAGCCAGCCTGCGCGAAGCCTTCTACGAGGCCATGTGCCAACGCGGCACCGCTGCGGTGTTCACGGCCGTGACCATGGCGATTGGCGTGTGCACCTGGGCGTTCGCACCGCTGAAGTTCCAGGCTGACATGGGGGTGCTGCTGTCGTTCATGTTCCTGGTCAATGTGCTGGGGGCGATTTTCCTCCTGCCGGCGCTGGCGGCCTGGTTCAATCGCGGTCGCCCCTTGGTTGAATATCGGGCTCGTACGCCTGCACCGGCACAAGGGCAATTCCGCTTGAAAAGCAGCCCGGCGGCGCGTGATACCGCAAGCGAAAAATAAACCTGCCGGGCCTCTTGTGGAGTCCACAGGGGCTAAGGAAACTGGCAGGCAAGTAGAGTCGAAAAGAGGGGGGAACTCTGGGTTCCCCCGGCCGAAATTATAAAAATAACAAGGGAAGAGCCTGGCTCTTACCCGAGCGAGAGAAGACTATGCAAAATGCTGTCTTGACCCATGAAGCCCTGGCCAGCCTTGGCCTCGACCTCACGCGCTACAACCAGCTGGTGGGCGAAATCTATGAAGGCGCCCTCGATCCGAAAATGATGGCCCACGCCCTCAGAAGTTTTCTCAAACTCTTCAATGCCAATTTCGTCACCCTGATCCTGCGGGTGCCGGATCAACCCGACACGGGCGTGATGATTATCGTCGGCGACATCGAAGGTGCCGGTGATGTCTGCTACATGACCTACCCGCAAACCAATTCGCCTTTCGCCAACCAGCCGATCGACAGTGTGTTCACCGTCGATGACATCATGAGCGCCACTGAGTGGGAACACTGCGCCTACTTCAAGGCGTTCTGCGCTCCCAATGACGTGTACCACGTGATGTGCGCGGACATTTCCACCCCCGACGGCGGCAAGCTGCGCTTTCGCATGACCCGCCCCAAACGGGCTCCCAACTTCTCTGCCAACGACCGGGCGGTGTGCGCCAGTTTCCTGCCTCACCTGCGACGGGCCTCGCAACTGCATAACCTGCTGGACCGCAGCGAATCGCTGAGCGAGTTGTATTCCCAGGCCATCAGCCGGTTGTCGGTGGCGACCCTGGTGCTCGACGAGAGCGGCAGCGTGCTGCAGATCAATCCGGTGGCGCAGGAAATTCTCGCCCGTTCCGATGGCCTGAAACTGGTGGGAGGGCGCCTGGAGGCGACGTACCCCAGCGACAACCGCGAGCTGCAACGCCTGATTCGCGGCGCGTTCTGCCCGGATGCGCCGAAAAGTGCCGAGGCCATGTCGGTGACGCGTCCTTCGGGGCTGGTCAACCTGGGGGTGGTGGTCGAATCGATTCCGTCCCTGGACTGGGCCGAAGAAAAGGGCCAGCCGGCGGCGCTGGTGTACATCCGCGATGCGTCTAGCAAATCCCTGGCCAGCGAAGTGGTGACCAAGCAGCTGTTCAACCTGACCAAGGCCGAAACGGCCCTGGCCATGGAACTGGCCAACGGCTTGTCCCTGGAGGAAGCTGCCGAGGTCCTCAATATCCGCCGTAACACGGCGCGGGCGCACTTGCGTTCGATCTTCTCCAAGACCGGTGTGCGGCGCCAGACCGAACTGGTGCGCATCATGCTCAACAGCGTGGTGGCCTTGGGCAAGCCGCAACTGGCGCTGAAACTGGCCGAGAAAATCAAGGTGCCGCCGCTGCAATTGGCCGTGCCGATCTACCGTCAGGCCTGATTCTGCAGACCCACCGCCGGGCCATTCGTGCCCGGCGTCGCAGTCATTGATCCCGCGCATTTTTTAGTCCGCACGGACGATGCCGCCCCGTGATCGCCCTGTCGATACTGGGCGGACCTATCACGGAGAACCACAATGCCTATTACAGCCATTACCGGCAGTGCCTCGGGAATCGGGGCCGCCGTATCCGCCGCCATGCGCGCTGCCGGACATCAGGTCATCGGTATTGATCGCAACAACGCCGAAGTGCTCGCCGACCTGTCCACCCCTCAAGGGCGCGACGCGGCCATCACGCAAGTGCTTGAACTCAGCGGCGGGGTCCTCGACGGACTGATCTGCTGCGCCGGGGTCGGTGTCACCGCGCCAAACTGCGGGCTGATCCTCGCGGTCAATTACTTCGGCGTCAGTCAATTGCTTGACGGCCTGCAGGGGGCATTGGCCAAGGGCCAACAACCGGCGGCGCTGGTGATCGGCTCGGTGGCGGCGACACATTCGGGGCCCGAGGGCCAGCCGCAGATCGAAGCGATGATCGCCGGCGATGAAGCCCAGGCCTTGCAACTGGCCAACAGCCTCGGCCAGCCGCACGTCGCCTATGCCGCCTCCAAATTTGCCATCAGCCAGCATGTCCGCAGCCTGGCTGTGAGTTGGGGCAAGCAGGGTATGCGGGTGAACGTGGTGGCGCCGGGTGCAGTAGAAACCCCGCTGCACCAGGCTTCGCTGGACGATGCGCGTTTTGGCCAGGCAACCCGTGATTTCGTCGCGCCCTTGGGCCGCTCCGGGCGCCCTGATGAGATCGCCGCAATGGTAGCTTTCTTGCAATCGCCACAAGCGTCATTTGTCCATGGCACCGTGGTGTTCGTTGATGGCGGTATGGACGCCATGGTCCGCGCCTCGCGTTTCTAAAAGGAATCTGTATGAACAAGGTGGCATTCATCACCGGCGCCAGCCGTGGTATTGGCCGCGAGGCGGCGCTGGCATTCGCCCGCGCCGGTTTCGACCTGGCGATCAGCGCCCGAACCCTCAACGAGGGTGAGCAACATGAGCATGCCTTGCGCGATGCCACCGGAGCGCCGCTGGCCGGCAGCCTCAACGGCACTGCGCAGGCGTTGCGCGAACTGGGTTGTCGGGTACTCGTGGTGCCGATGGACCTGCTCGACAGCGCCTCGGCCCTGCACGCTTGCGAGGCGGTGCTGGCCGAGTACGGGCGCATCGACGTGCTGATCAACAACGCGATCTACCAGGGCAGTGATCTCAACGCCGGGTTCATGGACCTGCAGGCGCAGACCCTGGAGCGTATGTTCCAGGGCTACATCCTTACCCCCTTCCTGTTGACCCGTGCAGTGGCCGAACACATGGTGACGCGCGGCGGCGGGGTGGTGATCAACGTCACCTCCGGCGCTGGCGAAAGCGACCCACCGGTGGCGGCGGGCAAGGGCGGTTGGGGATATGCCTATGGTGCGGGCAAGGCGGCGGTGTCGCGATTGTCCGGAGTGCTGAGCACGGAGCTGGGCGAGGCCGGCGTGCGCGCCTATACCCTCAATCCGGGCGTAGTTACCACCGAAGCCCTTAAGGCCACCATCGGCGACAAAGGCCTGATCGCCCTGCGCGCCGGCAGTGCTCCACCGCATGTTCCGGCGGCGGTGATGCTGTGGCTGGCCACGGCCGAACAGGCGCCGGGATTTCAACGCCGAACCATCGCCGCCCAGCCGTTTGCGCTGGAGCACGGGATAGTCGCCGACTGGCGTTGAAGTTTTGAACGACGGTATCGAATGGCGGCTTGAAGCCATTGCTCCCACAGATTTCACGGTGAGGCATCAATAGCCTGAACACCCTGTGCCTGTGGGAGCAGGATCGCTCCGGGCGGCGCTTCGGCGAAGAGTCCCTGCACAATCAACACAGCCTCTGAAATCAGTTGATCAGAGCGGCATCCACCAGCAACCCGTCCCCCCACCTGCACCACCGCCTGTTCCAGCCCAGGTACACGGCGACATGTCGCAATCGAAAGCCCCACCTGTGGTAGATGAGCCGTCCGGCACCGGCAGCCCCGTCAATCGCAGTCTTTTCCCTCAGCCATAAGAGAACAGTCCTACATTTATCCTCCTTCGCCTTTGCTACCTTTCGGCGCCTTGCCTCACTCCCCCACAAATTCAGATACAAACGGCCTCAGCGACCGCCGAAGGAACAAAGGATGTTCAGCTCTAACCCTCTCGCACGCTTCAATTTGACGATTCAGGGCCTCAATCACGACCTTCAAGTCCTGGCGTTCACGGGGCAGGAAGCGATAAGCACGCCCTATGCCTTTGACGTGGTTCTGGTCAGCGAGAGACCGAATATCGATCTTGAAAGCCTGCTGCATAAACAAGCCTTTCTGGCCTATGGCGACGCCGGTATCCACGGGCAAATCCATCGTGTTGCCCTGGGCGACGCCGGTAAACGTCTGACGCGTTACAACGTGACACTGGTGCCTCGGGTGGCTTATCTGGGCCACAGCATCAATCAGCGCATTTTTCAACAGCTGAGCGTCCCGCAGATCATTACGCAGGTGCTGGACGCGCACGGCATTCATCGTGACTTTCACCTGTTTCAGCTGGGCTCAACCTATCCAGCTCGTGACTACTGCGTGCAGTACGACGAGTCAGACTTGCATTTCATTCAACGGCTTTGCCAGGAGGAAGGTATTCATTACCACTTTCGGCACAGTCCAGAGAAACACCTGATGGTCTTTGGTGATGACCAGACCGTGTTCCCCAGACTTGAACGGCCAACGCCCTATCAACAGGACAGTGGCATGGCTGCCGAAGAGGCGGTGATCAAACAGTTTGGTCTGCGCGTAGAAGCGCGTACCAGCCGCACCACCCGCCGTGACTACGATTTTGAAAAGTCTCGCATTCTGCTGGAGTCCGCTCACCAGCCATACATCCGTCAGGCGCAGCCTGATCTGGAAGATTACGACTACCCCGCACGCTTTACCTCGGGAGAGCGTGGCCAATTGTTAAGCAAACGAGCGCTGGAGCGCCATCGTGCCGACTACCTGCAAGCAGAAGGCAAAAGCGATCAACAGGCGTTGGCGGCCGGTCGCTTTCTGCAAATGTCCCGGCATCCACGCGCAGAGTGGAATGACCTTTGGTTGCTGACAGAGGTGCGTCACGAAGGCAAGCAACCGCAAGTGCTTGAAGAAAACCATAGCAGCGTTGCCTCCAGTCATGAGGATGAGCTGGTCCAAGGCTATCGAAACACGTTTGTCGCCATACCTTGGGACGTTTTCTACCGTGCGCCACATCGTTACAACAAGCCGCGAGTGCTTGGCAGTCAGACCGCCGTGGTCACCGGCCCCAAAGGTGAGGAGATCCACTGCGACAAGTACGGTCGGGTCAAGGCTCAGTTTTTCTGGGATCGCGAAGGTCGCCACGACGGTAAAAACGGTTGCTGGTTGCGGGTGTCCTCCAATTGGGCGGGCAATGCCCATGGCAGCGTCACCATTCCGAGAGTGGGCATGGAGGTGTTGGTCAGTTTTCTTGAGGGTGACCCTGATCAACCGGTGATCAGCGGGTGTCTTGCCAACAGTGTCACCCCGGTGCCATACGAATTGCCCGCCCACAAAACCCGAAGCGTGTTTCGTTCCCGCAGTTCACCGGACAGCGGCGGGTTCAACGAATTGCACCTGGAAGATCGTGCCGGCCGGGAATTGATCTACCTGCGTGCCCAACGCGACATGGAGCAGAGGGTCGAAAACGACAGCCGCCTGGAGGTCGGGAACGAGCGCCGGGAAACCATCAAGGGCGACAGCATCACCGTACTGGAAGCCGAAGAACACCGAACCGTCACGGCTGACCGCAAAGTACAGCTCAAGGCAAGCGACTATCTGCATGTCGCCAGTAACAGCCACACCCGCGTCGATCAAACACTGGTGGTGGAGTCCGGTCAGCATTTGCACATCAAAGCCGGTGCGCACCTGACCCTGGACGCTGGAGCGAGCATCAGCCTCAAGGCGGGCGGACAGCACATTGTGATCAGCCATGGGGGCATTTTCAGTAGCAGCGAAATCCAGGTCGGTGGCGCCCCGGTGGCCGGCACGGCGGCCTCGCTCGCGATACCCGGAATCCAGGACGCCTTGACGGAGCCATCGCAACTGCCTCCCATGATTTCGCCTGGCCAGGACGCCCTCATGTCAGCCAGCAAAGTCATGGGAGCTGACTTCTGTCCCATCTGCGAAGCCTGCCGAGAAGGCATTTGCATGACACAGGAAGACGCAACATGACCGACTCGTTACCCCGTCAATGGATGATCCGCCAACAACGTCAAGGCCATATCCTGTGCATCGTTCTGGACTCGGAGAACGAGCGCGACATGCGCCAATCCCTGTTGAAGACCTGCCGGTTCGACCAGTACTCGAGCGTATATGGCGCAACCCGGTTGGCTGACCTGGCGGACGCCGGGCCGTTTGTCTTCGCCTTCGATCACGTCGGCGATAGCCGTATCGACGAATTGCTCAATCACCCGCAGCGGAACTGGGGCTGGTTCGCCAGCCTGCAAAGGGGCGATCTGCCCACTCTGGTCAAACACTGGCAGGAGCGGCTGATCGTTGGCGTACGGCCGAATCTGGCGCTGTACCGTTTCCACGATAATCGGGTGCTGGGCCGTGCCCTTGCGCATCTGTCTGTTGAAGCCTGCCCGGCCTACCTCGGGCCCGCGATCAGCGTGTGTTACTGGCAGGGCAAACGTTGGGAAAGTACGGACAATCCCGCCCCCGGCACCTACCCAGTGCCAGAGCAGCCGCTGTGGCATCAAGTGCCTGCTCCCAGCCAACAGGCTGATGACATTCGCCTGACCAATGCTCATCGCTACCTGCTGGCGGAGCATGTCGAGGCTTACGCCAAACTTGCCGAACAACATGATCCTGACAACTGGCTGCGTAGCAGGCTTGCTCAGGCGCAGGCGTGGGGATGGTACGCACCGGATCAATTGGAATTTCTGCTGATCCAGAGCCTGCAAGCATCCGCTTACACGCTGGCGTCGCATTGGCAGGTTCGCCCCGGCGAGAGTCCGAGCGAACACTTTGAACGGGTGTATCAAACAACAGCCTTCTGGCAAGGGGAAGGCGCCCTTTGAAACGCCTGATCCGCACAGCCGTTCTGAGCAGCTGTCTGGCGTTGACCGCAGGCTGCGCCAGCAGTCCGCCGAACACCTTTACCTTCACCGCCGACTTGCCGCCCGACTTTGCCTATCAGGCCATTGCCGGTATGTGCCCGCCCAAGGCGAAACCTGCACCGTGCCCGGCGGGCGCAATACCGCAGTCGGCTACAACATGAACTGGCGTGAAAACTACCAGCCAACCGCTGAAATCGCCTTGCGCAGAACGGTCAGTGGCTGCCCGCTGGTGCTCAGACGCATCGAGCTGAAAATCTATGGGACTTACGGTAAAGCCCGAGGAGATTTTGGCTCGGACATCGCCAGCGTGTTCGTTCGCGACAAGGTGGAGGATCAGTACAAAAGTGACTTTGACGAAACGGGCGAGAGTTCTTTCTACGGTGAATGCCAAAGGCTGTTCCGCACCGTGGGCCCAAAACGCCGCATCGTAAAACTCCTCAACTGCAAAACCCTCGATGCGCAGGGTGAGCGAGGAGGTTATCAGCCCTTTGCCATGTACAGCCTCGACCAACTACCGGGTAAGACCGTGAAGATGCACATCAAGTTGGCGAACGAAGAAAGACCCGGCTGGGGTGACACGTGGGTCAAAGTTCCAAACGGCTGGAAGCGCTGTATGGGCAAGGGCTATGAAGATCAGCGTGGGTACTGCAATGGCAATTACAAAGACTTCAGCGGTTTCCAGATGCCTGACGGGCGGCAATGCACCATCTACCCCGGCTGTACCGAATAAGGACATCCCCCCATGACAATCTTGTACCCGCCGGTGAAGTCACTGTTTAACAAACTGGTTTTGAACAGCTGTCTGGCGTTGACCGCAGGCTGCGCCAGCAGTTCGCCGAACACCTTTACCTTCACCGCCGACTTGCCGCCCGACTTTGCCTATCAGGCCATTGCCAAATATGTGCCCGCCCAAGGCGAAACCTGCACCGTGCCCGGCGGGCGCAATACCGCAGTCGGCTACAACATGAACTGGCGTGAAAACTACCAGCCAACCGCTGAAATCGCCTTGCGCAGAACGGTCAGTGGCTGCCCGCTGGTGCTCAGACGCATCGAGCTGAAAATCTATGGGACTTACGGTAAAGCCCGAGGAGATTTTGGCTCGGACATCGCCAGCGTGTTCGTTCGCGACAAGGTGGAGGATCAGTACAAAAGTGACTTTGACGAAACGGGCGAGAGTTCTTTCTACGGTGAATGCCAAAGGCTGTTCCGCACCGTGGGCCCAAAACGCCGCATCGTAAAACTCCTCAACTGCAAAACCCTCGATGCGCAGGGTGAGCGAGGAGGTTATCAGCCCTTTGCCATGTACAGCCTCGACCAACTACCGGGTAAGACCGTGAAGATGCACATCAAGTTGGCGAACGAAGAAAGACCCGCCATCGGGAATACGTGGGTCAAGGTACCCAATGGCTGGAAGCGCTGCATGGGCGACAACTTTGAAGACCAATATGCGTTTTGCTTTGGCAATTACAAAGACTTCAGCGGTTTCCAGATGCCTGACGGGCGGCAATGCACCATCTACCCCGGCTGTACCGAATAAGGAGGTTTTGAAATGAAATCATTGGAAAAAGAGCTGGACTCACCGCTGAGTAGCCGCGTATTGGCATGTCCCGCCCAGGGGCGATGGAGCAGCTTTCAGCTGGTCGACGAGTTCGGCTCTGGCGAACCCTATGCCGGGTTGGTCTACGGCGTAACCGATTCGGAAGGGAAAACCTATGAGGGCCATCTGGATGCCACGGGCACCGGTAAGATCACTGATCACTTCGCAGGTCCTGTTGAGCTATTACTTGATCAAACGTACGAAGGGTCAGAACAGCTATATAAGGATTTACAAACAAGACCCCATTACCCCCTAAAAATCACGGAACTCCAGGTACGCGCCGAGCAAACCCGTTACCTGAACCACAACGCCACCCGTACCCGGGAAAACCCCGCGCAAGCCTGTGCGGATGCATTTTTCAGGTGGAAGTGCGCCATCTGGTCAAGCACGCCGCCCATTTGCCGCCTCAGGTTTACAGCCACTACCCGATGGAGTCGGGGTCGGCGAAGATCATGGGCAAGCACGGTTTGTACGGCGTTGCTCTTCTGCCACTGAAGCACACCGTGCTGGAAGTGCGCCCGCTGCGGGCCTTGCGCCCCATGCTGTCCACCGACGCCGAGTACTGTTCGCTCAACCTCTATCAACTGGCGCTGATGGCCACCTTGAGCTATTGCCCCTTTGGTCAAAAACCCGATACACATCCCGTCGAAACCGCGACTGTCAGCTTTCCCCTGCAACCCAGCGTGGGCAACTGGTTCGGGGACGCACTGGCCAAGTTTGATGAGCTGGGGAAAGTCGATTCGGCGCAAACAACGGCCTACTACCCGTTGTATGAAGATGTACCGTACTCCAGGCGCCTGGAAATCGTGCCGTTCGACCCTGGCCTGTATCCCGCAAACAATCCTGAACTGAAAGACGATCAGGAAACCCCTGCCAAAATTCACTTCTTCGACGACCGGGACCTTGGGGCGGATACCACCGATACCCAAGCCTTCATCACCCACCACGATGAACTGATCCTGATCGCAGTGCGCGGCACCTTTGAAATCATCGCCGATGGCCTGCGCGACGCCGATGCCCTTCAGGTGCCGTTTGAAGATACCGACAGCAAGGTGCACCGTGGTTTTTATCAGGCTGCGCAGAAAGCTTACGACTTTGTCTTGGAGTACCTCGACAGGTTTTATGCGGGTCAAAAACTGCTGATCTGCGGCCATAGCCTCGGCGGAGCCGTGGCATTGTTGCTCTCGGAAATGCTGCGCCGCAGACCTGAAGGCTACAACATCCAGCTCTACACCTACGGCGCCCCCCGCGCCGGCGACGCCAAATTCGCAGAAGGTGCGAAGCCGCTCGTGCACTACCGCATGGTCGCCCATAACGACCCGGTGCCGAGCGTGCCCGGCACGTGGATGAACACCAGGGCAGGGGTCTACTGGGCCGGGGCAGTGCTGACCTTTGTCAACGTGCCGGTTGGCCTCTCGGTCTTTGTAGCAGGCATCACCAACTGGAGGGGTGAGCCTTACGAACATCACGGCACCCTGCGTCATGCAATGCCGGTGCAGTTCAGTCGCAAGGAAGTGTCCATGATCCTGTGGGAGCCGGGCTGCGACACCATCACCCAGCATGCCGCCTGCTCGGTGGCCATCGAACAGGAAAACGGGCTGCCGCATCGACCATTTTTGCTGGCTCAACTGTTCAGTGCCGGCAGCCACTCGATGGTCGGCAGCTACATTCCGGCTTGCTGGGCGGCATTCAAGCGTTCACAGGAGGCTCAAGGGAAAAACCGATCCCTGGTCACCGACCAGGAGTTTGGATGGATAGAGGCGGCGCTCAGGAACATTACCGATCAGTTGCGTTCAAGGCGAAGACACTTCGCGCACCAAACCTTGAAGTATCAGGAAACTCACGAGGCAGAAATCAACGCCGTCGGTATTGAGATCGACAAAGTGCATGTGACGCTTGCTCGCCTGAATACCTTGCGGTTCGAGCGCGTCAGCCAAGCCAAGGTCTACGGGTCGCTTTCGACTCAGCCCGAGCAGTTGGCGCAAAACCTGCAGCGCTGGCTTGCCCATGCGGAAAATCAGGTGATTGAACAGTGGGCCATGGCGCCAGACGAGGGCAAATACAACGAGCTGCTGGCTTCGATCTATGGCCATGTCATCGGTGCTCCCTACACGCTGGACATCGATTCGATTATTTGAAAACCCTGCGGCTCTATCACCGGACGCGAGTTTTCGCGGGGGCTGCGATTGAACCTGATCGCTTGCTTCGTCGGAACGGAACCCTGACTCACAAGCCAATACAGGCCTTCGGTACCTGGAGTGCCGAAGGCAGCGTGGTCGATCGTTGCGCTCAGTTGATGGTTGGGGTGAGCGAACGGCGGGTTGAAGGCCGTTGCTCCCACAGTTTGCGTGTTGATTACAAAAATCTGCGTTCATCACTGAATCTGGGGGAGCGGCGGGCGGTAATCCGAAGTGCCCGCCAAAGCGCCCCTGGCGGCAGTGTTTACGCCTGCAAGCGCTGACGGGCCAGGGTCATGGCGGTGTCTTCGATCATGTCTTCCTGGCCACCGACCATGCCGCGACGGCCCATCTCGACCAGAATCTCCCGTGCCGACACGCCGTACTTTTTCTCGGCTCGCTTGGCGAACAGCAGGAACGAACCGTAGACCCCGGCGTAACCCATGGTCAGGGCATCGCGGTCGCTGCGGATCGGGAAGTCCATGATCGGCACCACCAGATCTTCTGCCACGTCCTGGATGCCAAACACGCTGACACCGGTGTCGATGCCCATGCGGTCGCACACCGCCACCAGCACTTCCATCGGCGTGTTACCGGCTCCGGCCCCGAGGCCCGCGCAGGCAGCGTCGATCCGGTTGGCCCCGGCGGCAATCGCGGCGATGGAGTTGGACACGCCCATCGACAGGTTGTGGTGGCCATGGAAGCCGATCTCGGTTTCCGGCTTGAGGGCCGCACGCATCGCCGCCACGCGGGCGCTGACATCGTGGGGCAGCAGGTAGCCTGCCGAGTCGGTCAGGTAGATGCAGTTGGCGCCGTAGCTTTCCATCAGCAGGCCTTGCTTGACCAGGCCTTCGGGGCTGTTCATGTGGGCCATCATCAGGAAGCCGACGGTGTCCATGCCCAGGCCGCGGGCATGGGAGATGTGCTGTTCGCTGACATCTGCCTCGGTGCAGTGGGTGGCCACGCGAATGGTGTTGACCCCCAGTTCGTGGGCCATTTTCAGGTGGTCGACGGTGCCGATACCCGGCAGCAGCAGGGCCGAAACCTTGGCCTTTTTCATCAGCGGGATTACCGCCGACAGATACTCCTCATCGGTGTGGGCCGGAAAACCATAATTCACCGAGCTGCCGCCCAAGCCGTCGCCGTGGGTGACTTCGATCAGCGGCACGCCCGCCGCATCGAGGCCGCAGGCGATGTCTTTCATCTGTTGCAGGCTGATCTGATGACGCTTGGGGTGCATGCCATCGCGCAGGCACATGTCGTGAACGGTGATGCTTTTGCCGCGAAGATCCATGGTCGGCTCCTTATGCGTGGGCGGGTTGGGCGGTGGCTTTGAGCACAAGCTCGCCCTTGAGGATTTCCTCGGCGAACATCTCGGCGGTGCGCGCCGCGGCGGCGGTCATGATGTCGAGATTGCCGGCGTACTTGGGCAGGTAGTCACCCAGGCCTTCGACTTCCATGAAGATCGACACACGATTGCCGTCGAACACCGGGCCATTGACCAGCTTGTAGCCGGGCACGTAGCGCTGCACTTGTTTGATCATCGCTTCGATGGCGGCGGTGATCGCTGGCTGGTCGGGTTCGCTGGCGGTCAGGCAATGCACGGTGTCGCGCATGATCAGCGGCGGCTCGGCCGGGTTGATGATGATGATCGCCTTGCCTTTCTTTGCACCGCCGACCTTTTCCACTGCGCTGGAGGTGGTGCGGGTGAACTCGTCGATGTTTTTCCGGGTGCCGGGGCCGACGGATTTCGAGGCGGCGGTGGCGATGATTTCGGCGTACTCCACCGGCTGCACGCTGGACACCGCCGCCACCAGCGGAATGGTGGCCTGGCCGCCGCAGGTGACCATGTTGACGTTCATCACCCCCAGGCCCAGTTGCGCCTTGAGGTTCACCGGCGGTACGCAGTACGGGCCGATGGCTGCCGGGGTCAGGTCGATCATCAACACGCCCAGGGCATTGAGCTTTTGCGAGTTCTGCGCGTGCACGTAGGCCGAGGTGGCGTCGAAGGCGATCTGGATCTGGTCTTCGAGGACATGCGGCAGCAGACCGTCAACGCCATCGGCGGTGGTTTTCAGGCCGAGCTCGCGAGCGCGCGACAGGCCTTCGGAGGTGGCGTCGATACCGACCATCCAGACCGGCTCCAGTACCTCGCTGCGCATCAGTTTGTACAGCAGGTCGGTGCCGATGTTGCCCGGCCCGATCAGCGCGCATTTGATCTTTTTGCTCATGGTGTTCTGGCTCCTGAAGAGGGAAGGGCGATTTACGGGACGAAGCGCAGGCTGGTTTCGCCCAGCCCGCTCATGGACAGGCTGATGCGGTCGCCGGCGACCACTGGCACCAGTGGCGCCAGGGCACCGGAAAGAATGATTTCGCCACGGCGGAACGGGATACCCAATTCACCCAGGGTGTTGGCCAGCCAGGCCACTGCCGCGCAGGGATGGCCTTGCACCGCCGAGCCCAGGCCCGAGCCTGCCGGCTGGCCGTTTTTGAGCATTTGCATTTGCACCGCAGCCAGGTCCAGCGAGCGCGGGTCGATGCGCTGGCTTCCGAGGGCGAACACGCCACAGGAGGCGTTGTCGGCCACGGTGTCCTGGATGCGGATCTGCCAGTCGTCGATCCGCGAATCGACGATTTCGAAGCACGGCATGACCCACTGACTGGCGGCCATTACGTCGTCGGCGCTGATGCCCGGGCCTTGCAAGTCTTCGCCGAGGATAAAGGCGATTTCACCTTCGGCCCGTGGCTGGATCAGGTTGTAGCGGGCCAGGCTGACATCGCTGCCATCCTCGACCTGCATGGCGTTGGTGAGGAAGCCGAAGTCCGGTTGGTGGACATCGAGCATTTCCTGCACGGCGCGGCTGGTCACGCCGATTTTCTTGCCAACCACGTGCTCGCCGAGGGCTTCGCGGCGTTGCAGGAAGCGCAGGGAAATCTGATATGCCTGCTCCAGGGTGATCTGTGGATAACGCCGGGTCAGGGGCGCCAGCGTCTGGCGGCCGCGCAAGGCGTTGAACAGCTCGTCACCGAGGGTGTTGATCAAATGGGCGTCCATGGCGAGGGCTCCAGATGGGGGGAAGAAAAAAGGCCCGCCCCAACGTGGTCGGGGGCGAGCCCAAAGGAGTCGGTCAGCCGGGCCAGACGGATGTGTCGGCGCCGCCATCGACATCGATGATCTTGCCGGTTACCCAGGCCGAAGCGGGGCTGGCCAGGTACAACGCGGCAGCGGCGATGTCTTCAGGGCTGCCCAGGCACTTGAGCGGAGTGTTGGCCTCCATGGCTTCGCGCATGGCGGCGGGCATCACGCTGTTCAACGCTTCGGTCAGGGTGGGGCCGGGGGCGACGGCGTTGACCCGGATCTGCGGTGCGAAATCCTGGGCCAGCAGGCGGGTCAGTTGGCTGAGGGCGGCCTTGGCCGTGCCGTAGGCGCTGAAATGGCGCTGGGCATAGCGTGCCGCTACCGAGCTGATATTGATGATGTTGCCACCACCGGCTTCGCGCATCAGCGGCACGCACAACTGGCAGAACGCGTAGCTGGTGGTGACGTTGAAGGTCAGCATCTCGGAGAATTGCTCGGGCGTCATCTGCAGCGGATCGTTGGGACCGCCACCGCCGACGTTGTTCACCAGATGAGTGATCCGGCCCATTTGCTCAACGCTTTGACGCACCAGTGCCTGGCGTTGCCCGGCGTCGTTGACGTCACAGGCGATGGCCAGGGCGCGCCGGCCCAGGCCGCGAACCTCTTCGGCCACGGCCTCTACCTCGTCCATCGAGCGCGCCGAGCACACCACATCGGCGCCGGCTTCGGCATACGCCAGGGCAATCGCCCGACCGATACCCCGGCCGCTGCCGGTGACGATGGCGACGCTGCCGTGCATTTGGAAACGCTGCAAAATACTCATGGGCCCTTGCTCCGTGGGGTCGATTGTTTATGGATTGAATATCGCCGCAACGGCTGGCGCCAGCATCGTCTCAATGGACTATCAAACAGCGCACACAGGGAGCTGCGATGAGGTGCACCGGCTTGCCAGCGAAGGGACCCTCGAGATTGGCGCGGTGTTTGAGGGCGCCTTCGCCAGCAAGCCGGCTCCTGCAGGGAATCATGTAGCCACGCAGGTCCGCGCTCTTCGTAGGAGCTGGCTTGCCAGCGAAGGGGGCCGCGAGATAGGCGCAATGTTTGAGGGCGCCTTCGCCGGCAAGCCGGCTCCTACAGGAAATCGTGCGGTCACGGAATTCCGCGCTCTTCGTAGGAGCTGGCTTGCCAGCGAAGGGGGCCGCGAGATTGGCGCAATGTTTGAGGGCGCCTTCGCCAGCAAGCCGGCTCCTGCAGGACAGTGCGAATCCTGGGAGACCCATCCCCCCCTAGTCCGCTTTGACGATGAATGATTGTTCGCTCGATCCGATGATCTGTCTCGACTCGCGCAGTGGCGCAGTGAGATCGGGAGAATTGAGTGATGCACAGCATGCGAGAAAAGACCCAGGAAGAACGTGATCTGCTTGAACGTGCACGCAGCCTGGTGCCGGCACTCAAGGCGCGCACGGCGCAGGCCGACAAGGACTTGAAAGTGCCGGTGGAGAGCGTCATCGAATTGCAGTCCGCCGGCTTGCTGCGGGCCCTGCAGCCTCGGGCTTTCGGTGGCTACGAAGTCGACCCGCGGACCTTCTTCGAAATCCAGACCATCCTCGCCGAGGGTTGCATGTCCACGGCCTGGATCTACGGCGTGATGGGAGTTCACCCCTGGCAACTGGCGCGCTACCCGATCGAAGCGCAGCGCGAAGTCTGGGCCGAAGATCATGACGCACTGATCTGCTCGACCTATATGCCGGCCGCCAAAGTCACGGTGGTCGAAGGTGGCTATCGCATCAGCGGACGCTGGGGTTTTTCCAGCGGCAGCGAGCACTGCCAGTGGGTGTTCCTGGGCGGCATCCTGCCAGCCGATGGCGAACACGCCGCCGAGCACGGCACCTTCCTGCTGCCGCGCAGCGACTATCAGATCGAACGCAACTGGGACGTGATGGGGCTGCGCGGCACTGGCAGTCACGACATCGTGGTCGAGGATGTATTCGTCCCCGCCCACCGCGTGCAGCGCACCAATAACTGGACCCTCGAAGCGACGCCGGGGCGTCTGGTCAACACCAACCCGATCTACGCGATCCCCTTCGCTCAAGTGTTCTCCCGCGCTGTCTCGACCTCGGCCATCGGCGCCCTGCAGGGTGCGATCAACGAATTTTGCGACAACGCCGCCAAACACATCGGCAAGCACGGCGCCCGTACCGCTGAGGATCCGGTGGCGCAAACCGCGATCGCCGAAGCGATGGTCACCGTCGACAGCCTGCGCCTGGTTCTGGAGCGCAACTACGAGCACCTGATGAGCCTGGCCCGTGCCGGCGAATACCCGGACACCGAGACCCGTCTGCTGTATCGCTACCAGTCGGCCTATGTGACCAATATCTGCGCCGAACGGGCCAATGACCTGCTGCGCAGCATGGCCGCTTCCGGCTTGTACAACACCAATCCGGTGGCGCGGCTGTTCCGCGACTTGCACCAGGCACGCGGACACATCGCCAACAACTACATGGCCTACGGCCGCAGCTACGGCGCGGTGATGCTCGGCCTGCCCAACCCGGACCCGTACGTCTGAGGCCGTGGCACCTGTTTCAAGACCCCTGGGTTTACACCTGTCCGTGACGCACGGGCAGGTGGTCATGAGTACCTGACCTATGAGCAATTATCTGGCCCTGCGCGTGGCGCGAGTGATCGAGGAAACCGCCGATGCGCGCTCCCTCGTGTTCGACGTGCCGGAGCATCTGGGCGAACGTTTCCGCTATCAACCCGGTCAGTTCCTGACCTTGCGCGTACCTTTCGAGGACGGCTGGCTGCCCCGTTGTTATTCGTTGTCCAGCACGCCGTTGCTGGATGAACCATTGCGGGTCACGGTCAAGCGCGTGCACGAGGGGCGCGCCTCGAACTGGCTGTGCGGCGAGTTGCAGGCCGGCCAGACCCTGGAGGTGCTGCCGCCGGCCGGGGTGTTCGTGCCACGCAGCCTCGACGGCGACCTGCTGCTGTTCGGCGGCGGCAGTGGCGTGACGCCGGTGCTGTCGATCCTGCGTTCGGCATTGCTCGCGGGCACGGGTCGGGTCCTGCTGATCTACGCCAACCGCGATGAGCAGTCGGTGATTTTCAAGGATGAACTCAAGGCCTTGGCCAGTGCGCATCCGCAACGCCTGCAAATCGTCCATTGGCTGGATTCGGTGCAGGGCATTCCAGGCGTCGGACAACTGGCCGAGCTGGCACGGCCGTTCATCGATGCCCAGGCATTCATTTGTGGTCCGGGCCCGTTCATGGACGCGAGCGTCAGCGCGCTCAAGAGCCTGGGCATGCCGGATCGTCGCGTGCATGTCGAGCGTTTCGTCTCCCTGCCCGGCGAAGGCGAACAGCCGTTGGTGACCAGCAGCGAAGCAGCAGTGGCCGCGCAGTTGGCAGTGCGTCTGGATGGCGAAGACTTTCAATTGTCCTGCGACAGCGGCGAGACCGTACTGGCCGCCATGGAGCGTGCCGGCCTCAACCCGCCCAGCGCCTGTCGTGTCGGCGGCTGCGCCTCGTGCATGTGCACCCTGGAAAGCGGCGACGTTGAACTGTTGCACAACGATGCACTGGATGCCGGCGAACTGGCCGAAGGCTGGATTCTCGCCTGTCAGGCGGTGCCGACCAGCGCGCAACTGCGCATCCGCTTTCCCGAATAATGAGCCCGAGCCCACGATGAATCAGAGCCTGAATCTTGCCGCGCCCCTGAGCGCTGTCCCCGCCACCCTGGCCCAGTTGGTCTTCAGCAGTGCCGAACGTTTTGCCGGGCGCACGGCCATCGAGGACAACGGCGAATGCATCGACTACGCGCAGTTGCCCGAACGGGTCATGGGGTTTGCCCGGGGCTTGATGGCTTTGGGAATCCAGGCCGGTGACCGGATCGGGATCTGGGCACCGAACGGTGCCGACTGGATCCTCGCGGCGCTGGGCACTCAGTGCGCCGGTGCGGTGCTGGTGCCGATCAATACGCGCATGAAGGGGCTTGAAGCCGCCGATGTGCTGGAACGCAGCGGTTGTCGGGTGTTGTTTGTCCAGCAGCGATTTCTCGATGTTGACTACCCGGCCTTGCTTGCGCCCCATCGGCCATCGAACCTCGAACACCTGGTGATCATCGATGGCGACACGCCTGGGCTGTCTTCTGACCTGAGCCTTGCGCAATTCCTGCGCGGCGCGGCGACCATCGATGCCGACAGCGCCAGACACCGTGCATTGGCAGTGCGCCCCGAGGCCATGTGCGACCTGCTGTTCACCTCCGGCACCACCGGCAAACCCAAGGGCGTGATGAGCGGCCATGGCCAGAACCTGCGGGCCTTCACCGAATACGTCAAGGTCATCGGCCTGGTGCCGGGAGACCGTTACCTGATCGTCAACCCGTTCTTTCATGCCTTCGGCTACAAGGCCGGCTGGCTGACCTGCCTGATCGCCGGGGCGACCATCCTGCCCCATGCGGCGTTCGACGCCGAACAGGTGTTCCAGCGCATCGCCCGCGAGCGCATCAGCGTTCTACCCGGTGCGCCGACCCTGTACCTCTCGCTGCTGGCCCATCCGCTGCTCAAGCAGACCGACCTGTCGAGCCTGCGCATCGCCGTTACCGGTTCGGCGAGCATTCCGCCGAGCCTGATCGAGCGCATGCGCAACGAGTTGGGATTTGCCGTGGTCACCACTGCCTACGGCCTGACCGAGTGCGGCGGACTGGCGACGATCTGCGATCCGCAGGACTCGGCACAGGTGATCGCCGGCACCAGCGGACGCCCGATTGCCGGTACCGAAGTGAGCATTCGCGATCCGCAGAACCAGGCACTGGGCGCCGGGCATACCGGCGAGATCTGCCTGCGCGGTTTTCACATCATGCAGGGCTATTTCCAGAACCCCGAAGCGACCCGCGAAGCCATCGACGTCGAAGGCTGGCTGCACACCGGCGATGTCGGGCGGCTGGACGAGGCGGGCAACCTGATCATTACCGACCGCCTGAAGGACATGTTCATCGTCGGCGGTTTCAACTGTTACCCGGCGGAAATCGAAGCGGCACTGATCCGGCATCCGGCGATTGCCCAGGTGGCGGTGATTGGTATCGCCGATGAACGCATGGGCGAAGTCGGCTGCGCCTGCGTGGTGTTGCGTGAAGGCAGAGCGCTGGACGAGGTGCAACTGATCGCCTGGAGCCGCGAACAGATGGCCAACTACAAGGTGCCGCGTCAGGTGCGTTTTTTCAGTGCGTTGCCGCTCAACCCGTCGAGCAAGGTGGCAAAAAACGAACTGCGCGCGATGGTGGCTGACAACCCTCAGGCATGAGCAGCGCTCGTCTCACCAAACGGACGATGTGCGCCACAGCGGTTTTTTTCATGCTGTGGCGGCACAAGCAAAAACAACAAAAAGGAGAGGAGCATGTTTACCCGAATCAGAGTTGCACGGCGTCCGGGAAGCCTGATCGATGGGCGCTGTCTGTTGGCAACGGCCATCACCTTCGTCAGTGCTGCAGCCAGCGCTGCGCCGACCATCGAACTGGGGGAAGACACCACCCTGGATTCGTCGCTGACGGTCAACTACACCGCATCCATGCGCACCGCCAAACAGGCCAATCAGTATCTCGACGATCCGAACAATGACGATGGCACGCGCAACTTCAAGCGCGGCTCGTTGATCAACAATCGTCTGAGCCTGTTCGGCGAGTTGCAGCTCAAGCACGACAACCTCGGTGCGGTGCTGCGCGGCAGTCAGTTCTATGACGATGTCTACAACCAGAAAAACGCCAACGACTCGCCGCAGACGGTGAACAAGACCGGGCACAACGACGGTTTCAGCGACGAGACCCGGCGCCTCAGCGGCAGCGCGGCGCGGCTGCTCGATGCGTATGTGTATGGCAACTTCGAACTGGGCGAAACCCAATACCTGTCGCTCAAGGCCGGACGACATCTGGTGGCCTGGGGCGAAAGCCTGTTCTGGGCCAACATCAGCCAGGGCCAGGCGCCGGTGGATGCCACCAAGTTCAATGTGCCGGGTACCGAGGCCAAGGACTCGTACCTGCCGGTGGGCCAGGTGTCCGGATCGTGGTCGCTCAATGAAGACCTGGCGTTGGTGGGCTACTACCAATACGAGTGGGAAAAAACCCAGCTCAACCCGGTGGGCGATTATTTCGGCAGCGATACCTTTGGCCCCGGTGCCGAGTTCTTTCGTCTGGGCGCCGGCCAGATCGACCGTCTGCCCAACGGCCTGGCGGTCGGTTATGCCGGTGAAAAAGACGCCAGCGACAGCGGCCAATGGGGCCTGGGCGTGCGCTACCGGATCACCGAGAACACCGAGGTCGGGCTGTTCCATTACCGTTATAACGAGCGCGTCGGCTCGTTGTTTTTCGACTTCACCGGCACCACCCAGTACTCGTCGCTCAAGGGCATTGGCCATGATGGAACCGCGCCATCCTATCGCCTGGGCTACTTCGAAGACGTGAAACTCACCGGGGTCAGCTTCAGCTCCAAGGTCGGTGACTCGGTGCAGTATGCCGGTGACCTGAGCTACCGCGATGGCGCCTCGGTGTATCTGAACAATGGCGCACCGACCACCGGGCAAATCTGGCAAGGCAACCTCAATGCCTCCTACATCCTCGGCCCGAGCTTCCTCGCCCAGCAGACCACCTTCATGGGCGAAGTGGTGCATCAACACATCGACGGCGTCGACAGCCTGACGATCACCGGCGGTGGCGCTGGCGTGGACGGCACGTTCGACACGTTCGAGTCGAAGACCCAGACCCGTGGCTCAAGCCTGCTCGGCGTCGGCGTCTACATGGATTACCCGTCCATCGCCAACGGCCTGGACCTGAGCACCAAAGTGGTGTGGACGCAGAACGTCGACGGCAGCGCCTATCAGGGCCTGGGCCGTGACGAGAAGCGCCTGACCGTGGGCGGCGACTTCAAGTACCTGGGCAACTTCCAGGTCGGCATGACCTATATCGCCTACCTGAGTTCGCCGGACGTCGCCCAGGGCCGCTTGCTGGCCGACCGCGATTACCTGTCGCTCAACGCCAAGTACACCTTCTGATGATCCCTGCTGCGTCGCGGCATGGCGACGCAGCGTTCATTTGTAGCCTGATAACAATAAAGAGAGGCCTGTCATGAATCCTCGTCCGACCCCGTCAGCGTTCAGCCCGATTGCGATCGGCCCGCTGACCCTGAAAAACCGCTTTATCAAGGCTGCCACCAACGAAGGCATGAGTGCTGGGGGGGTGCCTTCCAAGCAACTGGTCAAACTGCACTCGGCGCTGGTCGCGGGCGGCACTGCCCTGACTACCGTGGCCTATTGCGCGGTCAGCAGCGATGGACGCACCTTGCCCAATCAGTTGATCCTCGCCCCGTCCAGCGTGCCGCACTTCAAGGCGCTGACCGACGCCGTGCACCAGTGCGGTGGCCTGGCCAGCGCACAGATCACCCACGGTGGTTGCTTTACCTTTATCCGCGAGCGTTCGACCAAACGTCCGCTGTCGGCCAGCGGCGGCTTCAACAAGATCGGCTTGATGAGCGGCATGTTCCTCAAGCAGGCGATGAACGAAGCCGACATGCAGCAAGTGGTGCGCGACTTCGCCCAGGGCGCGCGTCTGGCGCGCCAGGCAGGTTTCGATGCCGTGGAAATCCACATGGGCCACGGCTACTTGCTCAGCCAGTTCATTTCGCCGATGTACAACAAGCGCCGCGACCAGTACGGCGGCAGTCTGGAAAACCGCCTGCGCTTTCCGCGCCGGGTGCTGCGCGCGGTGCTCGATGCGGTCGGCACGGAAATGGCCGTGATCTGCAAATACAGCATCACCGAAGGCGTGCGCGCCGGTAACAGCGCCGAAGACGGCGCACAGATCGCCCGCATGCTGGAAGAAGAGGGCGCGCACCTGCTGGTGCTCAGCGCCGGGATGAACGCCGAATCGATCACCACCATGTTCGGCTCGTCCTTCCCCAAGGAAAACCGCGTGCAGCAGAAGAACAAGATCATCGCCCTGGCGATGGCTATCCAGCGCCGCAAAGAGCCGACCGTGGAGTTCCGTGAGCTGTATCTGCTGGAGCATGCACGCAAGGTGCGGGCGGCGGTAAAGATGCCGCTGGCTTACCTGGGCGGCGCCAAGAGCCTGGCGAGTATCGAAAAGATCATGGCCGAGGGCTTTGACCTGGTCGCCATGGGCCGGGTGTTGCTGGCTGAAAATGACTACGTCGACAAACTCGCCAGCGGCGCCAGTCGCGATTCGATCTGCACCGCGTGCAACCGCTGTGTGGCGATGATGTATACCCCCGGTGGCACTTCCTGCGTATTGGGCCAGCCGGGTGATGCCGTATTGAACAGCCAGAAGGCGGCGGATCGCTAACCCCACATCCCCCTGCAGGAGCGAGCCTGCTCGCGAAGGACTCAAGGGCAACGCGTTTATCCAGCCATCACGCGTTTTCGTTAACATCCTTCGCGAGCATGCTCGCTCCTACAATTTGCGGTTAGCCGTGTTGAAGGAACTCGATGCAGCTGCGGTTGAACAGTTCGCGGTGTTCCACCTGGACCCAATGGCCGCAGCGGTTGAGGACGATGAAGCGGGCATTCGGCGCGCCGTCGATGATGCGCTGGGCGCCGCTGATCGGGTTGAAGTGATCGTTGTTGCCCCAGAAACCCAGGATCGGGCACTGGATCTCACCCAGACGTGCTTCCATGTTCTGCACCATCATCGTGCTGAACAGATTCTTCGGCTGGGTGACCGCCACCGCCACGCGCTCTTGCAGCAGGCTCTCCGGCAGGATCGACGCATCGAACAACTGCAGGCTCATCATGCTGCGCATCTCCTCCATCCCGATAGGCCCCGCGGCGAACAGGGTGACCATGCGCACGATGCCTTCCATCTTGAAGTAGGTTTCCCGCTCCTCGACACCGCCCGGCGCCAGCAGGATCAGGCTCTGCGGCAATTGTGGCAAGCGCAGGGCCAGCCCCAGGGCGATGGCGCCGCCCAGCGAGTTCCCCAGGATCGTGCAACGTTGCACACCGATGGCCTCGAGGAACGCCGCCACGCAATCGACGAAGAAATCCAGGTTGTACTGCACATCTTCGGGTTTGTCCGAGCGGCCGAAACCCGGAAGGTCGAGCACGATGTTGCGATAGCCCGCGGCGACCATTTGCGGATAGTTGCCCTTGAAGTTGCTGAAGCCACTGGCGCCCGGCCCGCTGCCGTGCAGCCACAGCACCACGGGGCCGGCGCCCTCATCCAGATAGTGCAGGCGCAGGCTGTTTGGCAGGCTCGCGTAATGGCCGACGGGCAGGGGCAAATCTACGGGTTGGTTCATGGGGTTCTCCATTGATGGCGGATTCATGAAGCGCAGCCGCGCCAGGCGCTGCAGCAGGTTGAAGGGGAGCACAGCGCCTGGCGTGGTGCGCGCCTTGCGAATGCTGGGCTTTGATCGGCGTGTTCACATCGTCCGTTCAGACCACGCGGCGGTAGTCCCATCGGACGATGTGTGCCCGGGTGCCTGCCGCTAATCATGCAGGGGACGGCGCCACTGCAAGGGCAGGGGGCGCAGCGTATTTGCACATTCGGAGATTGCTATGAAGTTACTCAACAAAGTGGCCTTTGTGACCGGTGCGGCACAGGGCATGGGCCAGGCCATCGTGCGTGGTTTTGTCGCCGAAGGCGCCAAAGTGGTAGCTGTCGACCTCAACCAGGCGGCACTGGCCGAGAGCCTGGCAGACTTGGGCGACAAGGTCCTGGCCCTGTCCTGCAACGTCGGTGACAGCGCCTCCGTAGCCGATGCGATGGGGCAGACCGAGCAGCACTTCGGCGGCCTCGACATCCTGGTCAACAACGCCGGCGTGGGCGGACTGGACAGCTTCCTCGAAACCCCGGACGAGAGCTGGGCGCGGGTGATCGGCGTGAATATGGGTGGCACCTTTCTGTGCTGTCGTGAGGGCGCAAAACTGATGGTCAAGGGGGGCCGCAAGGGCGCGATCATCAACCTCTCCAGCACCGCTGCGCTGACCGGTGAAGGTCCAAGCCACTATTGCGCTTCGAAAGCCGGGGTGATGGGCCTGACCCGTTCGATCGCCCGTGAGCTGGCGGCCAGCGGCATCCGCGTCAACACCCTGGTGCCGGGGCCGACCAACACGCCGATGATGGCCGGCATCCCTGACGAATACATGGAAGCGCTGCTCAAGAATGTGCCGCTGGGGCGCATGTGCGAGACCGACGAAATCGCCCGGGTCGCGGTGTTCCTGGCCAGCGAAGACGCCAGTTTCATGACCGGGCAGAACGTTGCCGTCAACGGCGGCATGGCCTTTATCTGATCAGGGAGTCACCCATGAGCAAGCGTTTACAAGGAAAAATCGCCTTCGTCACCGGCGCCGGTTCCGGCATCGGCGAAGCCACTGCACTGCGCTTCGCCGAAGAAGGTGCAACGGTGGTGTTGTGCGGGCGTCGCATCGAGCCGTTGCAAGGCGTGCAGGAAAAAATCCGTGCCCAGGGCGGGCGGGCCGAGATCGCCGTGGCCGATGTCAGCGACGAACAGGCCTACGTCGGTGCGCTGCAAGCCACCGCGCAACGCCACGGTCGCCTGGACATTCTGGTCAACAACGCGATGGCCTACACCTGGGGCGGCATCGACACGATGACCACCGCCGACTGGCACGCCAACTTCGCCACCACCGTCGACGGCACTTTCTGGGGCACCCGCACCGCGATGCAGTTGATGAAAGCGCAGGGCGGTGGTTCGATCGTCAACATCGCGTCGATCTGCGGCCTGTTCGGCACGGCGTGGATGGCCGGCTACTCGGCGGCCAAGGCGGCTGTGATCAACTTCAGCCGGGCGGCGGCCAGCGAAGGTGCACCGAACAATATTCGTTGCAACGTGATCATCCCAGGCGTGGTCGACACCCCGGCCACTGCCGGCATGCTCGGCGACGCCAAGACTCGCAGCAACACTGAAAAAGTCATCCCGATGAAACGGGTCGGCCTGCCGGTTGAGTTGGCCAACGCCATCCTGTTCCTGGCCAGCGATGAGGCTTCGTATGTCACCGGCGCCAGCCTGGCGGTGGACGGCGGACGCGGTTCGGACCTGTATACGGTGCTCGACTGATGGGCCTGGAATCCGCCGCGCTGCTTGAGCGTATCGACCGCCTGGAGTCGCTGGACGCGATCCGCCAACTGGCGGGCAAGTACGCCCTGGCGCTGGACATGCGTGACATGGATGCCATGGCCAACTGCTTCGCCCCGGACGTGCGCGTGGGCCGCGACAAGAGCGGTCGCGCGCACCTCAAGGCGTGGCTGGACGAAACCATGCGCAAGCAGTTCCATGGCACGTCTCATCACCTGGGCCAGCACATCATCGAGTTCAGCGATGCCGATCACGCCACCGGCGTGGTCTATTCCAAGAACGAACATGAGACCGGGCCGGAGTGGGTGATCATGCAGATGCTGTACTGGGACGACTACGAGCGGATCGACGGGCGCTGGTGTTTCCGTCGCCGCTTGCCGTGCTACTGGTACGCGACTGACCTGAACAAACCTCCGATCGGCGGCCTGAAAATGCGCTGGCCGGGGCGCGAGCCGTACGCTGGCAGCTTCCATGAGCTGTTTCCGTCGTGGGATGCGTTCTGGGCGCAGCGTCCGGACAAGGACGCCTTGCCGCAGATTGCCGAACCGGCGCCGTTGGAAGGCTTCCTCAAAAATCTGCGCCGTGGGGCGGATGATCCGAAGATTCGCGTGCGTTGAATAATCAGGGCGGCCCGTGCAGGTGCCGCCCTTTTGCTTGCGCGACGGTATACCCCTTTTGGCGCGCACCTTCCAGCTAGCCTGGGTTTTGCGGCTGTACGCGTTACCTGTGGGAGCAAGACGACAGGTACCTTGACACGTACCGAACGCCTCAAAAGTAACCAAAAAGTCTTGCCCCACCATTCGGCCCCTCGCTGAGGCTCGGGGTGCCCTCACTCCGGCATTGCTCCGTGGGCCCGCCGCGATCGGCCATCCATGGCCGTGCGCGGCTATCCCGGCATCCATGCCGGGATGCCCACTGCGCAACGCCTGCGTTCGGCCTCTGGAAACGGGGCGGGTGGATCAAGATCAAAAGCCAAAGCCAAGCAAGATCAAAAGATCGCAGCCTTCGGCAGCTCCTACGGGAAATGTGCACGAGCTGCCGACCAGGCCGGCCGGCCCCGGCCATGGATGGCGCGATGGCGGCGGGCTCTGTAGGAGCGAGCTTGCTCGCGATAAACCTGAGAGCACCGCGAGGTGTCAGGATTCCCGCGTCATCGTTGACCTCCATCGCGAGCAAGCTCGCTCCTACAGGTTTTTGATGGTGTTCAGATCATGCGCTCACCCGCGGCTCTCGGGGCATACCCAGGGCCCGCTCGGCAATCACATTGCGCTGAATCTCGTTACTGCCACCGTAAATGGTATCCGAGCGGGTGAACAGAAACAGCGACTGCAGGCGGCTGAGCTGGTAGGGCGCGGCGTCGAGGATTTCCCCGGCATCGCCCAGCACGTCCATGGCCAGTTTTCCCAGGTCGCTGTGCCAGGTGGACCAGGCCAGTTTGTAGATCATCGCTTCACGCCCCAGGTTGCCGTCTTGCGGACCTGAAAGCATACGCAGCGAGTTGTAGCGCAATACCTTGAGACCGGCCCAGGCCTGGGCGATGCGCTGGCGCAGCAATGGATCGCGGGCAGCACCGTTGGCGCGGGCGATACGGATGATTTCGTCGAGTTCGTTGTGGAACTGCATCTGCTGGCCCAGCGTCGATACGCCACGCTCAAAACCCAGCAGCGCCATGGCGATCTTCCAGCCATCACCCGGTTGGCCGATCAGGTTGTCAGCATGGGTGACGGTCTGGTCGAAGAACACTTCGTTGAATTCACTGGTGCCGGTCAGTTGCTGGATCGGTTGCACGCGGATGCTGTCCTGGGCCATCGGCACCAGCAGGAACGACAAACCGTGATGCCCTTGGCTGCCAGGTTCGGTGCGCGCCAGTACGAAACACCAGTCGGCCTCGTGGGCCAGGGAGGTCCAGACCTTTTGCCCGCTGATCAGCCAGTGCTCGCCCGTGGCATCGAGTTTCGCCCGAGTCTGTACATTGGCAAGGTCGGAACCCGCGCCCGGTTCCGAGTAGCCCTGGCACCAGAACTGGCTGCCATCGAGAATGCCGGGCAACAGGCGCTGCTGCTGGGACGGGGTACCGAAGGCGGCGAGGGTCGGGCCGACCAGGCCTTCGCCGATATGGCCCATGCGTCCGGGGCCACCGGCACGGGCATATTCCTCGTGGAAGATGACCTGCTGGCTGATCGACAGTCCGCGTCCGCCGTGTTCTTTCGACCAGCCGACACCGATCCAGCCACCGGCCGCCAACTCGCGTTCCCAGGCTTTGCGTTCTTCGGGAAAGCTGTGTTCATCCCCCGGTCCCCCGCGAAAGCGCAAGGGCGCGAACGCGCCGCTCAGGTGCTCGGCCATCCACCGGGCGACCTCTTCGCGGAACGCTTCGTCGGCACGACTGAAACCGATTTTCATGCTTGTTCTCCCAAAAGATGCGCGGCCAGACGCTCGCGGTGCAATGCCGGGTTGCCCAACAGCTGCTCGCCGGCGCGGGCACGTTTGAAGTACAGGTGTGGGTCGTATTCCCAGGTGAAGCCGACGCCGCCGTGCAGCTGGATCGACTCGGCGGCGCAGTGGAAAAACGCCTCGCTGGCATGGATCTTCGCGGTGGCGGCGGCCTGCTCAAGCTCCTCGGTCACCGCCACATCGCCATTCGGGTCGAGGCGTTCCTGGGCCACGCAAGCGGCATAGTAGGCCGCCGACCGGGCGCATTCGACTTGCAGCATCATGTCGGCGCAGCGGTGCTTGATCGCCTGGAAGCTGGCAATGGTGCGTTTGAATTGCCGGCGTTCGGCGATGTACGCCAGGGTCAGGTCCAGGGCCTGTTGTGCGCCGCCGGTCTGCTCGGCGGCAAGGCCGATGGCGGCGATCAACAAGGTGTCGCGCAGCACTGTCCAGCCTTGTTCGGGGCCGCAAAGCAGCTGCGCCTCGCTGACCTGCACCTGATGCAGTTCGATGCGTGCCAGGCGGCGGGTCTGGTCGAGGGTGGCCAGGGGGGTGCGGATCACGCCCGGCGTATCGCCCGGCAAGACGAACAGGCTGATGCCCTGTTGGCCCTGAGTACCGGGGGCGCGGGCGGCGACGATCAGCAGGTCGGCCGAGGCGCCATCGATGACTTGTGCGTACTGGCCGTCAAGGGTCCAGCCTCCCGGGCGTGGCGCGGCCACGGCTTGCACGCTGCAAGCCTCCAGTCCCGGAACACTGGCGAAGGCCAGGGTGGCGCGGGTTTCGCCGCCGGCAATCGCCCCCAGCCAATACGTCTGCACGGCCTCGTTGTGTCCCAGCAACAGCGCTGGGGTGGCCAGGCACGCGGTAGCGAAAAGCGGCGAACCGAGCAGGTAGCGGCCACTTTGTTCCAGCAGGATCGCCAGCTCGACAAACCCCAGGCCCATACCACCAAAACGCTCGGGCACCATCAGCGCCGGCCAGTACAACTCCTGGCCGATTCGCCGCCAGACCTCGGGGTCATGCGCGTCAGGGCGATTCATGGCAGCGCGCACGGCATGTGTGTCACTGACCTGGGCGAGAAAGCGCTCGGCACTGTCGCGAATCATCAGGTGTTCTTCGGTAAAAGCGAACTCCATGGGGGTTGTCTCTGCAAAGCGGATGGATGCGCCAGTCTGAGGCGTTGGCAACGGTGCTCGAATCATTAAAACGGACTAGGGCACCACGTCATCGGGGCTTCGCGCTGTAGGAGCCCGGCTTGCCGGCGAAGGCGTTCTTGAAGTCACCTTCGCCGGCAAGTCGGGCTCCAGCAGGGTGCTTAGTCTCAACGGACGATGAAGTGCAAGGTGGCGCTTAGCACAATGCCTGCCACGTAAGCCATTCAGCCAACGAGGACCCAGGCATGATCGACATTCGCGGTTTGAGCTATTTCGTCTCGCAGATCGAAAACCTCAGCCATTGGCAGCGTTACGCCGAAGACGTGCTGGGCATGCAGGTACAGTCAGCGCCGGGCGGTGGCTTGTACGTGAAAATGGACGAGCGTCCGTTTCGCATGCTGATCGTCGAAGGCAGCGAGGCGCGCTATCTGGCGTCCGGTTGGGAGCTGGCCAACGAGCCGGCATTCCGGGCCGCACTCGAGCACCTGAGCGCGGCCGGCATCGAATGGCAGCCGGGCTCTGCCGCCGAGATCGACCAGCGCGGCGTACAGGCGCTGGTCAAGGTCACCGATCCCTCCGGCAACTGCCATGAACTGAGCTGGGGCCACCGCTCCGACTGTCTGCCGTTTGTTTCGCCTCAAGGCGTGCCGCGTTTCATCACTGGCGACATGGGGCTGGGCCACACGGTGCTGCCGGCACCGAATTTCGACGCCACTCTGGCTTTCGCCAAGGATGTGCTGGGCTTCAAGCTGTCGGACATTTTCAACTTCCGCCCCGACCCGTCGGCGCCGCCTATCCGCATTCACTTCCTGCATTGCCAGAACGCCCGCCACCACAGTCTGGCCCTGGCCGAGTACCCGGTGCCGTCAGGTTGCGTGCACGTGATGGTGGAGGTCGATTCGATGACCGAAGTCGGTCGTGCCCATGACCGTTTGCACGCCCATGACGTGACCCTCTCGGCCACCCTCGGACAGCACCTGAACGATCGCATGACCAGTTTCTACATGAAGACGCCGTCCGGTTTCGATCTGGAATACGGCTTTGGCGGATTGCAGGTCGACTGGGCCGAGCACTCGGCATTCGAATTCACTCGCGTGAGCATTTGGGGGCACGACTTTTCGGTCGGCCAACAGTAAGGAAAAATCATCATGAACAAACAACTGACAGCGGCCGATGCGGTCGCTCAACTGCGCGATGGCATGACCATCGGTTTCGGCGGCTGGGGTCCGCGGCGCAAGCCGATGGCCATCGTGCGCGAGATCCTGCGCTCACCGGTCAAGGACCTGACCGTGGTCGCCTACGGCGGCCCTGAAGTCGGCATGCTTTGCGCCGCCGGCAAGGTCAAGAAGCTGGTGTTCGGTTTCGCCACCCTTGATGCCATTCCGCTGGAACCCTACTACCGCAAGGCCCGCGAAGCCGGCGAACTGGAGCTGATGGAGCTCGACGAAGGCATGTTCCAGTGGGGCCTGCGCGCCGCCGGCATGCGCTTGCCGTTCCTGCCGACCCGTTGTGGCCTGGCCACTGATGTGACGCGGCTCAATCCTGAAATCAAGACCATCCAGTCGCCCTATGCCGATGGAGAGGTGCTGCTGGCGATGCCGGCCCTCAACCTCGACGTGGCGTTCCTGCATGCCAACGTCGCCGACCGCCTGGGCAATTGCCTGATGACCGGGCCGGACCCTTATTTCGATCACCTGTTCGCTCGCGCCGCCAAGCAGTGCTTTGTCTCCTGCGAACGTCTTGAAGAGCGCCTGGAACTGACTGCCGATCAGGCCCGCTTCAATACCTTTGAACGCTATCTGGTGACCGGTGTGGTGCACGCCCCCCTCGGTGCGCATCCGACACTCTGCGCTCCCGACTACGGCTGGGACCTCAAGCACCTGAAAACCTATGTCGCCAGCAGCCAGGCGGACAACGGCTGGCAGGACTATGTGCAGACCTACGTCGCCGGTGGCGAGCAGGCCTATCAGGCACAGAACGGCGGTGCCGAATCCATGGGCGTCTTGCCCCTTCCCGTGTTCTGAGGATTAGCGACTATGTCTGCAACCTGTGATTTCACCCTCGCTGAACTGATGATCGTCGCGGCCTCCGAGGCCTGGCGCGGCAATGGCGAGCTGATCGCCTCAGGTCTGGGCGTGATCCCGCGCCTGGGCGCCAGCCTGGCCAAACTGACCCACAGCCCGGAACTGCTGATGACCGACAGCGAGGCGTTCCTGGTCGAAGAACCGATCCCGCTGGGCCCGCGTGGCGACTATGTGCCGCGTTACTCGGGTTACATGTCCTTTGAGCGGGTCTTCGAGTGCGTCTGGGGCGGTCGCCGTCACGCGATGATCGGCCCGACCCAGATCGACCGCTGGGGCCAGACCAACTTGTCCTGCGTGGGCGACTATCAAAAGCCCAGGACCGCGATCCTTGGCGTGCGCGGCTTGCCCGGCAACAGCATCAACCACCTCAACTCGTTCTTTGTGCCCAGCCACAACACCCGCGTGTTCGTCAGCGGCGAAGTGGACATGGTGTCCGGTGTCGGCTTCAAGGCCGAGCGCTGGCCCGAGGGCGCACGTCGTGACTTGATGGACATCCATTGCGTGGTCAGCGACCTGTGCGTCATGGATTTCAATGGCCCTGAGCGTGCGGTGCAGGTGCGTTCGTTGCACCCCGGCGTGAGTTTCGAGCGGGTCCAGGAAAACACCGGTTTCCCGTTGCTCAAGTCCGCACAGTTGCACGAAACCGTGCACCCCACCCCTGAGCAGTTGGCCCTGATCCGCCGACTCGACCCCCATGATTACCGAGCCACCGCGATCAAGGGCAACCCGCCCGGCATCCGTACGGTCTGAGACGAGGAGGCGAGCATGCACAGCAGCGACAGTGAATTCATCGTCCGCCAGGACAACGCCGTCTACGAGACGGACACCCCGGTGCTGTACAGCGTGGCCGAGGGCATCGCCACGCTGACGCTGAACCGGCCGACCTTCAACAACGCGCAAAACTCGCAGATGACCTATGCCCTGGATGCCTGCTTTCGCCAGGCGGTGAATGACGACAGCGTCAAGGTCATCGTCCTGCGCGGCAACGGCAAGCATTTCTCGGCGGGCCACGATATCGGCACCCCGGGGCGTGATATCGACAAGCCGTTCGAGCGCGCGCACCTGTGGTGGGATCACACCAATAAACCTGGTGGCGAGCAGCTGTACGCCCGCGAGCAGGAGGTGTACCTGGGCATGTGCCGACGCTGGCGTGAATTGCCCAAGCCGACCATCGCCATGGTCCATGGCGCGTGTGTCGCGGGAGGGCTGATGCTGGCCTGGGTGTGCGATCTGATCGTCGCCAGCGACGACGCCTTCTTCCAGGACCCGGTGGTGCGCATGGGCATTCCGGGGGTGGAGTATTTTGCCCATCCCTATGAAATGAACCCGCGCATCGCCAAGGAATTCCTGTTCACCGGTGACCGCATGAGCGCCAACCGGGCCTGGCAGGTGGGCATGGTCAACCGTCTGGTATCACGCGAGGAACTGGAGTCGACGACCTATGCCCTGGCCGCCGGTATCGCCCGCCAGCCACGCATGGGCCTGGCCCTGACCAAGCAGGCGATCAACCACGTCGAGGACCTGCAAGGCAAGCGCACGGCAATGGATGCCGTGTTCGCCTGGCACCACTTTGCCCATGCCCATAACGAGCTGTTGTCCGGCGACAAACTCGGTGGTTTCGACGCCAAGGGCATGGCGCGGGCCAACAAGCAGGCCGAGGAAAAAAACCAATGAACCGCTGGCTCGAGACGCCGCTGACCGAGGCCCTCGGTTGCCGTTACCCGATTGTGCAAACCGCCATGGGCTGGGTCGCCGACGCCAACCTGGTGATCGCCACGACACAGGCAGGGGGCTTCGGTTTCCTGGCCGGTGCGACCATTACGGCCGATGCGCTGGAAGGTGAGATCCGCAAGGTCATCGATGCCACCGGCGGCAGCAATTTCGGGCTCAATTTCCATATGTTCCAGGACAACGCCGCGCAGTGCGTCGACCTGGCGATCAAGTACCGCTTGCGCGCCGTGAGCTACGGACGCGGCCCCGACAAACAAACGATCGCCCGCTTCAAGGCAGCCAAGGTGTTGTGCATTCCCACCGTCGGCGCCTTGAAGCATGCGCTCAAGGCGGTGGAGTTGGGCGCCGACCTGATCACCATCCAGGGCGGCGAGGGCGGCGGCCATACCGGCGGTGTGCCCAGCTCGATCCTGCTGCCCCAGGTGCTGGCGGCGGTCAAGGTGCCGGTGATCGCCGCCGGAGGATATTCCACTGGCCGAGGGCTGGCCTCGGTGCTGGCTGCCGGTGGTGTCGGCATCGCCATGGGCACGCGATTTCTGATGACCCGCGAATCGCCGACGCCGGCCGCGACACTGGAACATTACTTGAAGGTCAACGATCCGCAGCAGGTGCGCGTGACCACCGCGGTCGATGGCATGCGCCACCGCATGATCGAAAACCGCTTCATCAATCGTCTGGAGCAGGCGGGCGCCTTCGGTCGCCTGCGCATTGCCCTGGGCAGCGCCTGGCAGTGGAAGCAGCAAACCGGCATGAGCCTGGGGCACATGGCCTCGGTATTTTTCCGGGCATTGCGTGAAGACCCCTCGCAACTGTCGCAAGTGGTGATGGCCGCCAACCAGCCGGTGTTGTTGCAGCGCTCGATGGTCGATGGCGCCCCGGACGAGGGGATCCTGTCCAGCGGCCAGGTGGCGGCGGCCATCGGTGAATTGCTCAGTTGTCGTGAAGTCATCGAAGGCATCGCCAGTGAGGCCCAGCAATGCCTGGACGCGCTCCTGACACGCAGCCAGACCCATCCCTCGAACCAACCCGTCAGTATTGGAGAGCCCCTGTGAACCAGGCATTTACCACACAACTCAATCAGGGGATCGCTGAACTGGTGATCGCCAAACCACCGGTCAATGCCCTCGATAGCCAGGAATGGCTCGCTCTGGCGCAACAGATCGAAACCCTCGGCGCCAATCCCGAGGTGCGGGTGATTGTGATCCGTGCCGAAGGCCGGGGCTTTTGCGCCGGTGTCGATATCAAGGAACTGGACAAGCATCCGGAGCGGATCATCGAGGTCAACGCTGGCAACTACGCCACCTTCAAGGCCGTGCACCGCAATCCGGTGCCGGTGATTGTCGCGGTGCACGGGTTTGTCCTGGGTGGTGGCATCGGCATCACCGGAGCGGCGGACATCGTCGTTGCCTCCGACTGCGCGACCTTCGCCCTGCCGGAAGTCGACCGTGGCGCCATGGGCGGCGGTGCGCATCTGCAGCGCCTGTTCCCGGTGCAAAAGGTCCGCTACCTGTTCTTTACCGGCGACAGCATCAGTGCACCGGATGCCCTGCAATACGGCTTTATCGAGCGCATCGTGCCCAAGGACCAACTGCGTGAAACCGCCCTGGGCATCGCGGCGAAGATCGCCGAAAAAAGCCCCGGCATGATCCGCATTGCCAAGGAAGCCTTGAACGGCATCGAAGACGGCAACCTGGAAGACAAATACCGCTGGGAGCAGGGCTTCACCATGCAGGCCTATAGCAGCCCGGACTCCGCGGAAACGCGCCGGGCCTTCGTCGAAAAACGCGACGCCAAGTTCTGAGATCACGCCATGGACCTGACATATACCCCCAAGCAAAACGCCTTTCGCGCCGAAGTCCGGGCCTGGCTGGCGGCCAATCTGCCAAGTGAGCCCTTTGCCAGCTACGACAGTCGCGAAGGTTTTGAACAGCACCGCGCCTGGGAGGCCAAGCTGTTCGAAAGCCGCTGGTCGATGGTGATGTGGCCCGCCGAACTGGGCGGTCGCGGCAGCGACTTGATCGAGTGGCTGATCTTCGAGGAAGAGTATTACGGCGCCGGTGCACCGATGCGCATCAACCAGAACGGCCAACTGTTGCTGGGCCCGACGTTGATGGAGTTTGGCACCGAGGAGCAGAAGCAGCGCTTCTTGCCACGCATGGCCGAAAGCCTGGACATGTGGGCGCAAGGCTGGTCGGAGCCCAACGCCGGTTCCGACATGGCGGCGATCACCAGCAAGGCGGTGCTCGACGGCGACCATTACGTGATCAACGGGCAGAAGACCTGGTCAAGCCGGGCCAACTTCGCCGACTGGCTGTTTGGCCTGTTCCGCAGCGAGCCGGGTTCGGCTCGTCATCACGGCCTGTCGTTCATCATGGTGCCGCTCAATACGCCAGGGGTGAGCATTCGCCCGATCAAGGCACTCAACGGCAAAGAGTCCTTCGCCGAGGTGTTTTTCGATGACGTCCGGGTCCCCGTGAACAACCTCATCGGTGCCCAGGGGCAGGGCTGGCACGTAGCAATGGCGACCGCCGGCTTCGAGCGTGGTCTGCTGCTGCGGTCACCAGCGCGCTTCCAGTGCACGGCACGCAAACTGGTTGAATTGTACAAGGCCCACCGCGTCAGTGCCGACCGTGACCCTGGCCTGCGCGATGCCGTGCTGGACACCTGGATGTGCGCCGAGGCCTATGCGATGTCGGCCTATTACACGGTGGGACGTTTGAGCCGGGGCGAGCAGATCGGCGCCGAATCGAGCATCAACAAGATCATTTGGTCGGAGCTCGACCTGAAGATGCACGAGACCGCCATGCGCATTCTCGGCACACGCGGCGAGCTGGTGGCAAAGGGCGCGGAAGCGGGCGATGCGGCGGGCTGGCTGGAGGGCTTCCTGTTTGCCCAGTCCGGGCCGATCTACGCCGGCACCAACGAAATCCAGCGCAACATCATCGCCGAGCGCATGCTCGGTTTGCCGAAATAAGGAACCGCCCATGGACTTCACTTTTAACGATGACCAGTTGGCGTTCCGCGAAGCCATCGGTCGTTTCCTGATGACCGAAGCTGCCCCGGAAATGCTCCGGGAAATCTGGGAAACCGATGCCGGGCGCTCCCGGGAGCTGCGCAACAAGATCGCCGAGCAGGGCTTGACCGCCTTGTCGGTGCCCGAGGCCGAAGGCGGCCTGGGCATGGACGATGTGGCCTGGGCGCTGATGACCCAGGAGCTGGGCTACTACGCGATTCCCGACTCCCTCGCCGACACCGCCTATGTCGCCACCGGCTTGCTCGCCGACCTGCCTGCGCAGCATCCGGCCCGTGCCGATCTGTTGCCACTGATAGCCGACGGCAGCTTGCGCATGGCGATCAGTCATCCGGTCAATGCCCTGGTCAGCGACGCACAACTGGCCGAAGTATTGATCCTTACTCACGGCGATGAGATCCATGTGGTGTCGCGCGCCGAAGTCGAAGTGGACAACCACCTGAGTATCGATGCCTCGCGGCGCCTGGGCCAAGTGACCTGGACGCCGTCGTCGGCGACCTGCATTGCCAAGGGCGAACAGGGCCGCGCCTTGCAGGAACGCCTGCTGGATCGGGGGGCGCTGTCGGTGGCCGGGCAACTGCTGGGGTTGGCGCAGCGCATGCTCGACCTGTCGGTGGATTACGTGGCCCAGCGCAAACAGTTCGGCAAGCCGATCGGCAGTTTCCAGGCGGTCAAGCATCACCTGGCCGATGTGGCCCGTTACATCGAACAGGCAAAACCGGTGCTGTACCGCGCCGCCCATGCGCTGGCCCGGGGTGATGTCAACGCGGGCGTGCGGGTTTCGCAAGCGCGCCTGGCAGCCAATGAGGCGAGCTGGATCGCAGCGCGCAAAGGCATCCAGGTGCACGGTGCGATGGGGTACACCTGGGAAGTCGATTTGCAGATGTTCATGAAGCGCACCTGGGCTCTCGATGCGTCCTGGGGCGACCGCGGCTTTCACAAAACCCGTGTCAGCGACTACCTGTTCGCCGACGCCACCGGCCTTGCGCCGGGGCATACTTTCGAGGATTGAGTCATGGCACAGGCCTACATTGTTGATGCACTGCGCAGCCCCACCGGCAAGCGCAAGGGCGCATTGAGCGAGATCCACGCGATTGACCTGGGCGCCCATGTGCTCAAGGCGCTGGTGGAGCGCAATGTGATCCCGGCTGAAGACTACGACGACGTGATATTCGGTTGCGTCGACACCATCGGCTCCCAGGCCGGCGACATTGCCCGCACCAGTTGGCTGGCCGCCGGCTTGCCGCTGACCGTGCCTGGCACCACAGTCGATCGCCAGTGCGGTTCGTCGCAACAGGCGCTGCACTTTGCCGCGCAGGCGGTGATGAGCGGCACCCAGGATGTGGTGGCGGTGGGCGGGGTGCAGACCATGACCCGGATCCCCATCTCCTCGGCGATGCTCGCCGGCCAGCCTCTGGGCTTTGCCGATCCGTTCTCGGGCAGCGTTGGCTGGCGCGCACGATTCGGCCAGCAGCCGGTGAACCAGTTTTATGCCGCGCAACGGATTGCCGATCACTGGCAGATCAGCCGCGAGCAAATGGAAGCCTTTGCTTTGCAAAGCCACGAACGCGCCCTGGCGGCCATCGCCAGTGGGCGCTTTGCCCGGGAAATCGTCAGCTGTCAGGGCCTGGCGGTGGATGAAACGCCGCGTCACAGCAGCCTGGCGAAGATGGCCGAATTGCAGCCGGTGGACCCGCAGTTCCCGTCGATCACCGCTGCCGTGTCCAGCCAGACCTGCGACGCCTCGGCGGCGCTGCTGGTGGTGTCCGAAGCGGCACTCAAGCGTTACGACCTGACGCCACGGGCGCGGATTCATCACTTGACGGTGCTTGGTGACGATCCGATCTGGCACCTCACCGCTCCGATTGCCGCCACCCGCCGAGCCTTGGCCAAGAGCGGCCTGAGCATGGCCGACATCGACCGCGTGGAGATCAACGAAGCTTTTGCCTCGGTGGTCATGGCCTGGGCCAAGGAACTGGATTACGACCCGGCACGCACCAACGTCAACGGCGGCGCGATTGCCCTCGGCCATCCGTTGGGGGCAACCGGCGCCCGGCTCATGACCACGCTGCTCAACGAACTCGAATGCAGCGGTGGTCGCTACGGCCTGCAAACCATGTGTGAAGGCGGCGGCCAGGCCAACGTGACCATCATCGAACGTCTGTAATTTTTTATGCGAGGCCGCCGCTTCGGGCGTGCGGCCAGCCAATCTTTCAAGGAGTCAAACATGGCTATGTGTGCAGACCGCACCGTGATCATCACCGGGGCCGGCGGCGGCCTGGGGCGCGCCTACGCCTTGGCGTTCGCCGCGCAAGGGGCCAATGTGCTGGTCAACGATATTCGCGCCGAGGCCGCAGAAGACGTGGCGGGGGAGATCCGTGCCAACGGTGGCCAGGCGATTGCCAACAGCGACGACATCACCACCCTGGCCACCGCGCAGCACATCGTCGATGCGGCATTGGCGGCGTTCGGTGAAGTGCATGTGCTGATCAACAACGCCGGGGTCTTGCGCGACCGAATGTTCATCAGCCTCAGTGAAGAGGACTGGGACATGGTCATGCGCGTCCACCTCAAGGGCCATTACTGCCTGGCCAACATCCTCGGCCGCCGCTGGCGCGACCTGGCCAAGGCCGGTACGCCGGTCGACGCGCGGATCATCAACACCAGCTCCGGCGCCGGCCTGCAGGGTTCGGTGGGGCAGTCGAACTATTCGGCGGCCAAGGGCGGCATCGCTGCGCTGACTCTGGTGCAAGCGGCGGAACTGGCCCGCTACGGCGTCACCGCCAACGCGCTGGCACCGGCCGCACGCACCTCGATGACCGAGAGCGCCATGCCCGACATGGTGAAAAAACCCGAGGACGGCAGCTTCGACGCCTGGGCCGCCGAAAACGTTGCGCCGTTGGTGGTGTGGTTGGGCAGTCCGGCATCGGCCCACGTCAGCGGCCAGATCTTCGAAAGCCAGGGCGGGCGAATCTCCCTCGGCGACGGCTGGCGCACCGGCATCACCCGTGACAAGGGCGCGATGTGGCAGGTTGAAGAAATCGGCGCGGCAGTGGACGCAATCCTCGCCGAGGCGCCCAAGGCGCAGAAAGTCTGGGGGAGTTGACGCCCAGCCTCACTCGCGGATTCACTCGATCTACTGTAGGAGCTGGCTTGCCAGCGATGGCGGCCTGACAGCCGACCTGGATTTTGACCGAGTAAATATCCATTCCTGCGGTAACGGCCACTTACGGTTCCGCTCTTACAGCGGGTCACTTGGAAAAGCCTGTAGGAGCGAGCTTGCTCGCGATGGAGGCCAACGATGACGCGGGAATCCTGACACCCCGCGGTGCTCTCAGGTTTTTCGCGAGCAAGCTCGCTCCTACAAGACCCACTGCGCAGAATCGAAGCCTCTCGATGGGGCAGGAAGATCAAAAGCCAAAGCAAAAGATCTTGCTGTTGCGCCACGTCATCCTTCTCCACCTTCATACCCCATTTTGACGATGCGCCGGCATCGCTCCCTCCGTACAACTACAGCGTATTGATTTCTTCGGAGGTAGACGCTGTGAAACAAGCCCCCCCTTATGTTCCCGGCCATCAATTGCTGGCCGGCAAGTCGGTGTTGATTACCGCTGCTGCCGGTGCCGGTATCGGTTATTCGGCGGCTCGCCGCAGTGCTGAGGAAGGCTGTCGGGCGCTGATGATTTCCGATGTGCATGCGCGGCGCCTCGAAGAGGCGGTGGAGCGCCTCAAGGCCGAGACCGGTTTGCAGGCGATTTATGGCCAGCTGTGCAATGTCACCGTCGAAGACGAAGTCCAGGCCCTGGTGGCTGCCGCCGAAGAGGCGTTGGGCGGGGTCGATGTGCTGATCAACAACGCGGGCTTGGGTGGTCAAAAGCGCGTGGTTGAGATGAGCGACGAAGAGTGGCTGCGGGTGCTGGATGTGACCTTGACCGGCACCTTCCGCATGACCCGGGCGATGCTGCCGCACATGCAGCGTCGCGGCGCCGGGGCCATCGTCAACAACGCCTCGGTGCTCGGTTGGCGGGCCCAGAAGGAACAGGCCCATTACGCCGCCGCCAAGGCCGGGGTGATGGCGCTGACCCGCTGCAGCGCACTGGAAGCCGCCGAGTTCGGCGTGCGCATCAACGCGGTATCGCCCTCGATTGCGCTGCACGATTTCCTCAAGAAAGCCTCCAGCGAAGAGTTGCTCGAAAGCCTCGCCGGGCGCGAGGCGTTCGGTCGCGCCGCTGAAGTCTGGGAAGTGGCCAACGTGATGATGTTCCTGGCCAGTGACTATGCCTCCTACATGGTCGGCGAAGTGCTGTCCGTCAGTTCCCAACAAGCGTGAGGGCTCGCTCATGAGTCACGTTTTCAGCAGTGCCCAGGCCTTGCTGGCGGCCGAGGGCCTGGACCTGGGCCATACCGAATGGGTGACCATCGACCAGCAACGCATCGATCTGTTCGCCGAAGCCACCAGTGATCACCAGTGGATTCATGTCGATCCGGTGCGCGCCGCCAGCGGTCCGTTTGGCGCCTGCATTGCCCACGGTTACCTGACCCAGTCCCTGGCCAATCTGTTCATGCCGCAGCTGATGACCATTGAAAACATGGCCATGGGCGTCAACTACGGCAGCGACCGGGTGCGCTTCCCGGCACCGGTCAAGGTCGATTCGCGAGTGCGCGGCAGCGGCCAGATCATCCGCTGCGAAACACTGGGCGACGCCGTGCAACTGGTGGTGCGCATGACCATGGAAGTCGAGGGCCAGGCGCGCCCGGGCTGCGTGATCGACACCATCAGCCGCTACACCTTCAACCCCATTTCCGAGTGAGTTCCCCATGGACCTGAATGAAGTTGTCATCGTCGCCACCGCCCGTACCGCGTTGGCCAAGTCGTTTCGCGGATCGTTCAACGATACCGAGGCCCCGGTGCTGGGCGGCCATGTGGTGCGCGCGGTGGTCGAGCGCGCCGGCATCGAGCCGGCTGACGTCGAGGATGTGATCATGGGCGCAGCGGTGCAGCAGGGCACCCAGGCCTACAACATCGGTCGACTCTGCGCCTACACCGGCGGTTTGCCGGACAGCGTGGCGGGCATGGCCCTGGACCGGATGTGCGCCTCGGGCCTGATGAGTATCGGCGTGGCGGCCAAGGGCATCATGACCGGCGAGATGAGCATCGCCATCGGCGGCGGCGTGGAGTCGCTGTCGCTGACCCAGACCAAACACAAGAACAGCTTCCGCGCGCAGTCCGAAGCCGTGCTGCAGGTGATGCCCAGCGCCTATATCCCGATGATCGAAACCGCCGAAATCGTCTCGCGCCGCTATGGCATCAGCCGCGCCGCCCAGGATGAGTATTCGCTGCAAAGCCAACTGCGCACCGCTGCCGCCCAGCGCGACGGACTGTTCGACGACGAAATCGTCGGCCTGAGCGTCGACAAGCTGCTGTTTGCCGCCGATGGCCAGCCCAATGGCCATGAACGCGTGCAGGTCCTGCGTGACGAGTGCAACCGGCCCAATACGCGCCTGGAAGACCTGGCCGGATTGAAACCGGTGTGGAAGGACGGCAAATGGGTCGCACAGGGCGAGTTCGTCACCGCCGGCAACGCCTCGCAATTCTCCGACGGCGCCGCGGCCAGCCTGCTGATGAGCCGCGCCGAGGCCAAGCGCCGCGGATTGACACCGCTGGGCATCTACCGCGGCATTGCCGTGGGCGGCTGCGCGCCAGAGGAAATGGGTATCGGCCCGGTGATTGCGATTCCCAAGCTGCTCAAGCGCTTTGGCCTTGGGGTAGCGGACATCGGTCTGTGGGAGATCAACGAGGCCTTCGCCAGCCAGGTGTTGCATTGCCGCGATGCACTGCAGATCCCGGCGGATCGCCTGAACGTCAATGGCGGAGCGATTGCCATCGGGCACCCCTTCGGCATGTCCGGTGCGCGGATGGTCGGCCACGCCTTGCTGGAAGGTCGACGTCGCGGTGTGCGCTATGTGGTGATTGCCATGTGCATCGGTGGCGGCATGGGCGCCGCAGGACTGTTCGAACTGCCGTGAGGCGAGCGGAGCGCCGCGCCGTCGCGATTCAATCCATGGGGGCCCGCTGGTCGGGCCCGCTGCTGGGGAATGGTTATGCAAAGTCACATGCCCAATGCACAGGTCCTGGCGCAAATGGGCCTGGAGCTGGCCGAGTACGAACGGATTATCGGCAACATCTACGAAGCGGCGATGAATACTCGCTGCCTGAGCGACTCGTTGCGCGAGATCCGCGCATTGTTCAAGGCCAATTTCGTTACCCTGATCCTGCGGGTCCAGGACGAGCCGCTGTTGTCACCGATGGTGGTTGCCGGTGATGTCGAACTGGGGCAGGGCGGGATTAACCATTATGCCTACTACGCCAAATCCACCCTGTTCGAAGGCTTGCCCACCGACACCGTGTTCACCATCGATGAACTGATGAGCGAGGCCGAGTGGGCCAGTTCGGCGTTTTACCTGCTGTACTGCCAACCCTACGATTGCTACCACATGCTCGGTGCCGATATCCGCATGCCGGATGGCGGCACGGTGCGCTTTCGGATCAATCGACCACAGGGTCAGCCAGCTTTCAGTGACACCGAGCGGGCCATGTGCGCCATGTTGTTGCCGCACCTGCGCCGGACCTTGCACATGTATTCGCAGCTCGACCGCAGTGAGTCCCTCGGCAGTCTGTATTCGCAGACGATCAGCCGCCTCGCGGTGGCGACCATCGTGCTTGATGAAAACGGCAGCGTGGTGCAACTCAATCCCGTGGCCCGGGAGATTCTCGACAGTCAGGACGGCCTCAAGGTGGTGGGCGGCCGGCTGGAGGCAACCTACCCCAGTGACAATCGCGAGTTGTCGCGGCTTGTGCGCAACGCCTTTCAGCGTGCCAGGCAGGGCGCCGCCAGGGGCGTGCAGGTGGCCGAGGCGACGTCGATTTCCCGTCCTTCCGGACAGGTCAGCCTGGGGGTTGTGGTGGAGTTGATTCCCTCCCGGGATCTGCTCGAAGGCAACGGCAAGCCGACGGTGGTGGTGTATGTGCGCGATGCGGTGAGCAAGTCGCTGGTGAGTACGGTGTTGACGTCGCAACTGTACAACCTGACTCCGGCGGAAACCGCACTGGCCCTGGAACTGGCCAACGGTCTGTCGTTGGAGGAAGCCTCGGAACTGCTCAATATCCGCCGCAACACCGCGCGGGCGCACCTGCGTTCGATCTTTTCCAAGACCGGCGTACGGCGCCAGACCGAGCTGGTGCGGATCATGCTCAACAGCGTGGTGGCGCTGGGGGCGCCGCAGCCGGCTGCGGTCCGGCTGTGAGGCGCGGCTGCGGCAAAATGCGTTAGTCCGTGCGGACGATGCTGCCGGGTTCCTGGGCTGTCGATACTGGGCAACCGTTGTCGAATCCAAGGAGAATAAAAATGACCGGCAGTAATCAGACCCCTGGCTGGGCGTTGACGTTGTTGTTGGGATGCTGTGCCGTCGGCACGGTACATGCCGCACCGGAAGACATCCCGCGCTTGGGCAACGACTTGACGTGCCTGGGCGCGGAAAAGGCCGGCAATGCCGACGGCAGCATTCCAGCGTTCAGCGGCAAGTGGCTGGGTGCACCGCCCCACGTTGATTTCAAGGGCACGGGCAACCATCCGGTGGATCCGTACCCGGACGAAAAGCCGCTGTTCGTGATCACCGCGCAGAACATCGCGCAATACAGCGACTACCTGTCCGATGGCCAGAAAGCGCTGTTCAAGCTGTACCCGGGCACTTACAAAATGCCGGTCTATCCCTCGCATCGGGATTTCCGTTACAACGACGCGGTCTGCCAGGCCACCCGCGAAAATGCCAGCGTGGCACGTCTGGTGGATGACGGCGAAGGGGTGGTCGGCAAGACCGGCGGCACACCGTTTCCGGTACCGCGCAGCGGCCTCGAACTGTTGAAAAACGCTTCGACGTTTACCTTGCGCGCCTGGACCGAGGAATATGTCTCGGATAACGCCTATGTGCTCAAGGACGGCAACATCAACTGGGGTCGCGTGCATTCGCGCAACCTGGCGCCGTCGCTGGAGCCCGGCAAGATTGGCGAAACCAGCGGCAACTCGTCGTTCTATCTCAATGAAACCCTGCTGCCGCAACGGGACAAGGGCGAGATCAATACCGGCACCGAGTTCTGGAATGACAAGACCGAACCGCGCCAGGCCTGGCGTTACGACCCGGGCACCCGTCGCGTGCGGCAGTCGCCGGGTTATGGTTTCGACATGTCGTTCCCCGGCAGCGGTGGCTCGATCACAGTGGACGAAGTGCGCCTGTTCAACGGTTCCGGCCAGCGCTACGACTGGAAGATCGTCGGCAAGCGCGAGATGTACATCCCTTACAACACCTACCGCCTGCATGCGGCCAATCTCAAGTACGCCGACCTGCTGACCCCCGGCCACATCAATCCCCAGGCCATGCGCTATGAGCGCCATCGGGTCTGGGAACTGGAAGGCACGCTCAAACCGGGTTATCGCCACTTGTATGGCAAGCGCAAGTTGTATGTCGACGAGGACACCTGGTTTCCGATGCTCGCCGACAACTACGACAACCGTGGCGAGCTGTGGCGCACCTCGATGGTCAACTACTTCTACGCCTATGAAAGCCAGCGCCAGCAAGCGGGTGTGGGCCTGTACTACGACCTCAATGCCGGCAGTTACCTGGCGTTCAACCTGATCAACGAGCAGCGCAACGGCTATCTGTTGAACAAACCCGGTTTCAGTCCCCGGGACTTCGGCCCGGAAGCCGCCCGGCGTTTCGGCCAGTAACCGACAAGCACGGCGCCTGTTGGGCCATGGGCGCCGATTGAGAGCGGATCGCATTTGATCTAGTCCAACTGAAGGATGTTCACCTTGCGCGACTGCTCAATGATGTTCGCCATGGGATCACCCTGTATTTCCTAGGGGCATTGCCTGCCCCGAAGTCTGCATTCGAGGAACAATAACAATGACCAAACTCGCTGAAATCAATATCGAGAACGCCCAGCGGACCCACCGTTACGCGCGCGGCTGGCACTGCCTGGGCAATGCCAGCGATTACCGTGATGGCAAGCCCCATACCCTGGAAGTCTTCGGCACCCGCCTGGTGGCCTTCGCCGACAGCCAGGGCCACATCAGCATTCTGGATGCCTATTGCCCGCACATGGGCGCCGACCTGTCCCAGGGCACTATCGAGAACGACAAACTGGTGTGTCCGTTCCATCACTGGAAGTACGACACTGGCGGCAAGTGCGTGGAAATTCCTTACTGCAAGCGCATTCCACCCAAGGCCAAGACCCGCAGCTGGTTGACCTGCGAGGAAAACAACCTGCTGTTCGTCTGGAACAACCCTGAAGGCCGTCCGCCGAAAGAGGGCGTGATCATTCCGCACCTGCCAGAGATGGACGATCCGGACTGGGTGCATGACTGGAACATCGACACCATGCACATCGAAACCAACCCACGGGAGTTGGTCGATAACCTGGTGGATGCCCAGCACTTCGGGCCGGTGCACGGCACGCCGACCAAGTATTTCGCCAACGTCTTCGAAGGGCATATCGGCCACCAGATTTTCCATGGCGACTCCGAGCGCCTGGGCGGCGACCTGATCGCGCCATCGGCCTACTACGGCCCGGCCACTCACTTCACGCACATCAGTTCGATGTTCGGCGATGTGCGCATCCACGCCATTTTGCTCAACAGCCACGTGCCGGTGACGCCGAACAGTTTCGACCTGCGCTTTGGTTGCATGGTCAAGCGCGTGCCGGGCTGGACCGAAGAGCAGAACCAGGAAGTGGCCAAGGCCTATGTCCAGGGCAACCGCGATTCGTTCTATCAAGACGTGGTGATCTGGAAACACAAGATTCGTATCGACAAGCCGGTGCTGGCAGAAACCGACGGCCCGGTCTACCAGTTGCGCGAATGGTACGAGCAGTTCTTCACCAATGAGGACGACGTGCCCGCATTCATGGCCGAGCGTCGCGAGTTCATTACGGTCGACGAACGCTGACGGAGCAACCAGGGGTCTTCGAGCGATAAGCGATTGTCACTCGAAGGCGCCGCTCGCAGACGCACTGCCACCTTGCAAGTCATGGCAGTAGAGCAGATCGGATTCAAAGGTCATGAGAGCACTGACAATGAAAATAAAAAGTCTTCTTGCCTATTTCTTTCCCTTGCTGGTCCTGTTTTTCCTGGTGTTGACCGTGCAGGTCTCGGTCCCACCGGAGTCACCCAGCGTCCTGGCCTGCAAGCGTTATGCGAGCTGTGTCGCCATGAGTTCGAGCGCCCCGAACTGGCTTAATTTCCGGTAGCGGTTATTGATCCTGATCTGGGTCGACTTCCTTCCAACTGGCATCCGGATCGAAGCGCTTCATGGCTTGCCCGATTTTTTCACCATCGGGTCCCAGATCCTTCTCGAATACCTGACCTTCATGACTGATCATGAAGCTCATCACGCCGGTGTCATTGTATTTCGCCGGCCAGGCGATCAGCGCAAAGCCTCGGCTCATCTTGTCGCCGATGAGATAGCTATAGGCACCCCCGGGTGCTGAAGGACCCTGGCCTTTGAGGATGCGGAAGCGGTAGCCGCGCCATTCTTCGTCGGCTATGGCTCTGCCGAACGAAGGCCCGAGCGGGCTGATCTGGCCGCTGCCATCCTCTGCCCAATAGAGTCCGTCGTGCTTGCCATTGGTGCTGAAGATTTTCTGTGCGTATTCGAGGGCGCCGTCGCCGTCACGATCCACTGACGCGTAGTCCATCTGGGCATCGTGATAGGCCAGCACCGATTGCACCGCGTTAAGCTCGTTGCGGCCGATTCGACGCGCACGGATTTCGGCATTGCCGGCCTTCATGTCGAAGCGCCAGCCATTGGCGTCTTCGACCAACGGAATAGGCAGTGTCCAGTGGTCGGCGCCGACTTCCAGTACGGCCTTGCGATCGCCGGTTTTTTCAATCTTGTGTTGCTCGCGGTAATGCTGCAGAAACGCATCCACGTCTTTGCGCTGTACGCCTTCGCGTGGAATGAAACTGTGCCATTCGCTGCCCAGCAACTCTGTCAGGCGTGCCTGATCGGCGTGCTCCTGACCCAGTGCTTCAACGAAGGCTTCAACAGCCTTTTCCGGCGTTGGAAATGACTGCTGTGCCATCGTGATACACGACCACATAACGCCGGCAGTCAGCGCAAGAACCTGAGGAAACAAGCCCATGAGTCGATTCACTCGAGGATGATTTTTCAACGACGGCCCCCCCTTGAACGCGATGGTGGATTGGACGGCCGACTGACCTGATGACCGGCCGATCGCGCCGCTTGGGGACGTTGGGCGGAAGCCTGGCTGGCCCGGCCACGGTTGGCCTGCACCTGGCTCTTGGACGGTGAACGCGCACCGGCGAACGCGTTGTTGCGGGCGCTGCCGGCACTGGCGGCTGGCCGTTTCTGGCTCGCTTGTCGCGTCTGCGCGCTGCCGTCTCTGCGCTGATTGTTTTGCACGTTCTGCTTCCTCGGTTGCTGATTCTCCCGAGTGTTTCTGGCGGTGTTCTGGCTTCTGTCGGACGTTCTGGGTCTGTCGGCTCCCGCTTGTGCCCGATTTCTGTCCGAGGTGCCCGATTGCGCCCGATTTCTGTCAGCCGTTGCGGATTGGGCCCTGCGTGCTTGATCACGGGCCTGGGCGTTGCTGGTGGGTGGTCTTTCGATACCGGCCCGGTCCATGGAGCTGCGGGCGTTTTCGCGAGCCTGGGAGCGTTGGGCATTGTCGCCCCGATAGGCTTCACGCTGATTGGCACCGTTGAGTTGGCGGCCGTACTGTTCACGGCTCTTGTTGTCGCGATAAGGCACGCCGTTGCGGTGAACGGGGTTGTGTTGCCAGTTACCGTTGTTAATTCGATTGTTGGCATTGATGTTGTTGTAACGGTTCACGTCGATGTCGACGTCGTTGTTGCCCCAGTCACATTCACCCCACAACGCACCGACAATCGCCACGCCGGTCCCGAATGCCAGCCCGGCCATCAAGGCCTGACCGGGGTAATACGCAGGTGGCGGTGGATAGTAGGCGGGGGGCGAGGCCGGGTAGGGCCAGGTGCCGTAGGTGGTGGTCGGGTTATAGGTGGGGACGTACACCACTTGCGGGTCGGCAGGTTGAATGATGATGGTGGAGCTGCTGGCCGGGGCTGGAGCGGCGGCTTCTTGCGTCGGTGCCGGCGCCGGCGCCGGTGCTGGGGTATTCTGGATGGTCACGTTCTGATACTGATTGCTCTGCAGGTTGCCTGCCGCCTGCGCCTGATGACGCAAACGCTGCACACCCTGCATGACGTCGTCGGGTTGCGCCAGGAAGGCATCACCCAGGCGTTGTACCCAGACGGGGTCCTGTCCCAGCGTTGCCAACACCTGTGGAAAGGCAACCAGGGCCTGCACGCTCGGATCCCAAGGCTGATTCGCCACTTGCTTGACCGCATCGTCACCCTTGGCGTCCGGATGCGCCTTCGACCAGGCTACTGCCTCTGTGATCTCCCCTGGGTATGTGGTCGCCATCAGCACCTGGGCCAGCAGCGGGTCCGGGTAAAGCGCAATGGGCGCCAGCATTTGATCCAGTTGTTCCTGGGTGAATACAGGGTCTTTGGCCAACGCCGCAGCGGGTGCTGCAGTGGAAACATTCGCCGGTGCCGGTGCGGTCGCGCCCGCTGACAAAGCCAGGCCGGAGGATCCGCTCAAAAACAGTACGGCTGACAACGCGTAAAGGATTGGAATGCGCATTGCACCCCCTATGTGGTCAGGCAGGCTTGATAAGAGTGGATCAACGTCAGGCGGGCGAAATCCGACCCTGCAAGCCATAGAGCTTAGCTTCAATGTCGCTTTCTGAAGGGAGCAAATGAATAATTTTTGCGCTGGGCGCGCAAGGGGTCGATTCCTGGCAACGACAGCTGACAGAAATCGACCCGATAGAGATCAGCGCTTGATCAGGGAAATCTTCGTGCCCTCGATGCTGACCCCGGCCATCAGGCCTTGCTGGTCGAAGATGAAGGCGTAAGCGTCGTCTTTGATCGTCGAGCTTGACAGGTTTTTCGCAACCCCTTCATCGACCACGACAACGGTGGGTCCTACACCGATTTCCCAACCTTTGGTTTCAGTGATGTATTTCAATGCTTTGTCGGTCATCAGAAAAACCGCATAGCCATACGATTGAGCACCGGCCTGCAGCCCCCATGAGCCACTGACCGAGTTGTAATAGTTATCGACTTTCGTGCCCTTCATCAGCACGCCTTCGCCATAGCTGCCACCAAATACGAGACCTGCCTTGATGATTTTCGGGAAGACCAATATGGCTTTGGCCTGACGCGAAAGGGTTTCGGCAGTGGGATTGGTCTTGTAGAGCAATTGCAACGCTTGTTTAGCGTCGGCATTCAGGTCCTCGGCCGTGGCCGCTCCTGCATTGTTCAGCAGACTTGCCGATGCCAGTGTTGTAACTGCGAGGAAGAACGACAGGAAGAACCGCATTGATTGAGTCATTTGCGTACTCCGAAGCGGGAGCCTTGGATGGAAACCAGCGATCAGCGCCTGCCTCAGACAGGAACCGAAGGGGCTGAACGTATCCGACGCACCCAAAAGTGTGAAGTGCAGCGTCGCTCTTGATGAACAGACTCAGGGCCGTTGATCAGTCGCGATGCCATCACCTGTTATGACCACCGGGCGATGAGCGGGTTCGTGGTCATAATCGGATACAGAGCAATTACTCGTTTCGACGCAACGTTTGGCTGCGCATTCCGATCAATAATTTGTGAGTTTCGGTCATTGAGTGGCGGCGGTGTGACTCTTAGTCTGTCGAACATGAAGATGGGGGCCGTAGAGCTCCCGCATTTTTCCGTGATCGCTGGATGTGGAGTTACCGATGACCGCCGCTCATTACCCGAACCTGCTGGCTCCGCTGGACCTGGGTTTTACCACGTTGCGCAACCGCACCCTGATGGGCTCGATGCACACCGGCCTCGAAGAGAAACCGGGTGGCTTCGAGCGCATGGCCGCGTACTTCGCCGAGCGTGCCCGTGGCGGTGTCGGTCTGATGGTGACGGGCGGTATCGGCCCGAACGAAGAGGGTGGCGTGTATTCCGGCGCAGCCAAGCTGACCACCGAAGAGGAAGCGCTCAAGCACCGCATCGTCACCCGCGCGGTGCATGACGCGGGCGGCAAGATCTGTATGCAGATCCTCCATGCCGGGCGTTATGCCTACAGCCCGAAACAGGTGGCGCCTAGCGCGATCCAGGCACCGATCAACCCGTTCAAGCCAAAAGAGCTGGACGAAGAAGGTATCGAGAAGCAGATCAGCGATTTCGTCACCTGTTCGGTACTGGCGCAAACCGCCGAGTACGACGGCGTGGAGATCATGGGCTCCGAAGGTTATTTCATTAACCAGTTCCTCGCCGCGCACACCAACCACCGCACCGACCGCTGGGGTGGCAGCTACGAAAACCGCATGCGCCTGCCGCTGGAAATCGTGCGTCGCGTACGTGAGGCGGTAGGTCCGAATTTCATCATCATTTTCCGTCTGTCGATGCTCGACCTGGTCGAAGGTGGCAGCTCCTGGGAAGAAATCGTCGTGTTGGCCAAGGCCATCGAGAAGGCCGGTGCGACCATCATCAACACCGGTATCGGTTGGCACGAAGCGCGGATTCCGACCATCGCCACCAAAGTTCCACGTGCGGCGTTCAGCAAGGTCACGGCCAAGCTGCGTGGCTCGGTCAATATTCCGCTGATCACCACCAACCGTATCAACACGCCAGAAGTGGCCGAACAGATTCTCGCCGAGGGTGATGCCGACATGGTCTCCATGGCGCGGCCGTTCCTTGCCGACCCGGATTTCGTCAACAAGGCCGCTGAAGGTCGCGCCGATGAAATCAACACCTGCATCGGTTGCAATCAAGCCTGCCTCGATCACACTTTCGGCGGCAAGCTGACCAGTTGCCTGGTCAACCCGCGTGCCTGCCATGAAACCGAACTCAACTATCTGCCGGTGCAGCAGCTGAAGAAAATCGCCGTGGTCGGTGCCGGCCCTGCCGGTTTGTCCGCCGCGACCGTGGCCGCCGAGCGTGGTCACCAGGTGACGCTGTTCGACTCGGCCAGCGAAATCGGTGGTCAGTTCAACATCGCCAAGCGTGTGCCGGGCAAGGAAGAGTTCTACGAAACCATTCGCTATTTCAACCGCAAGTTGCAGACCACCAACGTCGAGCTGTGCCTGAACACCCGTGTCGACGTGGCGCAACTGGTCGAGGGCGGTTACGACGAAATCATTCTGGCCACTGGTATCGCGCCGCGTTTGCCAGCGATTCCAGGCGTGGAAAACGCCAAGGTGCTCAGCTACCTGGACGTGATCCTGGAGCGCAAGCCCGTGGGTAAACGTGTCGCGGTGATTGGCGCCGGTGGTATCGGTTTCGACGTTTCGGAATTTCTGGTTCATGAAGGTGTAGCAACCAGTCAGGATCGTGCCGCGTTCTGGAAGGAGTGGGGCATCGATACGCACCTGGAAGCTCGCGGCGGCGTTGCCGGCATCAAGGCGGCGCCCCACGCGCCAGCCCGTGAAGTGTTCCTGCTGCAACGCAAGAAATCCAAGGTGGGTGATGGCCTGGGTAAAACCACCGGCTGGATTCACCGCACCGGTCTGAAGAACAAGCAGGTGCAGATGCTCAACAGCGTTGAGTACCTGAAGATCGACGACGAAGGCCTGCACATCCGTGTTGGTGAAACCGGCGAGCCGCAAGTGTTGCCGGTGGACAACATCGTGATCTGCGCCGGACAGGACCCGCTGCGCGAATTGCATGATGGTCTGGTGGCAGCGGGGCAGAATGTGCACCTGATCGGCGGTGCGGATGTCGCAGCGGAGCTGGATGCGAAGCGGGCGATCAACCAGGGTTCACGGTTGGCGGCCGAGCTGTAACACACATTCAGATCACCCACCAAGGTGCTGCTAAGATGCCGGATCTTTCCAAAGATCCGGCATCATGCTTTCTTCTCAAGACAACATTCTTCCTCACGCTCCGCTCGAACGCCTGCACCTCGATTGGCTGGCTCACGCCGGCATCGAAGTCGCGATTCTGCGTCTGGATCAGATCGATCCGCTAATCAGTGGCAACAAGTGGTTCAAGCTGATCGAACACCTCAGGGCCGCGCAGCGAGCAGGTGCCGAGGGCATCATCAGCCTCGGTGGCGCCCATTCCAATCATCTTCATGCGCTGGCGGCGGCGGGCAAACGATTCGGTTTTTCCACCGTAGGGCTGTTGCGCGGCCATCCACAGCAAACCCCTACGGTGGGGGATTTGCAGGCATTTGGCATGCAGTTGCACTGGTTGGGTTATGGCGGATATCGGGCCCGGCATGAACCGGGTTTCTGGCAGCCGTGGCAAACCCGATATCCAACGTTGCATGCGGTGCCTGAAGGGGGCGGTGGTTTGCCCGGTGCCCGGGGTTGCATGCAGTTGAAGGGAACGGTTTGCACGCAATTGGAAGGTTTGGGCTGGAGCGCCTACGACGGCTGGTGGCTGGCCTGCGGCACCGGTACCACTCTGGCGGGTCTGGTGTTGTCGGAGGCGGGCAAGCATCCGGTTTACGGTGCGCTGGCGGTGCCCGACGACCACGGGGTGGCGCAACAGGTCGAGTCGATCGTGCAGCAAGCGGGCTTGATCGATCGTGAATATGAGCTGATTGATGCCAGTCGCGGCGGCTTTGCCAAGGTCGATCCCCTGTTGCTCGATTTCATCGCACAGACCGAGCAGGCCAGCGGCATTCCACTGGAGCCGTTGTACACCGGCAAGGCATTGATGGCGTTGAAGCAGCGAGTCGAAACGGGAATGTTGGCTAGGGGCATGCGGCTGATTTTCGTCCACACTGGCGGCTTGCAGGGGCGTCGCGGGTTTGATTCACCGATCTGAAGGGCATCGCCAATCAGTGTGGGAGCGAGCCTGCTCGCGATGAGGTCAGGTCATTCAATACATCTGTTGAATGATAGGGCGCCATCGCGAGCAGGCTCGCTCCTACAGTGTTTACAGGTGGTCTCAGGTATCGCGGGTTTCCCGTTTTGGCATCATCCGCAACAACGTGTTATCGCCCACCACATAGTGGTGATAGAGCCCGGCGACAGCATGCAATCCGATCAGCCAGTAGCCGATGGTGCCACCGAGCACATGCCAGCCTTCCAGTTGTTTGGCGAACGCCTTGTCTTCGGCCATCAGCAACGGCAAGTCGAAACCGTAGAACATCACCTGATTGCCTTTGGCACTGGTGATCAGCCATCCGAGAATAGGCATGGCGATCATGAAAATGTACAGCGCCCAGTGCATCAACCTGGCCAACAGCGTTTGCCAGCGCGGTGAAGCGGGAAAGATTTGCGGCGCCGGGCCGAGGCTGCGCGCGAACAATCGCAGCCAGACCAGAACAAACACGGTCAGGCCGAGCATGAAATGTGATTCGACGATCAGCGTGCGGCCGCCGCTGCCCTTGGGGAAGATCCCGCGAAGCTCGATACAGGCGTAAACCAGCGCCAGCAGAACCAGCATCAACCAATGCAGCGCGATCGATACGGTGCTGTAGCGCGAGGCGGAGTTTTTCCACGGCATACGGTGTTCCTCACAGGTCCGGTTTAAAGCCACCGTTCTTGTTCGACGGTGTGCTTTAACTGTAAGCGTTTTTTACCGGATTTGCCTGAGGCTAATGGTCGCTGGCTGCTCTGATTCAGCTGATAGACAGGAAGAACGCACCGCCCCCGTAGGAGCGAGCCTGCTCGCGAAGGTCTCAAGTCCGTCGCGGTTACCCAGCGGGTACGCGTCATCGTTGACGACCATCGCGAGCAGGCTCGCTCCTACGGGGGGCGGTGTTTCGTTGTGATCAGCTCGACTGCGGCATCTCGCCATTGGCCAGGCGCTTGTTGATGTCAGCAATGACTTGCGGCAAATCGGTGATGGTGTCGATCATGTAGTGGGGGCGCGAACCTTCGAACATCGCGTGGATGCGCTTGCGTTCGCTGTCCAGTGTGTCGCTGTCGAGGGCGCGGTACCCTTCGTAATCCAGGCCCAGCGCGTTGCCCGAGCAGATCAGCGCCACGGTCCACATCCCGGCACGGCGCCCTTCAAGAATGCCTGGTACGGTGTCGTCGATCTTCACGCAAGCGGCGACATCGTCAATGCCCAGGGCGATGACGTTGGCCAGGGCCTGGGCTGGCCATGGGCGACCGTTCGGGACTTCGTCGGTGGCAACCACGTGATCGGCGACGTAGCCGTTGGTGGCAGCCAGTTCGACCACTTTGTCCATGACCTGTTTCGGATAGCCGGAGCAGGAGCCGATCTTGATCCCTTGCTGGCGCAGGTTGGCGATGGTCTCCAATGCCCCCGGAATCAGCGCCGAGTGTTCGGCGATTTTTTCGATCTGCAGCGGCATGAAGCGCTGGTAGATGGCGGTAACGTCATCGTCGGTCGGCGTGCGGCCGAACACGTTGCGATAACGCTCGGCAACCTGCGGTTGATCGCACAGGGTGCGGATGTGATCCCACTTGCCCATGCCCATTGGGCCACGCGCTTCTTCGATGGACACCTGAACGTCGAACTCGGCGAAGGCTTCGACGAAAATCTGTGTTGGCGCGAAGGAACCGAAGTCGACGACGGTGCCGGCCCAGTCGAGGATGGCGGCTTGCAGTCTGGTTGGGTTGGTGTAGTTCATGGTGATCTTAATCCTGTAATAACTGGCTATTGGAGAGCAGCTTTACTGTAGGAGCGAGCTCGCTCGCGATGGTCTTTCATTCAACATGTGAGTCGACTGACCGGGCCTCATCGCGAGCAAGCTCGCTCCTACAGGGGGAATGTGGTGTGGGTTAGATCTCTAACACTTCCATCTCGCGCAACACTTCAGCGATCGCGGCCACGGCTTCACGCATTTCGGCCGGTTGAACGTGACCGATGCAGCCAACGCGGAAGGTTTCGACCTGGGTCAGCTTGCCAGGGTAGAGGATGTAACCCTTGGCCTTGACCCGTTCGTAGAACTCCTTGAATGCGTAGCGCGGATCTTTCGGGGCGTGGAAGGTGGCGATGATCGGCGCCTGGATCGCGGCGGGCAGGAAGCTGCGCAGCCCCAGTTTGCCCATCTCTTCCATCAGAGCCTGGCAGTTGGCGGCGTAGCGCTCATGCCGGGCCGGCAAGCCGCCTTCTTCGTTGTATTGCAGCAGGGCTTCGTGTAGTGCGGCGACCACGTGGGTCGGCGGGGTGAAGCGCCATTGGCCGGTCTTGGCCATGTACGAATGTTGGTCGTGAAGGTCCATCGCCAGTGAGTGCGAATTGCCGGCAGCGCTGGCCAGGGATTCTTTGCGGGCGAAGACGAAGCCCATGCCCGGTACGCCTTCCAGGCATTTGCCTGACGCAGCGATCAGCGCATCGAACGGCACCTGCTGCGCGTCCACCGGCAGGGCGCCGAAGGAACTCATGGCGTCGATGATCAGGCGTTTTCCGTGTTGCGCAATGACCTGAGCGATCTCCGGCAGCGGATTGAGGATGCCGGTGCTGGTTTCGCAGTGAATCAGCGCCACGTGAGTGATGTCGGCATCGGCGCGCAGCAGACGGTCGACGTCGGCGGCGGTGGTCGGTTCGTCTTCAGCGGTTTCAAAGGTGCTGAAGGTGCGGCCGAGCACTTCGCAGATTTTTGCCAGGCGTTTGCCGTAGGCGCCGTTGATCAGCACCAACACCTTGCCGTCGCGAGGCACCAGCGTGCCGATTGCCGCTTCGACCGCGAAAGTGCCGCTGCCTTGCAAAGGCACGCAGTGGTGGGTGGCGGCGCCGTTGATGATCGCCAGCAGTTGCTCGCACAGGCTGGCGGTCAGTTGATTGAAGCGGTCATCCCATGAACCCCAGTCAACCATCATTGCCTGACGGGTGCGGGCCGACGTGGTCAACGGGCCGGGGGTGAGCAGGATGGGGGCGGCAATACTCATTCTCGTGTCCTCGCATTCGATGGGATGAAGCTACGGGGCTTAAATTGCAATTTGCCGACTTATCAATCAAATTGTTTGTTGTTATGCCAGCCATCAGTGAGGCTTATTCATGAATCTGTTCCAGCTCCGTGCCTTCGACGCGGTGGCCCGGGAGGGCAGCTTTACCCGGGCGGCCGAGCGGTTGTTTATCAGCCAGCCGGCGGTCACAGGCCACATCAAGGCGCTGGAGGAGCACTACCAGATCACTCTGTTGCGCCGTACCGCCAGGCGCGTGGAATTGACCGAGGAGGGCACCAAGCTTGCGGCGATCACCCGGGCGATGTTTGGTCTGGCCGAAGAAGCACAGGTCATGTTGGAGGCCAATCGGCAACTGTTGACCGGGCGCCTGGAGGTGGCGGCGGACGGTCCGCACATGGTCATGCCGATGCTCGCGAGCCTGCGGGCGCGTTATCCGGGGGTCACCGTCAACCTGCGCCTGGGCAACGCCCAGGAAACCCTGGCGGCGCTGCTGTCCGAACATGCCGACGTGGCAGTGCTGACCGAAGTCGAGCCGCGCAAGGGGCTGCACCTGCAGGCGTTGAGTGAATCGCGGATTTGCGCGCTGGTGCCGCACACGCATCCTTGGGCGCAGAAGACCAAAGGCGTGCAGCTCAAGGATCTGGATCAGGTGATCATGGTGCTGCGCGAACCGAGCTCGATTACCCGGCGCACCTTCGATGAGGCGTGCGCCCAGGCCAAGGTCAATCCACGGGTGTTGCTGGAACTGGACAGCCGCGAGGCGGTGACCGAGGCCGTGGCTGCTGAACTGGGGGTGGGCGTGGTCTCGTCGGTGGAGGTCAGCCATGACCCGCGAGTGGCGGCGGTGCCGATCATTGGCGAGGGGTTGGTGAACCGGCACATGATGGGGTGCATGGAGCGGCGCCGGGATTTGCGCTTGATTCAGGCGTTTTTCGGGTTGGCGCCGGGCGGGTAGACCGAGGCGCCTGAATCGCTAGCAGGCTAGCTCCCACAGGGAATTTGTGCCGACCACAGATTATGCAGGCAACACAGGCCCACTGTGGGAGCTAGCCTGCTAGCGATGGAGCCGGACCTGCCTACACCAGACTCTCGCGCACCATCTCCAGAAAAGTCGCCACCACCCGCCGTGAGCTCTGCTCGCGCAAGCACACCAGGGTTTCCGTCAGCCTGCGTTTGCAATCAACAATCGGCAAGGCACAAACCCGCGAATCCGCACCAAACTCGGCAGCCGAAACAACGCCAACGCCAATCCCCACCACCACGGCCTCACGTGCTGCCTCCCGTCCCTCGACCTGAATGGCCGGACGGATGCGAAAGCCGGCGCCGGCCATTTCCTCTTCCAGCGTCTGCCGGGTCACCGACCCGATCTCCCGCAACACCAGTGGCGTGTCATCAAGGTCGGCCAGGCAGATGGATTCCCGATCGGCCCACGGATGGTTGCGCGACACAAACGCCACCATCGGGTCATTGCGCAGCGGCAATGAAAGCAAGCGTTCATCGCTGACATCTCGACCCAGCAACGCCAGATCAGCCTGGTAGTTGAAAAGTCGAAACAACGACTCATCGGTGTTACCGGTTTCGATTTTCACACTGATGCCGGGGTAACGCTCGCAGAACCGGGCAATCTGCGGCAGCACATGCACCGGCGCGTCGACCGCGAGAATCAGGCTGCCCGTCTGCAAGGCCTGGGAGTCCTGCAGTAACTCCTGGGCCTCGGCTTCGATGACGAACAGTTTTTGCGTGACGCTCAGCAGGCGCTCGCCCAGATCCGTCAGGCGCACCGAGCGTTTGTTGCGGTGAAACAACAACACGCCATAGCGCTCTTCGAGTTTGCGCACCTGATCGGAAATCGCCGGTTGGGTCAGAAACAGTCGCTCGGCGGCCTTGGTGAAGCTTCCATGCACCGCCACGGCGTGGAAAGCTTTGAGCTGGGCGTGGGACACCGACATGGGAAACTCCAGTAACAAGCTGAGCTTATATTTGAAATACGATAAATCGATTTCACTTATTAATCAGTAATTGTTTTTATCCACCTCAGCCCCGCTGACTGGTCAGTCGAACAGCAGCGGGTGCCATGAGCCTGTGCGTGCAACAACAGGACTCATCTGACCGGTATCCGCCGTAGGGACAGGGCGATATCGCAGTGCTCAACAATAAAAAAACAGGCGTTTTCTTCCAATTCTGCCGGCACACTCACACCCTGAGGTCAGAACCACAATGAACAAGCACATCGGCACCATCAAGCGTTGGCGCGTGCAGATCTTCGCGATCACCTGGCTCGCCTACGCCGCTTTCTACTTCACCCGCAAAGCTTTCTCGGTCGCCAAGTTGGGCATTGGCGAAGACCCGATGTTCATGCTCGACAAGATGACCATGGCCAACCTTGATGCCATTTACCTGGCCGCTTACGCTGTGGGCCAGTTCGGTTGGGGCATCCTGGCCGACCGTTTCGGTCCACGGGTCGTGGTGCTGGGCGGCTTTCTGATTTCCGCCGGTGCAGCTCTGGTGATGGGCAGTTTCGCGACATTACCGATCTTCGCCACCTGCATGCTGATACAAGGCCTGGCGCAGTCCACCGGGTGGTCGGGGTTGTGCAAGAACCTTGGCAGTTTCTTCCCCTCGGAGCAGCGCGGGCGGGTGTTGGGGCTGTGGAGCTCCTGCTACGCCTTTGGTGGTCTGGTGGCCTCGCCGTTTGCCGGCTGGTGGGCGTACACGTACATCGGCAGCTGGCATGCGGCGTTCATTTCCAGTGCGGTGGTGGTTGGGCTGGTCGCCGTGCTGTTTTTCATTTTTCAACGCAACAAACCGCAAGACGTTGGCTTGCCGGCAGTGGAGCCGGAACCCGAGCTGACGGCTGAACAAGCCGACGCGCAAAGCAAAATCAGCATGTGGGAGCCATTGAAGGAAATCCTGCGCAATCGCACGGTGCTGGTCCTGGGCCTGGCGTATTTCATGCTGAAACCGGCGCGCTATGCGATTCTGCTGTGGGGGCCGGTGATCGTCTTCGAGCAGATGCCTTCGGTCGGCAAGGTGGGCGCGGCGATCATACCGACCGCGTTTGAACTGGCCGGGTTGCTCGGGCCGATCCTGATTGGACTGGCCTCGGACAAACTGTTCGGCGCCCGGCGCATGCCGGCCTGTGTCATCAGCCTGCTGGCGCTGACCGTGTCCCTGGCGTTCTTTATGGGGGCCCTGCATACCGGCAGCGTGCTACTAGTGGTAGCGCTGTTGTTCGTCATGGGCTTGACCCTCTACGGGCCGGATTCGATGATCAGCGGTGCGGCGGCCATTGACTTCGGTACCGCCAAGGCCGGCGCCACGGCGGCGGGTTTCGTCAACGGCTGCGGTTCGGTCGGGGCGATTCTCGGCGGATTGTTGCCAGGCTATTTCGATACCGTAACCGTCTTCATCGTCTTCGCCGGCTGCGCAATGTTCTCCGCCCTGGTGCTGATCCCCCACTGGAACAGCCGTCCCGGTGGCCAGGGCACCCACTACGCCTACGTGCCCAACCGGGCAATGGCCATCAAACCCCTGCGAACCTGAATCCTGTCCCGCGCGGCCTGCTGCACTGGCGGCGGGTCTGCGTGTGGACGTCTGACTGGAGATTGACCCATGAGACCCTTTTGGCTGGACCAGGCCTTGAAGGCCGATGCATCCCAAACCTGCCCGCCACTGCAAGGCGATAGCCGTGCCGATGTCTGCATTGTCGGGGGCGGATACACCGGGTTGTGGACCGCCATCATGCTCAAGGAGCAGAACCCCGAACTGGACGTGGTGCTGATCGAGGCGGACATCTGCGGCGCTGGCGCCAGTGGTCGCAATGGCGGCTGTGCGCTGTCGTGGTCGGCGAAATACTTCACCCTTGAAAGACTGTTCGGCGTCGAGGAGGCGGTGCGGCTGGTCAAGGAATCCGAGCGCAGCATCCATGCCATTGGAGCATTCTGTGAGCAGTATGCGGTGGATGCCGATTACCGCCTTGATGGCACGCTCTATACCGCCACAAACCGTGCACAAGTGGGTTCGACTGACGCGGTCATCGCGGCGCTGGAACGCCACGGCATCAACTCGTTCACCCAGCGGCCGGTGGCTGACGTGCAGCGCATGGCCGGTTCCAGCAAGCACCTGGAAGGCTGGTTTTCCCCGGCAGCGGCCAGTGTGCAGCCGGGCAAGCTGGTACGCGGGTTGCGCCGGGTCGCCCTGCAACTGGGCGTGAGGATTCACGAAAACACCGCGATGACCGGCCTGGAAGAAGGCAAGCCAGCGGGGATTCAAACGCCGAACGGCACGATTCGCGCCGACCGGGTGGTGCTGGCCATGAATGCCTGGATGGCCCGCGCTTTTGCGCAGTTCGAGCGCAGCGTGGCGATCGTTTCCAGCGACATGCTGATCACCGAACCACGGCCGGATCTGCTCAACGAGATCGGCTTGACCAGCGGCGTCACGGTGCTCGATTCGCGGATTTTCGTGCACTACTACCACAACACTCCGGACGGCCGGATCATGCTCGGCAAGGGCGGCAACACCTTCGCCTATGGCGGGCGCATGCTGCCGGTGTTCGACCAGCCATCTCCTTATGCCGGCCTGTTGCAAAGCAGTCTCGCGGATTTCTTTCCCAGGTTTGCCGACGTGAAGGTCGAGGCCACCTGGAACGGCCCGTCGGATCGCTCGGTGACCGGCTTGCCGTTCTTCGGGCAGATGAGCGCCAGTGGCAACGTGTTCTATGGTTTCGGTTACTCCGGCAGCGGTGTCGGACCCTGTCATATGGGCGGGCAGATTATTGCTTCGATGGTCATGGGCCTGGACAACGCCTGGACCCGTTCGCCGTTGGTGAACGGACCGCTTGGCTTTTTTCCGCCGGAGCCGATTCGCTACCTGGGGTCTTTGATGGTGCGCAATGCCATCCGCCGCAAGGAACGGGCCGAAGACCATGGACACCGCCCTCGTCACCTGGATGTACGCCTGGCGAAGTTCGCGGCGGCGGCAGGCAAGGCCGACAAGGGCTGATGTCAGCGTTCGAAGTCCGAACGATTGACCAGCCAGTCGAGTAGCAGGCGACTATCCCCGGCAGGCCTGGGGGGGCGAGCGGGGGGAGGCGGTTCGGGTGTGACCATGACCGCGCAGACCACTGGGCGATCCGGATCGCTGGCGAGAAAGTTGACCATCACATCGCTGCCGGCCAGTGGCAGCCGGCTCAGGTTGATGGGGTCCTGCGCGCAGTTCATCGCCACCGGCAGCCAAAGCCCTGCAGCGTCATTTGTATCCGTTTCCGGGCTGGGCCAGATGTCTACCCGGATTCGACCTTGTTCATCCCTGTCTGCCGGTTGTCCTGACGGGCCACTCACTCGACCTGGCTGATATCCCGGGATACTTGGCCTGGGTTGCTTGAGTGCCGGTCGGAACGGAGTTGACCAAGGGATGACGGTAAACCGGTTGCGGTAATTCGTGACCTTGTCTGGCGTGCCTTCGGCAAGGCTCGATGTTTGTTGCCCTTGATGCCGTACCTCGGTGACCAGCCATTGATCATTGAAACGGGTCAAGGGGTGGTCTGATACCTGCACGATCCGGGCACAACGCAATGCAATCAGATTACTGTGCCCGTGTATTTGCAGCTGTCGGCAACGCAGGCCCTCCAACTGTCGACGACTGAGTTGATCGCGATACTGTTGCTCGTGGGCAGGATTGCGCAGCGGTGTCGAGGAGGGGGGCAGGGGTGGCCAATCATGGCGCTGGAACAGCTCACTGATTGCCGGCCCCTGGTGCTCACCGTACGTGTTGCTTTGGAACCTTCCCGCAAGTGGTTCCTGGGGGAAGCTCAGGCAATCATCGGCCAGAACCAGAACATGCCCTTGGCGCTGATGCTCGAAGTGATAGTGGATGCCCTCTTCCTCGCAGAGCCGTTGCAGCAGGTCCAGGTCTGTTTCTTCGTATTGAATGCAAAACGGTCGCACCGGGTAATGGCCGGTCGTCAATTCGAAGCGGTAGCTGTCGGCAGGCAATTCATGTTGCTCCAGCACCCGGCGCAGGATCATGGGCGTATTCATGTGCTGGAAAATGCACCGCCGGCGATGCTCGCCCAGTCTTTCAAGGCTTGGCACCAGCACCAGCTTGTAGACGACCCGCAATGCACAACGATATTCGAAACCGGCGCTACGCAGGACGCCATGGATGCCCTGACCCAGGCCTAGCTCGAGGTAGGCCGGCTGGTGCAAAAAGTGTTCGAGCTTGATGGCCGGTGCCAGGCCGATTACATCGATGTCGAAACGGTAAGGTTGGTTGAGCCCTTCATGACCGCTGAACTGCACCACCTGAAAGTGCAAATCATCGTCGAGCAGGGTCAGGGTGAATGGACTTTGCGTGTCGTTGTGCATCGAACTCGCTGCTGTCGTGGAATACGGACGAAGAGGGTACGAAACCGCAGCCCTTTGTTGTCACCGCAAATTGACTTTTCAGAATCGCCCTACAAACGCTGGTGAAGATGTCGATGCAAGGCGGATTTTTTGGTCGATTGCCGACTTTAGGCCGTATAAACTTGCGCAAAGCGTCGGCCAATAGATGTCTCGGCGCCATCGACAAGAGAGTGAGTAATGGGCGCACAGTGGAAGGTTAAACACAAAGAAGCGGCAGCCAATGCCAAGGGCAAGATCTTCGGCAAACTGGTGAAAGAAATCACCATCGCTGCACGCAACGGTGCCGATACCACCACCAACGCACACCTGCGTCTGGTGGTCGAACAGGCCAAGAAAGCTTCAATGCCCAAAGAAACACTGGATCGCGCCATCAAGAAAGGCGCGGGCCTGTTGGGCGAAACCGTGCAATACCATCGTGTGACCTATGAAGGATTCGCGCCGCATCAGGTGCCGTTGATCGTTGAGTGTGTGACCGACAACATCAACCGCACCGTGGCTGAAATTCGCGTGGCGTTCCGCAAGGGTCAGCTGGGTGCTTCCGGCTCGGTGGCGTGGGACTTCAACCACGTTGGCATGATCGAAGCCTCGCCGGACACCCCGGACGCGGATCCTGAAATGGCCGCCATTGAAGCCGGCGCCCAGGATTTCGAACCGGGTGAAGACGGTGCGACCCTGTTCCTGACCGAACCTACGGACCTGGACGCGGTACAGAAAGCCCTGCCGGAGCAAGGTTTCACCGTGCTCTCGGCCAAGCTGGGCTACCAGCCGAAAAACCCGGTCAGCGGCCTGAGCGATGAGCAGATGGCCGAAGTCGAAGCCTTCCTGGAAGGCCTCGATAACCACGATGATGTGCAGGACATGTTTGTCGGGTTGGCGGGTTAAGTCTTTGTGTCAGTGACGGTTCTGTTGTCTGGCAGACCGTCATCGTCGGATCGCCGCCAGAGCAGGCTCGCTCCCACAGGTTTTGTGTCATCCACAAAAATCCCTGTAGGAGCGAGCCTGCTCGCGATTGACCGCGAAGCGGTCAGGTGGCATTCAACGCCTGGATAATTTCATTGAATCCAGGTCGAGTCAGCACTTGCGGCTGACAACAACGCTCTAGCAAGTCTTCCAGAGCCTCTCGCTGCTCATCGCTCAACCCTGAGTCGATCCGCTCCAGCAATTCCCCCAGCAACACCCCGAACGCCCGTACCTCGATCCGCTGCAACGCCCGACTCTCAAGGCTGTCATCCGTGGCATGGAATGACGCTGCGCCAAAGTCTCCCAGCAAACAGTCGCCCTGTTCATTGCACAAAATGTTGTGCCCGTAGAGATCGCCGTGGGTGATGCCATGCCGGTGCAGGTGTTCGGCCACCGAAGCGATGCCGCAGGCGATACGTAGCGCTACTGCCGCGTTGAGGCGCAGGTCGTCGGCATACACATCACGGCTGCAGGACGCCAGGCTTGGCAGTCCGGCGAGGTTGCGGTAATTCGGTGTGATCAGTTGCATGACCAGCCCGGCCGCGTCTTGTGGATGACCGACGATGCGGCCTTCGACGCGGATCAGGTTCGGGTGCAGGCCAGCGGTGATGCAGGCATTCATCTCGTGCAAGGGTGAGCCGTCGCTGGTCATCTCGCCTTTGTAGAGTTTCACCGCAACCGGCACCGCCGGCTGATGGGCCGGTTGCCAAACGGCTTGGTGGATGACCCCGGACGCGCCTTCGCCCAATTGTTGCTCCAGGCGCAACGTCGACCAGTCAATGCGCGCGGTGGCGTCGAGGGCGGCGGTATCGGCCTCGGTTTCCAGCGGATTGCCGGCGTAAGCCAGCCACGTCAGCCTCGGTAGCGTCAGCAGCCATTGTGGCAACTCGGTCAGCTGATTGGCGGCGATGCGGATCAGTTCCAGTTGATGGCAATTGCTTAATGTCGGCGGCAACGCTTGCAAACGGTTTCCGGCGAGCATGAGTTTTTGCAGATGTGGGCGCTCACCCAATTCAACGGGCAGCGTCTCGATGCAATTGTCGGTGAGGATCAGCCAGCGCAGCAGCGGCGGCAACGCAGCGCCGGGGACATGAGCAATGCGGTTGGCCTTGAAGCCGATCATCGTCAGTTCGGCGCATTGGCCGAGGCAGGCCGGCAAATCGGTGAAGCGGTTATCGGAGCAGAACAGTATGCGTAAACGGGTCAGCCGATGCAGGTCTTGCGGCAGTGCGCTCAAGGCATTGCCGCTGAGGTTGAGCACTTCGAGCGAGTCCGCCAGATCGAAGATTTCCCGGGGGAACTCGCTCAGGCCTTCGGCCAGATCCAGCCGCGTAATGCCCGACAGTTGGCCGGCGCGCAATTGTGCAAGGGTGTGCATGAACGGGTTCACTATTGATCAAGGAGCAGGCACTGGGCCCGGAAATGGGGGACATGATAGCGGTTATGGTGTGTTGCCTGTCAGTCCGGTTCCCTGACTTGCGCCAATTGTCCCAATCGACTGCGAGTGCGCGCCAGGTCAATGGCATCACCGCCCAGGCTTTCTCGCAACGAGTGCTGGCCAAGCAAAACCAGGTGCTTGTCCTGGTCGTACAACACGTCAATCAGGTTGATGAAACGCTGTTGCGCGGCCATCGTGCATTCAACCAGTGGCGGCAGGTCATCGATGATCCAGCTGTCGAAGTGACGGCACAGTTCCAGGTAATCCATCACCGCCGTGGGGCGGTCGCACAGGTCGGCAAAGGTGAAGCCGATGCGCCGTCCTTCGCAGAACCGTGCCTGGAACTGCCGGGTGCCGACGGCCAATGACACGGGCGGCGCGTCGCGCTGAGGCAGGTTCAGCGACAACCGTTGCGCGACGCTGGCCGGCCAGACGTAGTGGCCCTGGGTGAACAGCTGTTGCGCGTGGGTGCGGGCCTGGCTACGGTAGTCGTGGGGGCCACCGACTTCCATGACTTGCATGCGGGCGTTGATCAGATCGATCACCGGTTTGAAGCGCGCGTGATACAGCGGGTTGGGCAACAGGCCCTCGGGCGGGTAATTGGAGGTGACCAGCAGCAGGATGCCGCGCTGGAACAGGGCCTTGAACAGCCGCGTGATGAGCATGGCATCGCCGATGTCGTGCACATGGAACTCATCGAAACACAGCACCCGACAATCGCTAAGCAATTCATCAAGGGTGGTCGCCAGTGCGTCAGGCTGCTCGCGATGGGTGAACATGCCGTGGTGCAGCCTGGCGAAAAAATCATGAAAGTGCAGGCGTTGTTTTTTCGTGAGGGGGACGGCCTGGAAAAAACCCTCGAGCAACCAGCTCTTGCCGCGTCCCACGGCGCCATGCAGGTAAAGGCCGGGAAGGGGTTTGGTCGAGGAGCACGGCAACGCTGTGGCGTACCGCGCCATGCAGTCGATCACGCGCTGTTGGCTGTGGCTGAGGGTGTAACCCTGGGAATGTGCCTTGTGGCGAAAGAAGTCGTGGATGGCTTGACCGCTGGCAGCGCAACCTGCCGCCGAAGCCTTGCCGAAAAGACGGCGCAACAAGGACCAGCGTGGTGTGAGTCGCGAACGCTTGGGTGGTCGAACGGCCACGTGATATCACCTTCATTGACTGGCGAGCTCCCCCGAGCTGCAGCGGTGTAGTGTAACCAGAGCGGCTTTGCGCTGCGATATGCTGATCCCTAGAATTGCACGGTCTGCCTGAGCATCTGCGCAGCAGGCGTATCCACCGGGCTGACCATTGCGTAGTTGTAGCCACCTCCAGACCAATACTCGGCCTGCAACCCGTTATCGCGACGACTGCCCCTTGGCAGCAGGAAGTTTTTCGGCCCCGGTGGCCGGACGTAGAAACTGATTTTTTGCCCGCCATGATTCTCATAAATCACCATCGCCGCCGGTCCTTGCTCGGTGCTGAGCAAGCGCCCGCTCGCCGGTTTGAAACCCGCACCCGAAAGGTCAGGCAGGCGATTGGCTTGATTGAAATAACGGTCGAGCCACTCTTGCATGTTGCCACCCTCAGCGGCTTTGTAGTCCGCGGGCAGGATGCCTTGCTGGGCAATCAGGCGGTAGGCCTGAAGGGCATCGGTCATCGGTAGCGGGGCCGCGGCAAGCGTCATCTCGCGTGCCTGCCAGCCGCTGAGTCCGCCGACGCTGACGGCGATCAACAACACCGCCGCGCTGGCCAGGTGACGACGGGACTGGTGTTTCAGGCGTTGGCGAATCGCGACCGGATCCAGGTCCGGGTTGGCCGGTTGTTGCAAGGCACCACCCAACGCTGCGCGCAGTGCCTGGGCATCGTGCTGCCAGGCGCGGACCTGCGCGGCTGCTTGCGGGTTGCTGGCGAGAAAAGTTTCCACCAGGTGTCGGTCGCTGTCGCTGAGCTGATGGTCGACAAAAGCATGAAGGTCACGTTCGTCAGGGGGCATGCTGATCATTTGAGTCTCCGCAGGGAAGGGCGGTTGATTTCGCCATCGCTGAGCTGGCGCAGGGCCTGGCGAGCCCGGGACAGGCGGGACATCACGGTGCCGATGGGGACGTCAAGAATCTCGGCGACCTCTTTGTAGCTCAGGCCTTCGACCGACACCCACAACAGCAACGCACGTTGTTCGGTGGGTAATTGGTCGAAGGCGCTGAGGGTCGATTGGGCAATGACCGTGCGCTCCACCGACGGCTGCGTATCGTCGCGTCCGGTAAAAAATTCGAGCATGCGCGCATACCTTCGAGAGCGTCGGTGCGCGTCGAGAAACTGCCGATAGAGAATTGAAAACAGCCAGGCGCGCAAATCACCATCGACACGTTTATCTCCCCAACTCGACAGCGCACGCTCGAGGCTGGCCTGGACCAGGTCGTCGGCGCTGCTCGGGTTGCGCGTCAACGACACAGCAAATCGCCGCAGTCGGGGAATGATTTCTCGCAGTTTTTCGTCGATATCGTTCATGAAGTTCTGGCTAGTCACTACGCTCTGGACTAGGAAGACGCCCGATACGGGAGGTTATTCCACGCTTGGAAAAATAAACACCGCACGTGGGAATAAACCGGTGTGCGGTTCGTCTGCTTGATTCTTCTCACTTGCGGCCGATGGCCCTGGAGTTTTTCATGGTAGATCGATCATCACCGCCAACGGGGCCGGATCGGCCACCGCTGAGTGCCGCGAGCCTGACACTGCGACTGACGGGCATCGCGGTCGTCGTCGCGGCGCTGGCCGGGGCGTTTGCCTACGTCAATGGCACCTTGGACCCAGAGCGTCTGACGCCAAAAAAACTGATCAATGTGCTGGAAACCAACAACGGAGTGCACCCCGGTTTTCGTCGCAATCATTCCAAAGGCGTGTGCGTGATCGGCCACTTCGAGAGCAGCGGCGAAGCTCGGAGTTACTCCACCGCCCAGGTGTTCAATGAGGCACGGACGCCGGTGGTGGGGCGTTTTGCGTTGCCTGCGGGCAATCCTTACGCGCCGGACAACGCCGTGCCGATCCGCAGCCTGGCGCTGCGTTTCAACCAGGCCAACGGTCAGCAATGGCGTACCGGGATGAACAGCATGCCGGTCTTCCCGGTGGGCACGCCTGAGGCGTTTTATCAGTTTCAAAAAGCCCAGTCACCCGATCCGGCCACCGGTAAACCGGACCCTAAAGCGGTGCCGGCGTTCTTTGGCTCGCACCCCGAATCCGCGCCGTTCCTGGCGTGGGTCAAGACGGCCAAACCTTCGGCCAGTTACGTCACCGAAACCTATAACAGCGTCAACGCGTTTTACCTGGTCAACGCCACCGGACAGCGCCAGGCCGTGCGCTGGAGCATGGTGCCCGTCGCGCAGGATGCGCCGGGCGCGACCGCACCGGAGGGCGGCGATTTCCTGGAAAAAGACCTGGTGCAGCGCATCGCCGCAGGTCCGTTGCGTTGGCAGTTGAACATCACGCTTGCCGACCCAGGCGATCCTGTCGACGACGCCAGCAAGGCCTGGCCAACTGGGCGCAAGGTATTGAACGCGGGTACTTTGGTGCTTGAAAGCACCCAGGCGCAACTGAAGGGTGAGTGCCGTGACATCAACTACGACCCGCTGGTATTGCCTGCCGGTATCGAAGGTTCCGACGACCCATTGCTCGCCGCTCGTTCCGCCGGATACGCCAATTCCTACCTGCGTCGCACCAGCGAAGTCAGCCAATTGCCCGCCGCCAAACAGGAGGCCCAGCAATGAGCACTCAACCCAAACACTTCGCACCGTTGGCGCGCCTGCTGCACTGGCTGATGGCACTGATGATCATTGCCATGCTGTTTATCGGCGCGGGCATGGTTGCCTCGGTGTCCGAACGGCATGAATGGCTGATTCATCTGCACAAACCCTTGGGCATCGCCATTTTGCTACTGGTGATTGTGCGGCTGGTGGTGCGTTTCTCCACCACACAGCCACCGTTGCCCGTGGACCTGCCGGGTTGGCAGGTATTGGCGGCCAAGGGATCGCATGTGTTGCTGTATGCACTGATGCTGATTTTGCCAATTCTGGGTTGGGCGATGATCTCGGCTTCAGGTGAGCCTGTGATGCTCGGCACTTCGCTACAGTTACCGTCCATTGTTCCGGCGAATGCGCAGGTGTTCGCATTTTTGCGTAAGGCTCACGGGTATCTGGCGTATCTGCTGTTCTTGACGGTGTTGCTGCATCTTGCGGCGGCGTTGTTTCACGGCTGGGTGCGTCGCGATGATGTACTGGACAGCATGTTGCGGGGTAGGGATCGCGGGTAGTTGTCACGAAAAAAAGATCGCAGCCTGCGGCAATTCCTACGGATCGATGCGTTTTTCGTAGGAGTTGCCGCAGGCTGCGATCTTGTGACGCTCAGGGTAATCAGCGCAGGGAGTCGACCATCTGCGCCACAGTCGTCAACACATCCTTGCCCAATTGCTTCGAACGCTTGCCCGACCACCCGGTCAGTGGATTCGGCGCATCGTTGTTGTCCTTGAACGGCATTTCCAGGGTCAGCGACAGGCAGTCGTACTTCTGACCAACGCTGTTGCAGGCCAGGGTCATATTGGCTTGGCCCGGCTTGTCGAGGACGTAGCCATGAGTGGTCTGGAAGTCCTTGGTCAGGTGCTTCAGATGACTGCGAAAGTGTTCTTCGAGTTTGGCGATGCGTGGCGTGTAACCCGGGTTGCCTTCGCAACCGGCGGTGAACACGTAAGGGATTTCTTCGTCGCCATGGATGTCGAGAAACAGATCGACGCCGTACTGTTCCATCTGCTGCTGTACGAAAAAGACCTCCGGGCTGATTTCCTGGCTGGCGTTTTGCCAGGCGCGGTTCAGGTCCTGGCCCATGGCGTTGGTACGCAGGTGACCGTGGAAGGCACCGTCCGGGTTCATGTTCGGCACCAGATACAGGTCGGCGCTGGCCAGCAGTTTGTTCATTACCGGGTCATCGTGCTTTTCAAGGCGCTCAATCACCCCTTCCATGAACCACTCGGCCATGTGTTCGCCCGGATGCTGCTGGGCGATGATCCATACCTTACGCCGGCCTTCAGCACCGGTGCCTTTGCGCAGTAACTGGATATCACGCCCTTCGACGCTCTTGCCGGTCGCCAGCAGTTCGGTGCCGGCCTTGCTCAGCGCTTGCTCGATCAGCCAGTCGTGGCGGCCACGGCTGTAGGGCTCGAAGTAGGCAAACCAGGCGTGGGTAGCAGTGGCTTCGAGGCTGAAACGCAGGCAGTCGCCTTCGAAAATGGTGGGCACACGGAACCAGTTGACGTGGTCGTAGGAGGCTACGGCTTGATAACCATCCCAGGCTTTGTTGTATGAGGATTTGCTGGCGTTGCTCAGGCGAAACCAGTGTTCCTGGCCGACATGCAGGCCGCTGGCCTTGAAGTGAAACCACTGGAAATGCGGGCTGCGTGTATCAGGCTTGATGGCCAGCAACGCTTGCAATGGGTTGCTGATATCCAGCACTTCAATATTGCCGCTGTCGAAGTTGGCACTGATATCGAAAGAGGATTTAGCCACGGTCATAGTCGTTTCCTGAATATGATTTTATGGCGGCTACTTTACACGCAAGGCTGGGGTGAAACCGAGTGAAATTGCGGGGTGCAAGGGGGGCGTCCTCCTTGACGCGGACGCAGCTTAGAGGCTGTGCGATTGATTCTCAAGTGCTATTTCTATTTTAGTTTGGGTCAATAATGACTGGCTTCTCTTGCCAACAGATATTCTTTTGATATTATCCGCGCCATCGAATTGGCAGCACCCAAAAGACTTCATTAGCCTGAAGCCAAAGCCAGAAAAACTGGCAAAAAAAGACCCGGCAAAAAGCCGGGTCAAAAACCGTGATTAGCCTGATGAGGAGATAGTCCAGGAGACCGACCTAAGGTCACCTGGTCCATCACTGATCTCGCGACCAGTTGATGCAATAATAATCATTCTCGTTTGCAAGTCAAACTTTTTTATCTGCACGATTGGAAAATTCTTTCCCGTCCTTTTTTTACGTTTCAAATTCAGCCCTTCTGATGCCCTTCCAGCGATCGGTCAACCATCGCCTTGGCCATGTCGATCATGTGTACCGTCGAGAACGCCAGGTCCCGATTGGCTCCGAACAGGTGACTGGCCGACTCGAACGCTGTCGCCGCAGCGCACCGCAACAGGTCCGAGGCGTGAAGCAATGCCTCCTCACAGCTGACGCTGCGGTTCACATCAAAAAAACGCGGTTCGCTTACATCCTCTGACACAGCTGGTTTCAAGTAGTAGTCCAACGCACGCTGGGCCGCTGCCGAGCCTTGGGGCGAGGTGAGGGAGGTGTCTATCTGGATGTCGGGCAAGTCGTTGGCGTGTTCGTTCATGACGATGGCAAAGCTCCGTGATTGATTCAGATCCGAGAACTCATCCTAGTACGGTTTGTATTTGTGACGACAAATTAAATACTACAATGTGTGTTTTGATGGCTGGAGTCGTCCACGTATCGTGCCGCACATGGATAAATGGATTGAATTGGTCAAAGCCAAGATGAGTGAACTCAAAATCACTCAGGAAATACTCGCCGAACGTCTCGGGATGTCCCAGGGGGGCATAGGTCACTGGCTCAACAAGCGTCGCGAGCCGGGCATCGATGACATGAACCGGGTGTTGCACGCGCTCGGCCTGGGGTTTCTCGAAGTGGCCCTGGTCATCAGAGAGCCGCAGGCGTCACAGGGCGACGAACTTTCGCTGACGCAAAAGTACAACCCGTACTTCCGTTACCCGGTCAGTGACTGGCGCGAACCTGTGGAGGTACGTGATGGTGAGCGGACCGTGTATGGCAAAGAGCAGTTCGAACTGACTGACTACCACGCCCAGGGCGCAGCCTTCTGGTTGAAGGTGGCAGGTGATGCGATGACCGCTCCCAGTGGCGTCAGCATCCCGGAAGGCATGTTGATCCTGGTGGACCCGGATATCCATGCCGCTCCCGGCAAACTGGTGATTGCCCAGTGGCCCGACAGTAGCGAAGCGACCTTCCGCAAGCTGATCGAAGAGGGCGGGCAGCGTTACCTGGTCCCGCTCAATCCGACGTATCCGAAAGCCTTGTACTCAGAGGAATGCAGAATCCTCGGCGTAGTCGTTCAGGCAACGATCAAGTTCTAGTCAGATCGGTCCCGGTCAAGCGAAGGACCGATCTTCATTTCAGGCTTCTTCCAGTTCAACCAACGCACTGCCTTCGCTGACCATCTCGCCTTCCTGGCAATACAGTGCCTTGATCACACCGGCATGGGGTGCGCGAATACTGTGTTCCATCTTCATCGCTTCCAGCACCACCAATTGCGCCCCGGCTTCCACCGATTGGCCGGCCTCTACCAGCACGCGGACGATGCTGCCGTTCATGGGGGCGGTCAGGCCACCCTGATGGCTGTGACTGGCTTCGACGGCGCTGATCGGGTCGTAGGTCTCGATGCGGCGCAGTTCACCTTCCCATTGCAAATACACGCAGTCGCCACGGCGAATGGTTCGGTGCTGGCGACGTACCCCGTTATGTTCGGTCAGCAATTGCTCACCGTTGAGTTGTGCGGTCTCGGAGCAGACATTACCCAGGGTCAGCGCACGATCCTGGTCCTCGCAACTCAGGTGCAAGGTGATTTCACGAGGCAGACCGAACCGCAAACCATTGGCGTTCGACCAAGGTGAACTCGGGTCATCGGCGCGGTTCGCACTTGGCTGGCTTTGGGCAAAAGCCTGGGCGGCGGCTTGCCAGAATTCGTCGTCAAGTTGCGCAGGCGCGGGCAGCAGTTGTTCCTGGTAGCGCGTAATGAAACCGGTATCCAGTTCAGCGGCGGCAAACGCAGGATGCGCAACGATGCGGCGCAGGAAGTTGATGTTGGTCTTCAATCCGCCGATGGCGAACTCATCCAGCATGCTCAGCAGGCGCAAACGGGCTTGCTCGCGGTCCTCGCCCCAGGCAATCAGCTTGCCCAGCATCGGGTCGTAGAACGGCGAAATTTCGTCACCTTCTTCAACGCCGCTGTCCACCCGGCGACCCGCACCCGGCGCCGATTCGCGGTACAACGCCAGGCGACCGGTGGCCGGCAGAAAGTCATTGCCTGGATCCTCGGCATACAGCCGTACTTCAATCGCATGGCCGATCAATGGAACCTGATCCTGGGTCATCGGCAATGCTTCGCCACGGGCCACGCGAATCTGCCAGGCCACCAGGTCTAGACCGGTGATGGCTTCGGTGACCGGGTGTTCTACTTGCAGGCGTGTGTTCATCTCCATAAAGAAGAACTCGCCGCGCGCGTCCAGCAAGAACTCCACGGTACCGGCGCCGACATAACCGATGGCCTGCGCTGAACGCACGGCAGCTTCGCCCATGGCTCGACGTAGCTCTGGGCTCAAACCCGGCGCCGGGGCTTCTTCGACGACTTTCTGGTGGCGGCGCTGAATCGAGCAGTCACGCTCGTTGAGGTACAGGCAGTTGCCGTGCTGATCAGCGAACACCTGGATTTCCACGTGGCGCGGTTTGAGCAGGTACTTTTCCACCAGCATCCGTGAGTCGCCGAATGACGATTGCGCTTCGCGCTGGGCCGAGGCCAGGGCTTCGGCCAATTGGCTGACGTCTTCGACCACTTTCATGCCTTTGCCGCCGCCACCGGCCGTGGCCTTGAGCAGCACCGGGTAGCCAATGCGTTCGCAGGCATCGCGGAAGGTGTCGAGGTCCTGGGCTTCACCGTGATAGCCCGGCACCAATGGTACGCCGGCGGTTTCCATCAAGGCTTTGGCGGCGGACTTGCTGCCCATCGCATCGATGGCCGAAGCGGGTGGGCCGAGGAAAATCAGGCCGGCGTTTTCGATAGCGCGGGCGAACCCGGCGTTTTCCGACAAAAATCCGTAACCGGGGTGAATCGCCTGGGCGCCGCTGGCCTTGGCCGCTGCAATCAGTTTGTCGATTTGCAGATAACTGTCGGCCGCTTTGCTGCCACCGAGGTCGACGCGGATATCGGCTTCGCGACTATGACGGGCGTCTCGATCGGTGGCGCTGTGCACGGCGACAGTGGTCAGGCCCAGGGCCTTGGCGGTGCGCATCACCCGGCAAGCGATTTCGCCGCGGTTGGCCACCAACAGGGTAGTGAGAACAGGTGTGCTCATCAGCGGGGCTCCTTGGTGGATTCGGCTTGCCAGGTCGGCGGACGTTTTTGCAGGAAGGCACGCAGGCCTTCCTGGCCTTCGGGACTCACGCGGATGCGGGCGATGGCGTTTTCGGTGTAGCGGCGCAATGCCGGGGTCAATGAGCCGTCACCGACTTCGCGCAACAGGTCCTTGCTGGCGCGCATCGCGGCCGGACTGTTGAGCAGCAGGTTGTCGATCCACTGCCCGACTTTCTGTTCCAGTTCGGCACTTGCATAACTCTCCGACAACAAACCGATTTCCCGAGCCCGTTGCCCGCCGAAGCGCTCAGCGGTCAAGGCATAGCGTCGGGTCGCTCGCTCGCCGATGGCTTGCACCACGAACGGGCTGATCACCGCCGGCGCCAGGCCGATGCGCACTTCCGACAGGCAGAACTGCGCGTCATCGGTGCCGATGGCCATGTCGCAGCAACTGATCAGACCCAGCGCGCCACCAAAGGCTGCGCCTTGCACCACGGCCAGGGTCGGTACTTTCAGCTTGGCCAGGTTGTACATCAACTCCGCCAACTCTCGCGCGTCGTCGAGGTTGGTGGCGTAATCGAGTTCGGCCGATTGTTGCATCCAGGCCAGGTCGGCGCCGGCGCTGAAGTGCTTGCCGCGACCGCGCACGATCAGGAATCGCAGGCTGGCATCGCTCGCCACTTTGTCGAGGGCAAGGATCAGCTCGCGGATCATTTCGGCGTTGAAGGCGTTGTTCTTTTCTTCACGGCTGAGCCACAGCGTGGCAAAACCACGGGGGTCGTTCAGCAGTTCGAGGGTGTTGAAGTCGCTCATATTCGTCCGTCTCCACAACTTTGTCCTGTAGGAGCGAACATGCTCCGGGCGGCGTTCCGACGATAGTCCTGGAGACGCCGCTGGGTGTCAGGTTCGCAACGTTATCGTTGACGACCTTCGCGAGCGTGCTCGCTCCTACAGAGATCTAGATCACATCCGGAACACGCCGAAGCGGCTCGGTTCGATTGGCGCGTTCAACGACGCGGACAAGGCCAGGGCCAGTACGTCGCGGGTCTGGGCCGGGTCGATGACACCGTCGTCCCACAGGCGCGCGCTGGAATAGTAGGGGTGGCCCTGTTCTTCGTACTGATCGAGGATCGGTTGTTTGATCTCGGCCTCCTGCTCGGCGCTGAAACCCTGGCCGCTGCGTTCAGCCTGCTCACGCTTGACCTGTACCAGCACGCCGGCCGCCTGTTCGGCACCCATCACGCCGATGCGCGCATTCGGCCACATCCACAAGAAGCGCGGATCGTAGGCGCGGCCGCACATGCCGTAGTTACCGGCGCCGAAACTGCCGCCGATGATCACGGTGAACTTCGGCACCTTGGCGCAGGCCACAGCCGTCACCAGTTTTGCGCCGTGCTTGGCGATGCCGCCGGCTTCGTATTTCTGGCCGACCATGAAGCCGGTAATGTTTTGCAGGAACAGCAGCGGGATGCCGCGCTGGCACGCCAGTTCGATGAAGTGCGCGCCTTTCTGCGCCGCTTCAGCGAACAGGATGCCGTTGTTGGCGAGGATCGCGATCGGGTAACCGTGCAGGTAGGCAAAACCGCAGACCAGCGTGGTCCCGAACAAGGCTTTGAATTCGTCGAATACCGAACCGTCCACCAGCCGTGCAATCACTTCGCGGACGTCGAACGGTTGCTTGGCATCGGCCGGGACCACGCCGTACAACTCGTCGCTGCTGTAGAGCGGGGCGATTGGCGTGCGTTGCTGAACCTCACCTTGCTTGCGCCAGTTGAGGTTGGCGATGCTGCGGCGGGCCAGCGCGAGGGCGTGTTCATCGCTCTCGGCATAATGGTCGGCTACACCGGAAATCTTGCAGTGCACATCGGCCCCGCCAAGGTCTTCGGCACTGACCACTTCACCGGTTGCGGCTTTCACCAGCGGTGGACCGGCGAGGAAGATGGTCGCTTGTTCGCGGACCATGATCGCTTCGTCGGCCATTGCCGGCACATACGCACCACCGGCGGTGCAAGAACCCATGACCACGGCAATCTGCGGGATGCCCATGGCGCTCATGTTGGCCTGATTGAAGAAGATTCGGCCGAAGTGCTCACGGTCCGGGAACACTTCATCCTGACGCGGCAGGTTGGCGCCGCCGGAGTCCACCAGATAGATGCATGGCAGTCGATTCTGTTGCGCGATGGTCTGGGCGCGAAGGTGTTTCTTCACGGTCAGCGGGTAATAAGAGCCACCCTTAACTGTGGCGTCGTTGGCGACGATCATGCATTCGATGCCTTCCACACGACCGATACCGGCAATCACGCCAGCGGCGGGGACGTCTTCGCCATACACCTCGTACGCCGCCAGTTGGCTGATCTCCAGAAACGGCGAGCCCGGATCTAGCAGGCGGTTGATGCGCTCACGGGGCAGCAGTTTGCCCCGTGAGGTGTGGCGTTCCTGAGCCTTCGGGCCACCACCTTGTGCCACCTGGGCGAGCAGGGTGTGCAACGCGTCGACCTGCTTGAGCATCGCCGCGCTGTTGGTGGCGAACTCCGCTGAACGGGGGTTGAGCTGGGTATGCAAGGTAGCCATGGACAGCTCCGTTTAGCGGGTTTCGTTGAACAGTTCGCGACCGATCAGCATGCGACGGATCTCGCTGGTGCCGGCACCGATTTCGTACAGCTTGGCGTCACGCAACAGCCGGCCGGCCGGGAATTCGTTGATGTAGCCGTTGCCGCCGAGGATCTGGATCGCATCAAGGGCCATTTGCGTCGCGCGTTCGGCGCTGTAGAGGATCACGCCGGCAGCGTCCTTGCGCGTGGTTTCGCCGCGCTCGCAAGCCTGGGCCACGGCATACAGGTAGGCACGGCTGGCGTTGAGTTGGGTGTACATGTCGGCGACCTTGCCCTGGATCAGCTGGAATTCGCCGATGCTCTGGCCGAACTGCTTGCGGTCGTGAATGTACGGCACGATCAGGTCCATGCACGCCTGCATGATCCCGGTCGGTCCTCCGGACAGCACGACGCGTTCGTAGTCGAGGCCGCTCATCAGCACTTTCACACCACCGTTGAGCACGCCGAGGATGTTCTCTTCCGGCACTTCGACGTCATCAAAGAACAGCTCACAGGTGTTCGAACCGCGCATGCCGAGCTTGTCGAACTTGTTGCTGCGGCTGAAGCCTTTCCAGTCGCGCTCGACGATGAACGCGGTGATGCCGTGGGGGCCTTTTTCCAGGTCGGTCTTGGCGTAGATCACGTACGTGTTGGCGTCCGGACCGTTGGTGATCCAGGTCTTGCTGCCGTTGAGCACGTACTTGTCGCCACGCTTATCAGCGCGCAATTTCATCGACACCACGTCGGAACCGGCATTTGGCTCGCTCATGGCGAGGGCGCCGATGTGCTCGCCGCTGATCAGCTTGGGCAGGTATTTGGATTTCTGTTCGTGAGTGCCGTTGCGGTTGATCTGGTTGACGCACAGGTTGGAGTGGGCGCCGTAGGACAGCGCCACCGAGGCCGAACCACGGCTGATTTCTTCCATCGCTACGACATGGGCCAGGTAACCCAGACCGGCACCACCGTACTCTTCCGGTACGGTAATGCCGAGCAGGCCCATGTCGCCGAATTTGCGCCACAGGTCGGCGGGGAACAGGTTGTCGATGTCGATCTGAGCGGCGCGCGGGGCGATCTCCTTGGCGACGAAGGACTGAACCTGATCGCGCAACATGTCGATGGTTTCACCGAGGGCAAAATTCAGGGATGGGTAGCTCATGGGTCACCTTTTGGCGTTTTTGTAGGGTGGGGAGGGCAGTGATTCGGCTCTCACCTTTACGTTAACGTAAGCCTGTGACGAATGGCTGTCAATCACCCTTTACGTTAACGTCAACTTGAGCGAGAGTAGAGCCAGTTCAAGATAGAACGCGGACCCACCAGGTACAGGTCCGCCGGTAGCCCATTAATAAAGACAATAGGGGTCGTCATGGATCAACCCAGTGCAAATCAGCAACGCAGTTACACCCGCGGTTCCCAGGACAAAGCCTTGCTGGCGATGACCATCGGCCAGGCGTTTGATAACACTGTGGCAAAGTATTCGACCGCAGAAGCCTTGGTCGTGCGCCATCAACAGCTGCGCTATACCTGGCAACAACTGGCAGATGCGGCGGACCTGCATGCCAGGTCACTGCTGGCGCTGGGGCTGCAAACCGGGGACCGTCTCGGCATCTGGGCGCCCAATTGCGCGCAGTGGTGCATTACCCAGATTGCCACCGCAAAAATCGGCGTGATCCTGGTCAACATCAACCCGGCTTACCGCAGCTCCGAACTCGAATACGTATTGAAGCAGTCCGGTTGCCAATGGCTGGTCTGCGCCGGGGCGTTCAAGACGACCAATTATCACGCGATGCTGCAAGGTCTGGCGCCGGAGTTGGCAGAGCAATCCATCGGCCAATTGCAGTGTGAGCGACTACCGGATCTGCGCGGGGTGATCAGCCTGGATGCACAACCTCCGAGCGGTTTCCTGCCCTGGTCGCAACTTGCCGATCTCGCCTGCAGTGTGTCAGTCGACCAGTTGCGCGAGCGCCAGGACAGCCTGCATTTCGATCAACCCGTAAACATTCAGTACACCTCCGGCACCACCGGTTTCCCCAAGGGCGCGACCCTCAGTCACTACAACATTCTCAACAACGGTTACATGGTCGGCGAAAGTCTCGGGTTGACTGCCAATGATCGCCTGGTAATTCCAGTGCCGCTTTATCACTGTTTCGGCATGGTCATGGGCAACCTTGGCTGCATTACCCATGGCAGCACCATGATTTACCCGAACGACGCGTTTGATCCGTTGTTGACGTTGAGCACTGTCGCCGAAGAAAAAGCCACCGCGCTTTACGGTGTGCCAACCATGTTCATCGCCATGCTCGATCAACCGCAGCGCGCAGAATGCGACCTGTCGAGCCTGCGCACCGGGATCATGGCTGGAGCGACATGCCCGATCGAGGTGATGCGTCGGGTCATCAGCGAAATGCACATGAGCGAAGTGCAGATTGCCTACGGCATGACGGAAACCAGTCCGGTGTCATTGCAGACCGGCCCTTCAGACGAGCTGGAGCTGCGTGTGACTACCGTCGGTCGCACTCAGCCGCAGCTGGAAAGCAAGATCATCGATGAAGCGGGCAACCTCGTGCCCCGTGGCACCATCGGCGAGTTGTGCACCCGGGGCTACAGCGTGATGCTGGGTTACTGGAACAACCCCGAAGGCACGGCAGAGGCCATCGATCAGGCAGGCTGGATGCACACCGGTGACCTGGCGAGCATGAACGGCGAGGGTTACGTGTGTATTGCCGGGCGCAACAAGGACATGATCATCCGTGGCGGTGAGAACGTTTACCCCCGGGAGCTGGAAGAGTTTTTCTTCACGCATCCGGCTGTCGCAGACGTGCAGGTAATCGGTATTCCTTGCTCGCGTTATGGTGAAGAAATCGTTGCCTGGATCAAGTTTCATCCCGGCCACAGCGCTACCGAGCAAGAACTGCAAGCCTGGTGCAAGGAGCGCATTGCGCACTTCAAGACGCCGCGCTACTTCAAGTTCGTCGAGGAGTTTCCGATGACGGTGACCGGCAAGATCCAGAAATTCCGCATGCGTGAGATCAGTGTCGCGGAGCTCAAAGCGAAGCTGTAGGAGCTGGCGCAGGCTGCGATCTTTTGGAGGAACAGAAGATCCGGATCAAAAGATCGCAGCCTGCGCCAGCTCCTACAGAGAGATGAGTTGTTGCGAATATTTCATGAACGCCAGACAGCACAAAGGGGAGCCGAAGCTCCCCTTTAATTTGTCGTTGCGCGTGCTCTTTTTTTATTATTGAGGGTCGGTCTGTTTTTGTTTTTGGCAACCGTTGCCCTTTACCGCTGTTTTTGGCGATCCCCATTCGGGATCAAGAGCAAACGTATTTTTTTGAGCGCTGATCTGCTTTTTCGCTGAGCGATCCAACCAGTTCGGGAGCTACCTGAGGGTAGTTTTATTATTCTCTGCCCGGTTGCGGGTTACTTCGAAAAGCACCCTGAAAAGCACATCTTCTCCAAAAAAATCTGTTAGCTGCGTCTCTGCCTTGTTGTTTTTGTTATGTCAGAGTCGTTACGTCTTGTTTTTATTAGGGTTACTGCAAATTTTTTATTCTTGTTGTGCGATAGATATAGCAGGAGCCGTGCCAACTTTTTAAAACCCTTTAAAATCAATGATTTGCGATTTCTTAGGTTTTTGTCCCTCAGGGAATCCCCTAGTTTTTGTTTCCGTGTTACTCGCTTGCGCCCACATTTCAGAAACAGCGGTAACACCCGGACACATTCCCCCCCACTCAGTGCGTGCTACGTGCCTTGGCCACACGAGAACCGGTTGGCCGGCCCAAGACGTTGCAAATCTGCTGACCGGCCAGGATCAGGGCCTCCAGGTCGATTGCGCTCTGAATGCCGAGGCCGTTAAGCAGGTACACCACGTCCTCGGTGGCAACGTTACCGCTGGCGCCCTTGGCGTAAGGGCAGCCGCCGAGCCCGGCAATAGAGCTGTCGAACACCGCGATCCCTTCCAGCAGGCTGGCATAAATGTTGGCCACGGCCTGGCCATAGGTATCGTGGAAGTGTCCGGCCAGTTTTTCCCTCGGCACATCCGCCGAAACCACTTCGAACATTCGGCGGGTCGCGCCAGCAGTGCCCGTACCGATGGTGTCACCCAGCGAAACTTCATAGCAGCCCATGGCGTAGAGCTCGCGAGCGACAACCGCGACCTGTTCCGGCGCGACGTTACCCTCGTATGGGCAGCCGAGCACGCACGACACATAACCGCGCACACTCACGCCATGTTGTCTGGCGGCGTCCATGATCGGTACGAAACGCTCCAGGCTCTCGCTGATCGAACAGTTGATGTTGCGCTGGGAAAACGCTTCGGACGCCGCCGCGAACACGGCAATTTCCTTGACCCCGGCAGCGAGGGCATCTTCAAAGCCCCGCAGGTTGGGGGCGAGAGCGCCATAGATCACACCGGGTTTACGCTGGATCTGCGCGAAGACCTCGGCCGAACCGGCCATCTGCGGCACCCACTTGGGCGACACGAAGCTGCCGACTTCTATATAGCCGAGCCCGGCGGCGGTCAGTGCATCAACCAGTTGCACCTTGTCGGTAACACTGATGGGCTGGGCTTCGTTTTGCAGGCCGTCGCGAGGGCCGACTTCGACAATGCGTACGTGCGAGGGGAGGGACATGGGGATTCGACCTGTGCTGATTGTTCGGAGAACCCTGTAGGAGCGAGCCTGCTCGCGATGGTTTCCCAGCCACCGCGTTTATCCAGCAAACACGCGTTATCGTTAACGACCATCGCGAGCAGGCTCGCTCCTACAGGGGGCGGATTTTACTGAATGACTTCCTGGCTTTTGAGCGTCTGTTCCAACGCCTGCACGCAGCGCTCTTCCGCCGTATCCAGTTCCAGCTTCATCTGCTCGATGTCCAGCAACTGCTGTTCCAGCTGTTCCCGGCGCTCGCTGATTTTTCCCAGCATGCTGTGCAACTGCTTGGTGTTACCGCTGGACGGGTCGTAAAGCTCGATCAATTCGCGGCATTCGGCCAACGAGAAGCCGATGCGCTTGCCCCGCAGGATCAGTTTCAGGCTGACCTTGTCACGGGGCGAGTAGATGCGTTCCTGACCACGGCGCTCAGGACTGAGCAGGCCTTGCTCTTCATAAAAGCGAATGGCGCGAGTGGTGATGTCGAGCTCGCGGGCGAGGTCGGAAATGCTGTAGGTCTGACTGCTCATGGAAGCGCTCACTGAAGGTCATGGCGCTAAGCTAATGGCAGGTTGACGTTTACGTCAAGGGGCGAAAAGGATCGCAGCCTGCGGCAGCTCCTACAGGAAAATGCGTATCCGTGTAGGAGCTGCCGCAGGCTGCGATCTTTTGAATGGCTTTACACCATTTTAGCGTCGAACTTCTTCTCATGCGCCGTCACCTGCTGGCACAACTCGATCATCTGCTCGCGCATCCAGCGGTTGGCTGGATCCTGGTCGGTGCTTTCGTGCCAGTAGAGGTGGGTTTCCACCGGCGGCACATCGTTGACCGGCAGATTGAAGGCGTGCAAATCGTTACGACGGGCAAAACGTTCCGGCACGGTCATGACCATGTCTGTCTGCTGCATCACCTGGGAGGCCATCAAGTAATGCTGGGAGCGCAGGGCGATCTTGCGCTGGATGCCCATTTTGCCCAGCGCCAGGTCAACATAGCCGAGGCCGCTGCGACGGCTGGAAATATGGATGTGCGTCAGCCCCAGGTAGTCGTCGAGGGTAAGCTTTTCCTTGGCCGCCAGCGGGTGCCCCTTGCGCATGGCGCACACGTAGCGGTCTTCCATCAACTTGACGTGGCGCACTTGCGGGTCGGTATTGAGGGGGGCATCCACGGCGAAATCGAGGCGGCCGGCTGCCAGTTCCTTGGTCGTCTCGCGACGCTTGGACAGGAAGCTTTCGATGATCACCGTTGGTGCGAGGCGGCGCAGTCGCTGGAACAGCGGCGGCAGGATCACCGCTTCGGTAAGGTCGGTCATGCTGATGCGGTAGGTCTTGTTCGCCTGTTGCGGGTTGAATATGCGGCTTTCCTGCACGGAGATTCGAAGCAGCGAAAGGGCGTTTCGCACCGGGCCGATGATGTTCTGTGCCATCGGTGTAGGCACCATGCCCTGGGCTGTGCGCACGAACAGCGGGTCGTTGAAGGTCTCGCGCAGGCGGGCCAGAGCGTTCGAGACCGCTGGCTGGGTGATGCCCACGATCTGCCCGGCACGGGTCAGATTCGCTTCGGTGTAGATCGCGTCGAAGACGATGAAAAGGTTGAGGTCGACCTTGCTCAGATTCATTACGCGGCACTCTTATTGTGTGGGCGGGCTGCTCTTGTAGATCAGCCGATCATATATCGGTGATGAATGTTTATACACGCCGAGAATAGGCTAGGTAAATTATCAACGCTGTTCTAGCATCGATACATGACCTAAACAACCTCCCCCAAGAAGGTATCTCGCTCATGGATTTCGCTTATTCGCCCAAGGTTCAGGAACTGCGTGAGCGCGTGACAGCGTTCATGGACAACTACGTTTATCCCGCTGAAGCCGTGTTCGAGCGTCAGGTCGCTGAAGGCGATCGCTGGCAGCCGACCGCGATCATGGAAGAACTCAAACTCAAGGCCAAGGCTGAAGGCCTGTGGAATTTGTTTCTGCCTGAGTCCGAGCTCGGTGCTGGCCTGACCAACCTTGAATATGCGCCGTTGGCGGAAATCATGGGCCGCTCGCTGTTGGGGCCTGAGCCGTTCAACTGCTCGGCGCCGGACACCGGCAACATGGAAGTGCTGGTGCGTTATGCCAATGAAGAGCAGAAACAACGCTGGCTCGAACCCTTGCTGCGGGGCGAGATCCGCTCGGCCTTCGCCATGACCGAACCGGACGTTGCGTCCTCCGACGCCACCAACATGGCCGCCCGTGCCGTGCGCGATGGCGATGAGTGGGTGATCAACGGCAAGAAATGGTGGACCTCAGGTGCGTGCGACCCGCGCTGCAAAATCCTGATCTTCATGGGCCTGAGCAACCCGGATGCGCCGCGCCACGCCCAGCACTCGATGATTCTGGTGCCGGTGGATGCCCCCGGCGTGAAGATCGTGCGCCCGCTTCCAGTGTTCGGTTATGACGATGCACCTCACGGTCACGCCGAAGTGCACTTTGAAAATGTCCGGGTGCCGTACGAAAACGTCCTGTTGGGTGAAGGACGTGGTTTCGAAATCGCTCAAGGTCGCCTTGGCCCGGGCCGGATTCACCACTGCATGCGTTCGATCGGCATGGCCGAACGCGCACTGGAACTGATGTGCAAACGCTCGGTGAACCGCACAGCGTTCGGCAAGCCTCTGGCACGCCTGGGCGGTAACATCGACAAGATCGCCGACTCGCGGATGGAGATCGACATGGCGCGCCTGCTGACATTGAAAGCGGCGTACATGATGGACACCGTGGGCAACAAAGTGGCCAAGAGCGAAATCGCACAGATCAAGGTCGTGGCGCCGAACGTGGCCTTGCGGGTTATCGACCGGGCGATCCAGATGCATGGCGGGGCAGGGGTTTCCAACGATTTTCCGCTGGCCTACATGTATGCGATGCAGCGCACCCTGCGCCTGGCCGACGGCCCGGACGAAGTGCACCGTGCTGCCATCGGCAAATTTGAAATCGGCAAATATGTGCCCAAAGAGATGATGCGCAGCGGGCATTAAGAAAAGCTAAAAGATCGCAGCCTTCGGCAGCTCCTACAGGATACGCATGCAACTGTAGGAATTGCCGAAGGTTGCGATCTTTTCAATACACCCAAACCTCAACCCGCCGATTCTTGATCCGCCCCTCATCTTCGCTATTGGCAGCCACCGGCATTTCGGCGCCGAATCCACGAATCTCACGAAACACCACGCCGTCTTTCACCAGTTCCCGCCGTACCGCCATGGCCCGCAGTTTTGACAGCAGATCGGCACGTGCGGGGTCGCTCTTGGCATCGCCGAACCCTACCAGCGTCACTTGCCCAGCCGTTTTGCCGTGCTGCTTTATATAGTCGAGTACGCGCGACAGGTCTTGCCGGGCCTTGTTGTCCAGACTGGCGCTGCCTTCTTCGAAGCGAAAATTTACCGACAAACGCTGGGCATGGCGACTCAGAGCCTGATACCCCTCTGGCATCAACGCATTTGGCGTGACGGCCATGGCCTGGACGGTCTGGGCAACAAACCCGTTGGCGGCGACGATCGCTTGCCCCTGGCTGCTTTGGGCGTAGGCCACCAGTGCTTGGGCCCAGGGATTTTTCCCCGTCGGTGGCAGGTAAAAGAACAAGCGTCGGGACAGCGGGTAGTCTTCTGTGGCGATCAGGCTGTCGAGTGGCAGCATGGCTTGCGATTGACCGTCGACGATGGCCACGGCTTTGGCTTGGCGCACGTAGGGCAGGCCGATAAAACCGATGCCTTGCGGGTCAGCGCTGACAGAGTCGGACAGTTGTTCGCTGGATTCGAAGCGCTTGGCGGTGCTGCTCAGCGTTTTTCCACGGCTGTTGAGGACCAGATCCTTGAACGTGTCGTAGGTGCCGGACTGATCATCCCGTGCATACAGATGAATCATCCCACCGTGTCCGCCGACTTCTTCCCAGGTCTTGGCGTCGCCACTGAAGATACGCGCCAATTGCAGGGTGTCGAGTTGATTCAGCGGATTGTCCGGATGAAGGATGATCGCCAGGCCGTCGATGGCGATGACCTGTTCGGCCGTGGAGTTCTTCAGATCGCCCAGGGGTTCGAGGCTGGCCAGTTCGCTGTCCTTGATTGAGCGCGATGAGGTGGCGAGATCGGCCGTGCCGGTTTTCAGTGCGGTGAAGCCGGTGCTGGAACCGTGGGCCGCCACTTCCACGATGACTTGGCGGCCTTGTCCGGTTTCACCCACGACATGCAGTTCGTTGGTCGTGTCCGTGAGGTTGCGATGAATATTGCGCAGACCCTGCTCACGCATCATTCCCTCGACCAGCGCCGGACCCAGCGCCGCGCCGATGGTGTTGGAACCCTGAATGCGCAGCACCGGACCGTGTTCGGGGATCGGCAAATTGTCAGCCGAGACCACTGGCAACAGGCCAAGGCTGAGGGTCAACAGGAACAACACGCGCAGCATCATGCCGGCACCTTAATAGCCAAAGGAGGTGCCGGGAGATTAAGTCAGTGAGGTTGCTAAAAGATGACAGTCAAAAGATCGCAGCTTGTGGCCGCTCCTACAGGAATATCTCGGAGCTGCCACAGGCTGCGATCTTTTGCTTTTCAGCTCAATTCAAGCCAGATCGGTGCATGATCCGAAGGTTTTTCCATGCCGCGCAGTTCGTAGTCGACACCGGCCGCCTTGACCCGCGGTAACAGGCCGTGGGACGCGAGGATCACGTCGATACGCAGCCCGCGCTTGGGTTCGTCCTCAAAACCACGGCTGCGGTAGTCGAACCAGCTGAAGACATCTTCCACTTGCGGGTTCAAATGCCGGAAGCTGTCAGTCAGGCCCCAATTCTTCAGGCGCGCCATCCACTCGCGCTCTTCCGGCAGAAAGCTGCACTTGCCGGTTTTCAGCCAGCGCTTCATGTTGTCCGGGCCGATTCCGATGTCGCAGTCTTCCGGGGAGATATTCACGTCGCCCATGACCACCAGTGGTTGCTCGTTTTTGAACTGGCTCTCCAGCAATTGCTGCAAGTCGCTGTAAAAGCGTTGCTTGGCCGGAAATTTGGTCGGATGGTCGCGGCTTTCTCCCTGTGGGAAATAACCGTTCATGATCGTCACCGGCACGCCATTGGCGTCGGCGAAAGTGCCCCAGATGAAACGCCGTTGGGCGTCTTCTTCATCGGTGGCGAAACCTTTGTGCAGGGCCAGCGGCTCCTGGCGCGAGAGCAGAGCGACGCCGTAATGGCCTTTTTGCCCGTGGAAATACACGTGATAGCCCAGCGCCTGAACCTCGGCCAGCGGGAACTGTTCGTCGTGGACTTTGGTTTCCTGCAACCCGATCACGTCGGGCTGATGTTTTTCGATCAGCGCCGCCAACTGATGGGGACGGGCGCGCAGCCCGTTGATGTTGAAGGAGACGATCTTCATGGTCGGCAGTCCTGGCAAAAAGGGCGATGCTAGCTGACATGTAGGAATCGGGCCAGTGTTGGGGTGAGGGGATTGGACTATGTCTGTCAGCGATGTATTGGCAGCGAGCTTGCTCGCGTAGGCGATTTCATTGCCTACACTCAATCCCGATCCGCAAGGAACTGTGTGCGCCCAAATGAGCTCGTAACAACAAGAGCGCAGCCACCCGAGCTGTGCCGGGGAGAACGACCGTCATGCCCGAAACCTCTACCACCATTGCCGATATACATATGCTCGACAGCGGCTACGCCCGCGAAGCACGCTCCCTGTTGTATCAGGCCTACCGACACGAGCCGACGTTCGCCTATCTGTTCGAAGCCGAACGCCCCGGTTATGAACAGCGGGTTCGCGCGACTGTGCGCGAACTGGTCACGCAGCATTTTCTCCAGGATCTGCCGGCCATCGGCCTGTTGGTCAATGATCGCTTGATCGGCATCGCTCTGATTGCACCGCCGCAACGCCGCCTGGGTATCACTGAAAGTTGGGCCTGGCGTCTGCGCATGGTGCTCAGTACCGGTTTTCGATGCACGCGACGCTACCTTGAATATCACGATGATGTGGCGGCGTGCGTACCGAACGACTCGGTACACGTTCTGCCGTTGCTGGGCGTGCATCCACAATTTCAGGGCAAGCATTTCGGAGAGCAATTGTTACAAGCCGTGCACAACTGGTGCGCCGTGGATGAAAACTCGCAAGGCGTGATCCTCGACACCGGCAACCCTCGCTACCTGGAATTCTACAAGCGTCAGGGTTACGAGGAAATTGGCGAAGTGGCGATAGGGCCGATCCGCGAGCACGTGTTTTTTCACCCCAATCCGCAGGTGTTACATAGCGCAACGGCTTAGCACCGAACTTTCCGCGCAAAGCAGGCTCTATCACGCTCCCGTGTTCATCAATCATGCTCGTGATAGCATCCGCGCCTATGAAGTTTCCAGGAAGAATTACCAGTGGCGTGCTGATGCTGATTTCCAGCTGTACGGCACTGGCGCAAAGTGAATTGGATGTGCGGATCAAACCGTCCAACGATGAACTGAAGGCCAATATAGAGGGCTATATCGGCAGCCTCGGCGATCGTGACGAAGAAGCCTTGCAGCGCTTCAGTCGCGGCGCCGAGGAACAGGCGCGCAAGGCCGCCCAAGCCTTGGGCTACTACCAGCCGCACATTGACAGTAATGTGAAGGGCGGCGAGAAGCCGCGCCTGATACTGACCATCGACCCGGGCGAACCGGTGCATTTGCGCAACGTCACAATACGCATCGATGGTCCTGCGGCCTCCCTCAAAACCTTCCGCGTGCCCAAGAGCGAGGCGCTCAAACCGGGAGCGGTGCTCAATCACGGGCATTACGAAGATGCCAAGCGGCTGATCCAGAACCAGGCTTCGCGCTACGGCTTCTTCAGCGGCCATTTCACCCGTTCAAAATTATCGGTCGATCCGCGAGCCGGTGTGGCCGATATCGAGCTGATCTACGACAGCGGCCCGCGCTATGCCTTCGGCAAAGTCGGGTTCAAGGGCGACACGCCGTTCGACGAAGACCTGCTGCAACGCATGGTGCCGTTCAAGGCCGGCGAGCCGTACGACTCGGAAATGATCGCCGAGCTCAATCAGAACCTGCAATCGAGCGGCTACTTCGAAAGTGTGCGTGTGGACGCGGCGCCTGCGGCCTCCAAAGACAATGTCATCCCGGTGGACGTCGAACTGGATACCCGCAAACCCCGGACCATGGGCCTGGGGCTGGGTTATTCCACCGACGTCGGGCCGCGGGTCAAGGCTAACTGGACCCGGCACTGGGTCAATCCGCAAGGGCACAGTTATGGCTGGGAAACAGAAGTCTCGGCGCCACGGCAAAACGTCGGCCTGTTCTATGACATCCCGCTGGATCCGCCGCTGACCGACAAACTGCGGTTTGCCGGCGGCTATCAGAATGAAGAAATCGCCGGTACCGACACCCTCAGCAAGCTGCTGACGATCGGCCCTGAATGGCACAGCAAGTTGCCCAGCGGTTGGCAGCGCGTGGTGTCGCTCAAATGGCAGCGCGAAGAATACAAACTGGGCGACGATTCGGGGCTCAGTACCTTGCTGATGCCGGGTGTGAGCTATTCGTACCTTAAAAGCGACAACCGCATCGACCCGCACAATGGCTACCGCCTGCAGTTCGAATCGAAAGTGGCCAAGGAAGGACTGGGCTCCGATAACAACCTGCTCTACGGCACGGCGCTAGTCAAAGGGTTGACCACAGTGTTCGATAAACACCGATTCCTCGGGCGCGTCCAGATCGGCGGCAGCGCCACCAATGGCTACAAGTCCATACCACCTTCACTGCGCTTTTTCGCCGGTGGTGATCAGAGCGTGCGTGGTTACGACTATCAAAGCCTGTCGCCGGAAAACAATGAAGGCGACCGCATTGGTGGCCGTTACATGGTTGCCGCCAGTGCGGAATATCAATACTCCGTCGCCGAAAAGTGGCGGGTCGCGACGTTCGTCGACCAAGGCAACTCCTTTAATACGCTTGAATTGCCGAACCTCAAGACCGGGGTCGGTATCGGCGTGCGCTGGGTGTCACCGGTGGGGCCGATTCGCCTCGACCTGGCCCATGCACTGGACGACGATGGCGGTATTCGATTGCACTTTTCCATGGGGCCTGAGCTGTGAATCGTGGCTTGAAAGTAACGCTGTTGGCGATTCTTGCGCTGCTGACGCTGGTCATTTTGACCCTGGCCACGGTGCTGGGCACGGCGACGGGCAGCCGCTGGGCGTTGGGTTTCGTGCCGGGTTTGAGCCTGGACAACTTTCAGGGACGATTGGGCGGACAGTGGAGCGCCGACCGCGTGCTGTGGCAGCAGGACAGCAGCCGGGTTGAACTGAACAAGGTCATTTTCGCCTGGTCACCGCTGTGCCTGACACGCATGACGCTGTGCATCGAGCAGCTGAAGGTCGATCAGGTCAGCCTGCAATTTCCACCGAGTGCCGCAGACGACAGTAGCGGGCCGATCACGCTGCCGGATCTGAATTTGCCGGTATCGCTCGAACTGGGAGACATCCAGGTCGCCAGCCTGTTGTTCAATGGCACCGAGCAGCTCAAGGGCTTGCAACTGGCGGCGCATTGGACGGTCAACGGCTTGCAGATCGACTCAGTGAAATTGCAGCGCGATGAACTGAGCCTGAACCTGTCCGGTCTGTTGCAACCGACGGGCCACTGGCCGCTCAAAGCTGAAGGCAAACTGACCCTGCCTGCACCGGGCACCGAACCGTGGGCACTGTCACTCAAGGTTGATGGCGACTTGCTGAAAACCCTGAAGCTGAAAGCCGACAGCAGCGGTTACCTCAATGGGCAACTGACGGGTGAGCTGCAACCGCTGGTTGAAAACCTGCCGGCCAAGGTACGCATCACCGCTGATGGCTTCAAGCCCAGCGTCGACCTGCCCGACACCCTGCAACTCAATCAGCTGGAGCTGACCGGTGCCGGCGACCTGAAAAAAGGTTACGCGCTGCAAGGCAAGGCGAGTTTGCCCGCCGAGGAAGGCCCGGTCGCGCTGGTGCTGCAAGGCAAGGTCGACGCCAACGGCGCACAAATCGCCGCGCTGGACCTGACCGCCAACGACAAGCAAAGCCTCAAGCTCACGGGGCAACTGGACTGGAGCAAAGGCCTGAGCGCCGAAGCGAAGATCGACTGGCTGGACTTCCCGTGGCACCGGTTGTATCCGCTGATCGATGAACCGGAAGTGGCGTTGCGCCGCTTTAACGGTGAAGTCTCCTACACCGACGGCAAGTACCTTGGTCATTTTGACGCGGCGGCGGATGGCCCGGCGGGTGCCTTCACCCTGGCGAGCCCGTTTGCCGGAGACCTGACCAAGGTCTACCTGCAACAGATTCAACTCCAGGCCGGACAGGGCAAAGCCGAAGGCCATCTGAACCTGCAATTCGCCGATGGCATTGCCTGGGACGCCGCGCTGGACCTGTCGGCCATCAACCCGGCGTACTGGGTCGCGGAGCTTCCGGGCACGCTGGCGGGGCCGTTGCGCAGTAAAGGCGAGATGAAAAACGAGAAGCTCAGCCTTAACGCCGACCTGGACCTGAAGGGCAAATTGCGCGGCCAACCGGCAGTGATCGAGGCCAAGGCGGACGGGGCCGGTGAGCAATGGAACCTCAATGCACTGCAAATTCGCCTCGGTGACAACAGCATCACCGGCAAGGGCAGCCTGCAACAGAAACTCGCCGGACAGATCGACATCAAGCTGACGCGTTTGGCGCAACTCTGGCCCGAGCTTCGCGGCCAAATCAATGGCCGCGTAGATCTCGCCGGGAGCCTCAAGGCACCGCAAGGCAAGCTCGGGCTGCAGGGCACTCAATTGGTTTTTCAGGACAATCGCCTGCAAAGCCTGAACCTCGACGCCACCCTCGACAGTGCGCAACGGGCGAAAATCGACCTCAAGGGCAGCGGCATCCAGGCTGGGGACACTTCACTGGGGACGTTGACCGCCAGCGGTCAGGGCGACATCAAGAACCAGAAACTCGCCCTCGACCTGCAAGGGCCGAAGCTGAAGCTGGCCTTGGGACTCGACGGCGCGCTGGACAAAGGCAACTGGCGCGGACGCCTGGCCAGCGGTGATATTCAGGCCGGCGGGCAGGACTGGAAACTGCAAGGCCCGGCGAAACTCGAACGTCTGGCGGACGGTAAAATCAACTTTGGCGCCCATTGCTGGGCATCCGGCCAGGCCAGCCTGTGCGGTGAAGACTCGCGCCTGATGCCGGAGCCGAAGCTGCGTTATCACCTCAAGCAATTTCCTATCGAAAGCCTCGCGCAATGGCTGCCCAAGGATTTCACCTGGCAGGGTCGGCTCAATGCCGACCTGCAACTGGACCTGCCGGCCGGTGGCCCGAATGGCCTGATCAGCGTCGACGCCAGTGGCGGTACGTTGCGCATCAAGGAAAAAGACCAGTGGATCGATTTCCCGTACCAGACCCTGAAGCTCACCAGCAAGCTCACGCCTAAACGCATCGACACCGACCTCAATTTCGCCGGTGCCAAGCTCGGCGAACTGATGGTCCAGGCGCAGATCAATCCGTTGCCCAAGAACAAACCGGTGTCGGGCTCATTCCGCTTGAATGGGCTGGACCTGTCGGTGGCGCGGCCGTTTGTACCCATGGTCGAGAAACTGACGGGCCGTTTGAATGGCAGCGGTACGATCTCCGGTGGTCTGTTGGCGCCGCAGGTCAATGGCAGCCTGCAACTCAGCGACGGCGAAGTGTCCGGCCCCGAGTTGCCGATGGAGCTCAAAAACCTCAACCTGCAAGCGCTCATTGCCGGCGAAAACGTGCAACTGAACGGCGGTTGGAAAAGCGGTAAGAGCGGGCAGGGGACCTTGAACGGCAACATCGCCTGGGGGCAGGCGCTGGTGGTGGACCTGGCGCTCAAGGGCTCGCAGTTGCCGGTGACGGTGGAACCTTACGCCAAGCTGGAGGTGGCACCGGACCTGAAAGTTTCGATGAAGGGTGACGAGTTGGCCATCGCCGGCAAAGTGATGGTACCCAAGGGCGACATCACCATTCGCGAGTTGCCGCCTTCGACGGTCAAAGTCTCCGATGACACGGTGATCGTCGGTCAGCAGACCGAAGAGGGCAAGCCGCCGCTGGCGATGAAAATGGACATTGAAGTGGTGGTCGGCGAAGAGAAGCTGAGCTTCGCCGGGTTCGGCCTGACCGCCAATGTCCAAGGGCATGTCCACATCGGCGACAACATGGACACCCGTGGCGAACTGTGGCTCAACGACGGTCGTTATCGCGCCTACGGGCAGCGGCTTTCGGTACGTCGGGCGCGGCTGCTGTTCGCCGGGCCGATTGATCAGCCGTACCTGGACATCGAAGCGATACGCCAGACCGACGACGTGATCGCCGGCATTCGCCTGAGCGGCAGTGCCGAGCAACCGACCACGCAGATTTTCTCCGAACCGGCCATGAGCCAGGAGCAGGCGTTGTCCTACCTGGTGCTCGGCCGTCCGTTGAGCACTAACGGTGAAGACAACAACATGCTGGCGCAGGCGGCACTCGGGTTGGGCTTGATGGGCAGTGCCGGGGTGACCGGAGGACTAGCCAAGAATCTGGGGATCGAGGACTTTCAGCTCGATACCGAGGGGAGCGGCAATACCACCAGCGTGGTGGCCAGCGGCAACATTTCCGAGAAGCTCAGCCTGCGTTATGGCGTCGGGGTGTTTGAACCCGCCAACACCATTGCTCTGCGTTACAAACTGAGCAAAAAGGTTTATCTCGAAGCTGCCAGTGGCATTGCCAGCTCGCTGGACATTTTCTACAAGCGGGACTTCTAGCCGCCTTCACATCAAAATCGCAGCCTTCGGCAGCTCCTACGGGGTACACAAAACCCCGTAGGAGCTGCCGAAGACTGCGACTTTTTGCATTTCCTACTCCATTGGTCAACTATTTACCAAGCAGGCTAACTATTGCGTTGACATTAGCTGCCTAGGCAGTAACATCTGCTCATACATTCACTGCCTAGGCAGTTATTAGGTGAGCAAATGAATCACTTCTCTCCCGACGACTTCAAGAACTGCCATTTGGGCATGTTGCTCGGCCGAGCTGCCCTGTTGAAAGACCGGATCCTCGACAGTCACATGGAACCCCACGGCATCACCGCCGCGCAGTTCAAGGTGTTGATCATCATCGCCCAGTACGGCGTCGACTCACCGGGCGACCTGTGCCGTCATCTGTCCCTGGACAGCGGCTCGATGACCCGCATGCTCGATCGTCTGGAGCAGAAAAATTTCCTTGTCCGTCAACGCTCCGAGGCGGACCGCCGTCAGGTTCAGCTTGTCCTCACGAAGGAAGGGCTGAAGCTGGCCGACCGTCTGCCGCACATCGGCGCCGAAGCCATGAATCAACTGGCCGTCGCCATCACAGCCGAAGAACTGGAAGCGCTGGAGTCGATTCTGAAAAAAATTCTGGTAGCCGCCGGTGACTCGCTCACCCTGCAGCGGGTAGGCAACAAATGAGTAGTAAAACCTTGCGTACCGGACTGAGCCAGGTGTTGTTGGCCATGAGCCTGGCCGGTTGCGCCAGTTACAGTGGTCTGAAAACCGAAGGGGTGAGGCTCGACGCGAAAAATCTCCAGGCCGGGCAATCCCTCAGCGGCGTGACCTTGTCGCCCGCCGCATGGCCGAGAAGCGACTGGTGGAAAAGCCTGGGTGATCCGCAACTTGACGGCCTGATCCGCGAGGCCCTGCGCGACAGCCCTGATATGCAGATCGCCGAGGCCCGCGCCCATCAAGCCAGTGCCGCCGCGTATGCCGCCGATGCCGCACGGATGCCGACCCTGGATGCCAGCGCCGGTGTCAGCCGTTCGCGGTTCGCCAAGGATCAGGATCCACGAGGCCAGGGCGATGCCTATGCCACCGTGCGCAACATCTCCGCCGGCTTCAACTACACCTTCGACCTGTGGGGTGGTCAGCGTGACGCGTGGGAGGCTGCGTTGGGCGAGGCGCGCGCCGCCGAAGTCGACCAACAGGCCGCGCAATTGACCCTGGCAGCCGATGTCGCCCGTGCCTACAGCGATCTGGGCCAGGCACACATTGTTTATGACTTGTCCAACGAAGACCTCAAACGCACCCGGCAAATGCTCGATTTGAGCCAGCGCCGCCTGCGCGCCGGGATCGACAGCCAATACCAATATCAACAAACCGAAAGTCTGGAAGCCACTTCTCAGGCCAATCTGGTCGACGCCGAAAAACGCCTCAACAGCGCGAAGATCGCCTTGGCTGTGCTGCTCGGCAAAGGCCCGGATCGCGGTAATGAAATAGCCCGTCCAAACATTCTTCAGCCAGGTGCGGTAGCGCTACCTTCAGTGCTCCCGGCCGAGTTGCTCGGTCGCCGTCCGGACCTGGTGGCAGCACGTTGGCGAGTCGAGGCGGCGAGCAAAAGCATCGACGCCGGGAAAACGCAGTTCTATCCCAACCTGAACCTCAGCGCCGCCGCCGGTGCCGAATCGTTATTGGGCGATGCAATGTTCGGTTCGGCGAGTCGCTTTTTTAATGTCGCGCCGACGATTTCCGTGCCGATTTTCGATGGCGGACGCTTGCGCGCCGACCTCGATTCCCGGGATGCCGATTATGACCTCGCGGTCGCGCAGTACAACAAAAGCCTGGTGAGAGCGCTGGGCGATGTCAGCGACAGCATCAATCAGTTGCGTGATATCGGTCGGCAAATCGCGGCCCAGCAGCACGCCACCAACATCGCCCAGGACTCCTACAACACCGTGGTCCAGCGCTACGGTTCCGGCGTCGGCAATTATCTGGACGTGCTCAGCATCGAACAGCAATTGCTCCAGGCCCAGCGTCAGCTGGCGAGCCTGAATGCCGAGCAGATCGATCTGTCGATTCAACTGATGCAGGCCTTGGGCGGCGGCTTTACGCCCGACACCATTGCCTCTGCCAACACTTCGCCAGCCTCGCTGAGCCACTAATTCAAGGTATTTTTCATGGACATCGCCGATACAACTCAACCCCCGGAAAACACCCCGACCAATCCCGACTCGGGCAAGCGCAAGCTCATGTTGCTGGCGCTTGCCGTGGTTGTCGCGCTAGGCGGCGCGGGCGTCTGGGCTTATCACGAATTTTACGGGCGCTGGAGCGAAAGTACCGACGACGCCTATGTGAACGGCAATGTCGTAGAGATCACCCCGCTGGTCACCGGTACCGTGGTGAGCATCGGCGCTGACGATGGCGACCTGGTGCATGAAGGCCAGGTGCTTGTGAATTTCGACCCGAACGACGCTGAAGTCGGTTTGCAAAGTGCCCAGGCCAATCTGGCCCGCACGGTGCGTCAGGTTCGCGGTTTGTACAGCGATGTCGACGGCATGAAAGCCCAGGTCAACGCGCAGAAAGCCGAAGTGCAGAAGGCGCAGGACAACTTCAGTCGCCGGAAGAACCTGGCGGCTGGCGGGGCGATTTCCCAGGAAGAGCTGTCCCACGCCCGCGATGACCTGGCCTCGGCGCAAAACGCACTGACCAATGCCCAGCAGAAGCTCAAGACCAGCAGCGCTTTGGTCGACGATACCGTGGTGTCCTCGCACCCTGACGTGATGGCCGCCGCGGCGCAATTGCGTCAGGCCTACCTGAACAATGCCCGCAGCACCTTGATCGCACCGGTCACCGGTTACGTGGCCAAACGCAAGGTGCAGCTCGGTCAGCGCGTGCAGCCGGGGACGGCGCTGATGGCGGTGATTCCGCTGGATCAGCTATGGATCGACGCCAACTTCAAGGAAACTCAGCTGCGCGACATGCGCATCGGCCAGCCCGTGGACATCGAAACCGATCTGTACGGCAGCGAAGTGACATTCAGCGGCACCATTGACAGCCTCGGCGCCGGGACCGGCAGTGCGTTCGCCTTGCTGCCGGCGCAGAACGCTACCGGGAACTGGATCAAGATCGTCCAGCGTGTACCGGTGCGAATTCATGTGAATGCCGAGGAACTGGCCAAACATCCATTGCGTGTCGGTCTGTCGACCACGGTTGACGTGAACCTTCGCGATCAGAGCGGCCCGGTGCTGGCACAACAGCCGCCGCAAAAGGCGTCATTCAGTACCAGCATCTATGACCGTCAGTTGGTCGAGGCCGACGCAATGATCGCGCAACTGATCCACGACAACAGCGCCGCCGTCAGCAAGACCGCGCAACGCTGATTCGCCAATCCGCCATCAACCCGACCTCTGTAGGAGCGAGCCTGCTCG